>NZ_OZ245012.1:4360440-4711910 GCF_965223715.1 Thalassobaculum sp. | reverse complement strand
ACGATCACCCTGACTTCGCCGATCCGACGGACCGGTTGACCAACCGTGATGCCCTGAACGCCGAAATCGAGGCGCGCACGCAAACCCGGACCACGCAGCACTGGATCGACATGCTTGCCGAGGCGGGGGTGCCCGCGGGTCCGATCTACGCTGTGGACCAGACCTTCGCCGACCCCCAGGTCAAAAGCCTCGCCATGGACCCGGAGGTGACTGCCGCCGACGGACAGACCCTTCGCGTGGTCGGTCAGGCAGTGAAGATGTCCCGTACGCCGAGCCGGATGCGAAGCGGCACGCCCGCCCTCGGCGCCCATACGGACGAGGTCCTGCGCCAAGCGGGATATTCCGACGACGAGATCAAGGCGCTGCGCGCCTCCGGCACCGTCTAGAGAGGAGAAGACCCCATGGTTGACACCGGCACCGAGAAGATTCTCGCCGAGATCCGGGACGCGACCGGCTGGCTGACCATCAACCAGCCGGAGCGACGCAATGCGATCTCACTGGAGATGTGGGAGGGCATTTCGCGGGCGATCACCGCCTTCGCCCACAGCGTCGATGTCCGTTCGGTTGTGATGACCGGCGCCGGCGACCAGGCCTTCACCGCTGGTGCGGACATCTCCCAGTTCGACAAGAACCGGGCCGATGCCGACGCCGCCGACCGCTACGCCAAGATCTCGCGCGACGCGCGGCAGCTCATCCTCGACCTGAGGAAACCGGTCATCGCGATGATCCGCGGCTTCTGCATGGGTGGCGGCCTCGGGATTGCGATGACTGCCGATATCCGCATTGCCGCCGAGGGCTCGACCTTCGGCATTCCCGCCGCCCGGCTCGGGATCGCCTATGACACTGTCAACCTGCTACGGCTGGTGCGCCTTGTCGGCCCGTCCAAAGCGAAGGAGATCCTGTTCACCGCGCGCCGGTACTCTGCCGAACAGGCGTTGGATATGGGGCTGATCAACGAGGTTGTCGCGCCCAAAGACCTGGAGGACACGGTCCGGGTGATGTGTGCCGAGATTGCCCAGAACGCACCATTATCGATGGAGGCGTCCAAGCTGACCATCGACGAGCTCGCCAAGGTGCCGGCGGATATCGACGCGGCGGCGATCCAGGCAATGGTGGACCGGTGCTTCAACAGCGCCGACTACAAGGAAGGCCGGGCCGCCTTCATGGAGAAGCGCAAGCCATCCTTCACGGGGCACTGAAACGGTACCGCGGCTGGGTCATCAATTTGTTCGAAAGGCGGTGTTGCCGACGGCTGCGGTCCAATCCAACGAGTCAAACCGGTAGTCTGAAGGTGTTCCTGGCGTGCTTCAGTCCGCATACGTTGGCCCTCAGCCAATGTCATTGAGTAGGTCGAAGGAATTGCGATGAAAGGCCTGCCCCACGTAGCGTCGAACAAGCCTCCCCCTGACCTTTCGGCCTGCTGACAGAGACAATCCTCTCTGAATTCTGCCGAAATCACTTAATCCGCAGAATGCTCATCACAACAAAATCAGCAGCTTAAATTAGTGACGACCCATAGGGGCCGTTCGAACTCAAAGGGACGCCCGCCCAAGAGCGGTCATTGGAATGGCGTTCGCACTGAGAAGAATCTAACTCGTTCTTGGAAGAGATTGCTGGGCTCAGGTCAGCGGCCTCAGCGAGCGGAGTACGGATTCATCGATGCAGGTTCGTTTCGTCGACCAACTGCTGGCGTGCAAGGCCGTCGTACTTCGCGGTACAGGCATCTGAGTGCTTATTGCGAACAGTCTATTGGATCTACTTTGGAAATTAAGCGATCCAGTGGTCGTTTGGTCGGGCATGATGTGGCGTAAGAACTTCATGAACAATTCCTGCGTTCTTCGCCTCATTGCCTACAAACACGGCGCCATCGTAGACCCAAGGCCGGACCACTTCAGTGGAAAATCCAAGACTTAAGCACAGATGATTGATCATCGCACGGTTGTGACCTTTGACCTGCTGAAGCAGGTCAGACAATTTCGCCTCAGCATAATTACCTTCTGCGATGTTCATACCAGCTTGATGGAAACCGATCTTACCTGTCGGCGCTATAGTGCGATGAGGAAATGCCGCCGCAAGGGATGCACCTTCCGAGAACGTCTCGACCACATGCGAAATAGCAGGAAAGCCGGTCGATCCAAGATACTCGTGTATAGCACGAGCCGATCCAGGCGCCCCCCAGTACAGTGTATACTCATCCAAATTCCTTTTTTTTCCTCAGAAATAGCGCGATTAATCAATGGAATCATCAATTTTGCGGTGTTTTCATTTGCAGTTCCCTGAAAAATAATTGTTTGAAAGCCAGCCGCCTGCGGGTTTTGAAGAACGGATTTGTCAATATTCATTGCGGAACTCGCCCTGCGGTATAGCGGGAAGAGACGAACTATCCCACCACCTCGTGACCTGCGCCATGCTCACATTCAAACTCAGCCATTCAGGCAACATCTGACACAACGGACGATCAGTGTCGCTCGAGCGTCCATGCGGAAGTCTCAGACACCCCTCAAACATCGAGTAAAATCTATCGCCAGACAGGAGACAGCCAAACCGCGCGGCTTAGCATTGCAACCGAGTTCGGCCGGCCCGTTAGTATCGTTATAGGAGTGCTCGCCGGATAAGGTAGCGACAATTACTGGCTACAATGTCAGAGGGCCTCCGTCACCACAAGCCGGGCATGCCGGATGTCTTGAGGGGCTTACATTCTTGTGGTGCTCCGTGCGGCTCTGGTCGATGTTCAATGTCCGCAACGTCGGCCGCGGATCGCCTTTCGCCCAATCGAGGATCGCTTCAACGGCCAGACCTGCCGCAATCATCGGTGCCGATACTGCATAAGGGACGTAAGAACCGCCGCAGCCGTCCGCGGGTACCCGAAGTTCCTGATCCACCTTTGGCTTCAATGGCCAGTAGCGCCCTCGCTGGGCCAAGTCTGGGCGCAGGCAGCGCAGGCAGGCCTTATCGTCGACGCGATTCAGAAATGTCTGAGCTGCGGCGCCGTTCCCAGTGAGCCAGCAGTGGAGGATAGGCGGGAAGATCCGGCCAGCTCGTCGTTCCTGCTGAGCGCGCTCGTTTAGGGCGAGGGCGACCCGTTCCTCACCTGTAGCTTCGACGATCAGGTCGTATCCACTCATCTGCGATATCCGGCCGAGCGCGTCGGTCACATAAGAGTCTATTGTCAGTCTCGGTGCTTCGGATCGCAGCCGAGCCGCGACTCGATCGGCCTTCGCTTGAAGCAGGTCCTCTATGCCCAGCAGATGGCGGCCAAGGTTGTCTGGTAAAAGCTTGTCAGGATCGTACAGGTCAAGCGCACCTTGCGGGCCTGTGCCTGCACCAGAGCGCGCGATGCCCTGGGCGAGATAACCACCGATGGCGCCGCATCCGATCAAGGCGATCCGGCGCCCAGCGAGCGGCTTCTGCATGTAGAGGTTCCGTTCGAGCCGATAAGCCCTATCGCAGCGGCGGCAGGTATATCGTCGGATTGCAACTTCGCTTGCGCGCCTTCGAGCTTCGTTCCGCCAAGCGTCGTCTCTGAAGCCGGGCCCTCGCATTCTCTTGATGTCAGGCGGGAGGTCGACTGCTACGCCGACGGTCGCGTTTCGACCGGCGAGAAAAGTGGTTCGTGGCGCGTCGTGATCGAGAAGGCTGCGTAGAAATATGTCGACCTTGTCCGGGGCGACCGCACGAAGCCAGTCACAAGCCTCCTCAAGCGTTTCCGGCGGGAAAGCCTCGCCCCTTATGTCAAGATCGACGTCAAGGTGCAGCACACGAACGCGCGTGATCTGCTGCGCCGACGTTCCGTACCGGCTTGCAAGAAATTCCGGCAGGTCGGAAGACGTCGCGACCAATTCGAGCATGATAGAGTCGTTCCGAGGAACACCATACAGATAGGCCTCGCCGCCCTCCTCCAGATCGGTCAGTACGGAGTCCCCATTCCAATAGGTTGCGAACTCCGCCCGTATCTCCGCATTGGCCTCAGAGCCCGATCTCGCCAGTGTTTGCCTCACTTGTTCGATACACCGAAGGATGGATCCGCCGGGATTGCTGGGATCGAGCACCAAAGAGGCGTCGGCCGCGTAGCAGATCGCACCACCACGCAAGACGTGAGCCCGGATCGTCGTCCCTGGCTCTTTCAAGGCGATGACTGGCAGTCTGGCGAAATACAGATCCTCGACGTGCACGACCAAACCGATGTCGCGCCCTTCGACCAGTTCGGTACCCTCCCAGGCATGGTTGGTTTGCCCCGAGAGCCGACGATAGCCCCTATACCGGAGTGTGGCGTGGATCGCTCGAAGGGCGGACGCTTCGGGATCCGCCATTGGAGTCAGCCTGCGGTCGCCTTGCCGACCATCGGGATAGCGCTCATGGCCGCGACAGTGCCCAGGTCGGACCGGGGGATCGGCGCTGGCGCGCTGAGTGCGCCGATCACCATCGTTTCGTCTTTAGGAACCCGGTTGCCGAACTGGGCAATAAGCTTGCGAATAGCAACCCCGCGGTGTCCGGTCTCATAGATGGCGGCGTACATTTCCACGTCCAGTTGATCGAGCCGCAACAGGAGATCGTTTCCGAAGTCGTCGACCAATGGCTGGAAAGACTGATTCGGGTTGACCGGGTTCGTGACCTGGCGAGCCATGATGCGGACAAGCCTCCCCGCGACGAAAGCGACGTCCAGGTCATCTCTCGGGCCGGGTGCTGAGGGGTCGTTGTGCTCATCGTACAATTGCGACACCGCTGCCATCAGGTGGATGGAGGCGAGCTTGCTGTCCTGCCACTGAAAATCGCGCCATGCTTTCAGGTACCGCCAGACCCGACGCAATCCCTCCCCATGCAATGCGATCTGGGCCTTTACCCAATCGTTCATCCGCTGCGGGTCAGACGGAATCCAGCCGAGTTCGCGGTGAGCCAGCATCACGCGGCTCGAGTCAATCAGGGCGGATCTATCGATCCCCGAAATCGCCTCTCTCATCTGCATCTGGGCGATCTGCAGAGTGCCAAACGCCTGTGCGAGGGCCTTCTCGAGCCGGTCGAACTCAATGTCTGGGATGGCGTAGATCGGTAGGTCGATATGAATGGTGCGCACAGCATCGAGATGGATGCGCACGCAGGTCGGCTTGCGTTCAATCGTCCATTGGTTCTGCCGGCAAATGGATTCCAGAGCGCGTTCGATCAACTCGAAAACGGCGCGAGACGCCAGTTCGGGGTTGACCGTATCAATGAAGCTCATCGGGAAGTAGATCCCGTCGTCGAGATCAATTGACTGTCCCTTCCGACAGGGAGCGTTCAACGTCCTGTAGGCATAGCTTCCCTGGGTAAGGAAGCGTGGACGGAACGTAGTGTCGTCGAGACGCTTTCGCACAGAGCGGGCGCGGTGATCGAACACCAGATTGCGGTCCAGACCGAGAGAATGGGGCTGGGCAGATAGCCGACGAAGCTCTCGTCGTATCTGTTTCCTGGCGTCCAAAAGAGTGCGGTCCTGCTCGGGCGTGATATCGAGGTTCTTGAGAAAGCCAGCCGCGTTCCTCGCTCCGAAAAACAGCGGATGCAGGTTCAGACGCGGCCTTACCGCTTCCGATTGAATGGCCGGGCTCGCTGAGAAAGCCATTTCCTATCTCCAGAATATACGATCACAATATGTGGTATAATATATTGAATTTTTCGCAACTCAAACTCAATATTTGGAGATGTACCAGCTACTGAGTCCCATTGCGCGAATGCGGATCGTCGCCAGCGCCGGTATCGTGTCGTTGGGGTTGGCGTATCTGTATCTTTCATGGACAGGCGCGGATCCGCATTCCCCAATCGACCTCTTTCGCACCACCAGCACACTGCTGACGGTGCTACTTTTTTTGGCGGTCGCAGTATTGAGCCGGTGGTACTGGGTTTGGCGTATCTTCCCCAAGGCGAACCAACTGATATTTCCCGATATCCGCGGTCGATGGACGGGAGAAGTTCATTCAAACTGGGATCCTGATCTCGGCCGGCCGGGACCGATCGATGGGCTAGCAGCTAACAGACCGGGCACACCGATCCAGGTCACGATCGAGCAAGGAATTTTCAGATGTTCGATCCGGGTTACCTCTCAGATTGGAACATCGTGGACCCGAGCAATCCGACTTGAACGACACGCCGAGGACCATTTGGCCAGGGTTGCCTACCTCTATGAACAACGGAACCCGAGCCATAGCGGCACTGACGAGCGGAGCCACTGGGGAGCTGGCCTCATAGTGATTCCGCTCGACGCGAGCGGCCCGCCTGCGTCGATACAGGGGCACTACTGGACCGACCGGTCCTGGACAAAGGGTCTGAATACGGCGGGTAAGATCGTCCTCCACCGCTGCGACCAGCATCGGCAAGGCTGCCCCGGACAAAGTTGAGGTGGGATCCACTGTCTGCTTTGGAGCAGGTAATCTATCTCATGGCGATTCCCATACGGTCGCATCCCGCCCGCAGCTAGTGCAAATCGAAGATAAGGTCAGACGCGCGTTCGAGCGGTAACAAGCGCGGAAGCGCAAATATCTGCAGTTCACGACGATAACACCGGTAACTCCCGTACAGATTAGATAATTTTTGAGTATGGTCGCAAAACCGAAACTGTTTTTGTTAATGATTGCCGAAGCAATGTCTCAAGATAGTTGTCCGCATTGACAGATGGGCTACTAAGTCGCTTGCGACACGCTTGGACTGAATTTAAAGAAGCCGCTTTATCAAGATCGAATTGATAGCTTACAAAATCATCTGGATGAATTATTTCGATATTATATTTAGATATCTCAGATACAGGAAAATCTTTCTTATTGAACGTTACTATCGCATCGCATTTTCCGTGTATTGCAGCGGCCAGAACATGCCGGTCATCTTTATCGGGCAGGCTGAGTGTCGGAATAATGTATTCATATCCCTCTACAACGCAATCTAATACGGCGGCGTTCATGAGGTATTTTGTTCTCTCAAGCTGATCTCTACTGAGATCCTGCCGTTTTTCTAAGACGGAGGAGACCCACTCTTCGTGAATCTCCTCCGTCCACTTAGCTCGGAACAGCTCGGTAGTCGCTAATTGTACAAGCAGATCTCGTAGCGGAGCTGGGTACAGGACGCATGCATCGAACAAGACTGTAAATTTTGACACTAGTACCCCATGTCGAGTTCTTGCGCCTGCTGAGCAAGTTCATCCAGAGCGGATCTGGAATGCGCCTGTTTCGCTTTCTTGTATGCGTCTAGGTCATCAAATCTTATCCGGCGGTGAGTGCCAACCATATGGTATGCGATTTCTCCCGCCTCTAAGAGCTTTATCAAATATGGGCGAGATACGTTTAGGTGGTCTGCCGCCTCTTGAGTTGTCAGCTCTGCATGCACAGGAATAATCGTCACAGCATTCCCGTGAGACATTTCGGTAAGTATATGATAAAGCAGATGCGTTACTGACTTTGGTAGAGTCAGTTCTTCGTGCTCATTTAGCCGAACTCGCAGAGAATTCTCTCCACGCGCCTTTGCCAGAATCCGACTAGATTCAGCCGCAAGCTCCGCATCCTCTTTCGATGGGAGTACCGCCTCTTGCTTCTCCAGTAGGTCTGCCATCGTTTGCTCCATCGCGTCCGGGGTGTGGGCCTACATATGGCACTCAAATGCAATAAACGCAATATCCGAAACATCCGAAATGCGGCGATGTTCAAGAGGATCGCTGCCAGCAGCCTTCCCGTTCCCGCAACACCGGAACAGTTAGCTTAGCGTCCACAAAGCGGTTAACAGCGTATGACCGCTCTTCAAACGCCGCTCCTGCTCGTGCTTCGCCCGACGAGCTTCCGCTTCCCACCCAGAGCAGCCGATTACCGCTACCCCAGGAGCCGTGCCAGGTTCCTGGCTCCATGAAGCACTCGGACGATCTGTATCTCGTCTCCGCGTTCGACGAAGAAGATCAAATACGGTCCGTGACGCGCCGACCTGAGGCCTACGTGCAGGTCGTCTCGCAAGGGATAGCTGCCTGGACGTTCCGCGATCTGGGTCAGCCGCTGTTCCAGCTCGTCGATGTAAGACGCGGCACGCTGTGGATTGTCCTGGGCGATGAAGTCGCCGATCTCAAGCAGATCGCCCCGCGCTGCGGGCAGAACCACCAGGCCATGCACGATCAGGCCTTTGCGGCGTAGCGCGCGCGCAGTTCTGCCAGCACCTCATCGGCCGGGATACCTGGTCCACTATCCAGCCCCTTCTTGATCGCCGATCGCAGAGCCTCCAGGTCGCGGCGTTCCTCATCACGGTTGCGGGTCCATTCCCGCAGCGCCTCGCGCACAACCTCGCTGGCCGAGGCGTACTCGCCGCCGGCGACGGTCTGTCGGAGAACATCGGCAAGCTCGGTTGGCATGGTGATGGTCATTCGCTCGACGGCAGGCATGGCGACACCTCTCAACGGATACCCTCTGCATCATACTTATGATGCTAGGGCGATTCATCCAGGATCTCCTGCCATAGGATTGGGGGCCGAGGGTCGCTTGTCTAGGAACGCAGTGCCCCCTCCCCTGCCCCTCTGCCCGGCTACCTGATGCTTTTCGGGCCGATTTCGGCTCGTTTCGCCGACGCGGCTGCCATTCTCCCAAGTGCGCGATAATGGAGCATTATTGCGCACAGCCTAGTGCGCGACACTGCCTCTAATAGAATGTCTCGCACGCTCGGTAGCGCCTGCTCCGCCGCATGCAGGCCTTCGAGAGCTTCCAGCATTGCAGCGATATGCGGCCGCATATCGCAATCGGGAACAAGGTCCCGGCAGCGCTCATGAAATCAGCACACGCTGCCAGCCCGTGATGCTGACCGAAGCCCCAAAACTCTAGCCACGGCTGGGGGCAGGTTCGGGAGCACTCCAGGACTACAACACTGTCAGGCCGCACTCGAGCCTGGGCGGCAGAACCCCATCCGAGATCGCCGCGCAAGCAGGTGCAGGGCATGCCCTGCACCTGCTTGCCATCCCATCAACAACAAGCCATCAATCGATGCCCGGGCTCTACCAATAGCCGGAGGAAACGTGGGGCTCATGTCAACTAGATACTAAATACACAAATAGTCCCCAGGCAGACTCTCTCGCATAAAATACTGCCAGTACCATTCTACGGCGTAAATATCGACTAGTCGCTTTATGGATTGCCCTCTTACGGCCCTGACGTTGTTTGTTTTAACTATATAATCCTCCAATGATGTTACTTTGTGGCTTTTGGCTGTGAGGGCTTGAATGATGTCCGGTGAGTTGAGCGTCCGGGCTGTCCAGCATGATCCTTCACGAAAGATGATCCCACTGTGCGCGAGAGATTCTACACGGCTAGCAACGGGGAGAACCAAGCCTCGGGGAGTGGAAAGATAGGTTTGGCAACTGAATCCGATTGCCGTTTGCAGAAACAAGAACACCTCGTCAGCCACCCGCAACTGCTTGAGGGCAGCAGGAGTTTCATTGACTCGGACAGCCAAAAGTTCCGCGATTTGCTCGCTCAATTGGTCGATCTCTTCGTCTATTCCGCGATATTGGCGAGATGTTCCTGGTCTCGGCGGGTTGGTCTTCCATTTTGTCAACTGCTCCAGCCGCTCCCGCCAGAAGTCTTCGACGCTTGTTTCGAAGATGCTCCGGTCAATGACCGGGCAGAGGCCAACAATCCCAACTTGCTCGAACGGCAGATCCGCGCCGAGGGACGAGTACTGGCCCGCTCGGAACTTGTTGTCCACGGGGGTCTGGTTTTCGTTGAAGAGATATTGATGAAGTGTAGACATGCAGTCTCTCCTTTGCGCACTCTGAGGGCGCTGATGTATGTTGAATTGGTGAGAAGTATTATAGGGGCGATATTTCGTCTTCTATTCAAGATCTGTGATTGGGAAGGTTGAAAACAAGAGTAGGCGGAGTTTGTTTTTTTATTTTTGTTTGCGATGCTGTTTTACAACGCGAATGCATTTGGGCTAGCGGATCGAGATCGTGGCAGCTTGCGGGTTACGCTCTACCTCAGATGACCTCTGGGTCTGATCGGGGAAGCCCAAAATTTATGCTGGCGTGACGACGGCACATTGACGCGGGCCTCTGGGCTGCCGGGCCATCAGCTGCTGGAGCTCTTCAAACGGTGGCGCGATCCTCTTCTAAGTCTGTCGCACGCCAAGTCCGCCTGTAGCCGTTTACGCTGCTGCTTAGAGCAGCGTGCGCTCCGGTTCGATGAGTCCTCGGGTGACCCTTCGCCCAAGACTTTGCGGAGCCCGTCAACGGCGAGCTTCTTTCCGCGCACGCCGCAGTTTTTGGCTTCGTCGGCGATGATTGTGCGGATTGTGTCGTCGGTCAGGAGCGGCCTGCGCGCCATTTGGGGCTCCTCTATGGCTGTGGTTTCTGCTCGATCAAGAGCTAGGAGCCTCGCCGGCGGCCGGAAGAAAAAAATGCGCGCCCGTTGAGATTTTCTCTCCGCACCCGTCAGCATGGTGGTCTGTCCACCACTGTTGGGAGGCCTTGAAATGGCTGAGAACCCACGGTTTTTCACCGTCTCTGAAGTGGCCGCGCTGCTTCACTGCAGGCCGGCAACGGTCAGAAAAATGATCCGTCGGGGTGATCTTGCGGCCCAGATGGTCGCGCGCGCCTGGCTGGTCCCCGCGTCGGAAATCACCCGCCTGGAGCGGAGTGCCTACTCGTTTGTTCTCGCAGCTGAAAAGCCATGATCGTCGAGGCCGGCCAAGCGGCCCCGAATCCCTCGCCCGCCGGTAAGAAGAGGAGCCTGGGTCTCTCCTGGGAGCGGTTGCGTCGCACAAGCGAACGCAACCGCTCCCAGGAGACACCGATGAGCAACATCCACTCCCTCATGACCCTCGCCGCCATCTTCGATCGACTCCTCGACGCGGAGACCAGATCCGCCGTAACCGCCGAACTCGCAAGGCTCGAGCAGGGCGCATCAGTTGACACCCTTAGCGATACCACAGCTGGTCTCTTGCGGTCGTTGGACCGACTGCCGGCCGGGCTGGCCGGCCGTTTTGCGGCCGAGAGCTGCACGCTGGCCGACGCTATTGCAGTCGTCGACATCGCCAAGGCGACCGGCCTTAGTGTCGCCGGCCTGGAGCGCTGCATCGCCGATGCCCGCCGGCTCGCGAAGCACCTCCTCAAGTCGACGGCAGGGCTCTCGTCGCTGCCGGTCGCCCGCGGCGCGCTGTATCAACGGATTCAGAGGATCGGTGCAGCGGGACTTGGCATGACACCGAAGTCGTTTGCCTCTTTCCGTGCGCGAATTCTGCGACTCGCCCGTATTCTCGACCGGCGTATCGCCAAGGTTGTTCTGCCGCAAGTCTGGGCCGATCTTGTGGCGGCCGCGCGAGCTACCGGCCACGGCCACAATGTGGCCCAAGCCTATTGCCTGATCCGCACCGCAGCCAGGTTGAATCTCCTACCCGTCGACGTGGACCCGCTGCTTGTCTCAACGACCCTGGAGGAGGCGGTCCAGCGCGGCCTCGACAAGCCCCATAGAATGATCGCGCGCGCGTGCGCGGGGTGGAACGCGCTTGCTCAGTCTGCCCCAGGCTGGCCGGACATCGTCCTTGTCGCTCCGGCTCGGCCAGAGGCCGCGATCGCAAAGCGGAAGTTCTTCAAGGACCTTCCCCCGGCGGTCCAGACCCTCTGGAACGCGTTCGAGGATCGTCACCGGCGGTTCAAGGGGACTGCGGCGGGCGGCATGCCACAGACAGAGCCGGCCGATAAGAATCGCTTCCTCGCGCTGCTGGACCAGGATCTTGAGCAGTCTGTTCCCCGCTATGCCGCGGCGACACTCGCCGCATATCGAGGTGCCTGGCTTCAACTCGCGCACTTGGCGCTCGAAGACGGCGCGTCGATCACTACCGTCGGCGACGTTCTAAGCATCGATCGCTGCTCGCGGCTGCTTGTCCTGACCGAGGACGCGCAGATTGGCCGCGCGTCTCGGACAGGCGAAGACCATCTGCCGAAGAACTCATCCCTGGCCAGCCAGGCGACCGCAATGATCGCGTTGGCCCGCGCCACCCACAGCGATCCCGCACTGATCGCTGCCCTGCTCAGAATGAGGGCCGCGGTCGACCCGATGGTGGACCGTATGGTGCTCGATCCGGAAACCTGCCAGCCCAGAAGCGTCTATATAAAATCACGGCGACGCACTGGGCCCCGCCATCGGCGGGTCATTGAGCAGTTCCAAGGGGAAGGCGCTGACGCGGTCAAGGCGGCCTTCTTCCGGCTCCCGCAGCAGCTGATGAGGCCGATCCTGTCACGGATCCGGGCTGGGCTTCCGCTCACTCGAACCGAACAGGTCGACGCAATCGTCGCCCTGACCTGCCGGATCCTCATGGAGTGCCCCATGCGCCGCGCCAACCTGGCGGGCTCGCTTCGGATCTGCGGCGACCGTCAGACCCTCTTCCTGCCGTCAACGAGAAAGCGGCCGGCACGGCTCCACGTGCCGGCTATCGAGACAAAGACGGAGCGGACCGATGTGGTCGCTGAGTTTTCGCCAGAAACGACCGAGCTGCTGAGGCTGTTCATCACTCATGTCAGACCGCAAGTGGCCAAGCGAGTTGGCGCGGCTACGGATAACTGCTGGCTCTTTCCAGGAGAAGGGCAGTCGCCCCGAAGCGGTTGGTGTTTCTCGACCACCCTCAAAGCGAGGGCTGAGAAGATCGCGGGGATCACGATCAACCCGCATGCATTCCGCCACGTGGTCGGCCTGCTGATTCTCGAGCAGGACCCGAACCAGCTTCCTTTGGTCAGCACCCTGCTCGGCCATGCGTCCCTGCGGACAACGACGGAGTGGTACGCCGAGATCCCGCAAAAGGAGGCTCACGAGGCCTATCTGCACAAACTTTCATCGGTCGCGGCGAAGGCGGCGCTTGCTGCTTCAAAAGGAAGGAAAGGTCGCAAATGACCAAAACTGTTGACCACGCCGGCCATGCCTTCCGGATCCTTCGGGAGAGCGAGGCCTGGCCGCCGCAGGACCGGAACTGCTGGCGCGCCTGCTTTGCGATCGACGGCCGCATTGCAGGCTACAGCCCCTGGTCCGAGGCGACCCGCCGACAGGTCGCCTGGGTGTACGGCCAATATGTCAAGCACACCAGGGCGGAAGGTCTGCCTCCGGGGCTCGATCCGGCCGGAGTAAGGTCCTTCGCGGCCGCAGCCCTTGACCGGGGCTGCGCGCCGCGGAGTGTAGCGCGCTATCTCCAGTGCCTGTCACTTATCAGCATCGTCCTGCAGCCCGGCCACGCCAAAGACTTTGCCTGGCTGAAAGCCCTCTCGACCACTCTGCTGAAAGCGGCTGCGGCCACTCCAAAGCAGAAGGCGGGCCGGCAACGGCCCGCCGAGGAAATCCTGGCCTTGGGGCTCGGCGAGATGGACCGGGCCGATCTGTCCTGCGGGTCATGGACTCAGTATCGCCGCTACCGTAACGGGCTGATATTGGCTCTGTGGATCTGTCTGCCGGAACGCCTGAAGGCCTTCACCGCGATCCGGCTGCGCGACATCGCCGTCGATCTCTCCTGGATTGATTTTCCGCAGGAGCACCAGAAGACCGGCACAGCGATCCGACGCGTCGTGCCCACAGTCCTGCGGCCGTATCTCAGGCGTTACCTTGACGAGATCCACAGTGTTCATGCGAAGGGTCACGATCGGCTCTGGATCGTCCAAAGTGGAGAGCCCGCCGGCCCGAAGGCGCTCTATGGCGCGGTCCGGGAGATGACCGAGCGGGGGCTCGGTGTCGCCCTCTCCCCGCACCGCCTGCGGGATTGTGCCGCCCGCTTTGTTGTTGAGGAAATGACAAGCGAGGCCCGCCTCGCCTCGGTCATCCTCAATCACCGGGATGAGCGTTCAACCGCGCCGTATCTGGAGGGAGCCAGCACGCTGCTGGCCTCCCGCAACGCCCTCGCCCTGATGAAGCAATCGGAGTCCAAAGCCCTGACGGGCTGATCCCGGCCGGGTCAGCCCCGGTGCGCCGCCCCTCGCCTGCTGCGGGGCGGCGCATCGGGCGCTGCCGGCAAAAAAGGGATCTGACCATGAATAAGCAGTTTATCGCCGCTGACACCCTCGACTTCGGCCCTGAGGGGGTTCCTGTCGACTTGCCGTCTCTCGGCGCATTCCTCGGCCGGGATGCGGCTCCTCTAACTTATGAGGCCGGGCGCTGCGAGGACCCGATCCGCCTCTATTGTGCGGATCCGGGTGACCTCGACATGGCCGCAGCCAACGGCCTCTCGCGCTGGGTTGCCGAGATCCGAGGGGCAGTCCAGCCCTGGGACCTTTGGGCCATAGAAGGATGCTTCACGCCGCCGACGGATCCGAGAGCGTCGGTCCCAGTTAAGCCTGCGTGGGCGACCGCCTTGGCGCTCCCCACCTTGCATGGCATCGCTTACACGCTTCGTTGGATGCTGCCTGGCGAAGCCGCGGCCCTGCTCACGCCGACCGACCAGGTCATCCTGTCGATCCTGGCGCGGCCGCGTGGGGCTACGGGGCCGGCCCTGATGGTTCATGTCTCCGTCGAGGGCGCGGCGATCGAGGATCGCCTCGGCCAGGAGCAGTGGGCGGCGCTGATCCGCCGATGCGCCGAGTGCGAAGCCCAACTCCTCCCCACCCTGCTTGAGGAGCGGCGTTGGTTCCAGGCGAGCGGGGTCTTGCGGATCGATCTGGCGATCCGGGTACTGCCCGAGCCGATCTATCGCAAGGCGTGACCCCGGGCGGCTCAAAGATCGTCCAGATTTCGGTCGAATGGGAAAAGGTCAACAGCGCTCAAACCCGCTCAAACCCTGGGGTTCGGAGACCACGTCAAGAACGTCCACCAATAACGAGCCGCAGAGTATTAGCATCCCTTCTTGACGAAAAGCGCTCATGAACGCTTGACGCCGCTCGGCGTCCAAGAATACCTTCCCTATCGAAATAAATCGTCAAAAAACACTCTAATCTACCATCTCCGTCGACCTATCTGGGAGCCGTCGGTGCGTCTCCGCGCGCCGGTGCTTCAGCATCGATCGATCCACGACCCATTGGAGATGTCCATGACTTTTACGTCAGAGAAAATTCCGCGCATTTGGCCCTTTCCGGTCTCTTGGCCAGAGGGCGCGCCGATGGATCGTTGCATTCTTTTCTCGCTAGATGATGAGACCCCGCTACGGCTCGGACCGTTGAGAGTAGACAGCCTTCAGCAGATCTGTTCGGTCCAGCCGGTAGTCGACGCGGGGGCCATCAAGGATGACGTGGTCGGCTGGGCGGTTTTCGTTCTGGAAAGCTATCGGGACGACAGGTGGATCCAAGAGTTCGCTTTCCTGTCCGGCGCGGGGCTGAACCGTTTCCCTTTTGGCGTTCGGACCTCTCCGATCGCCAGCTTATCCAGCCTTGGGTCGGGGCAGGGATTTCAGGTCGAAACGCAGAACTCGGTTTATCGACTTCTAGAGGGACGAAGCGAAACCGATTGGGCGTGTATCTGGCTCAATCACGTCGGCTTCTTCGGGCTCCCGATCGACCAGCTCGTGTCCCCAACATCAAAGACCTCTCTTTATTGAGCAGTCCCCGACACCGCAGCAGCGCAAGGCCGCTGCGGTGCCCATGTGAAGCCTGCTTGTTTTTTGAGACGACACCTGCACCTGAAGATTCATGCGAGCCGCCGACCCGTCCATCGTTGGGCTAGACCTGCAGGTCGTCACGTCGATCGATCAGATCGAGGGTGGCCGCTGGTACCGTGCGGATCGGGTCGCGCCGCTTTTCGATCTGACAAAGGAGGAAATGATCGCTGCCGCCCGCATGGGTGACTTCGGTCCCATCCGCGAGCACGCGGGAGTCACGCTGATCCGCGGCAACGCATTGCTCGACGTAGAACCGGCATCAAAGGTCAACGGTGCGATGCATCATGCTCCCCAGCGCCTGCTGAGCGCCAAGGAGGCATCGGAGCGCCTGGGAATCAGCCAGGCCCGCTTCAAGTCCTGTGTTGCCGACCAAGTCCCGTATCGTCGGATAGGCTCTGATCGTCGCTGGTCGATCGGCGCGCTGACCGCATGGGCTCTTGGTCGCGATGCAACGGGATCGCTGGAGCAACTTGATCAGGACTTCGTCGTCGATCAATCGGTGAACCTGCTGGCCTAACTGATCTATCTTCAGCACTGGATCTGGCCGGGAACCGAGCGCGTCAGGAGAATGCTTCATGTCGGTGGTTCAAGAGTGCCGGTCAGCCGCAGGCCGTCTAATAGGAAACATCTACGAGCCGACCCGCTCACTGAGCGAGGAAGCTGGCTGGTCGCCGGCAAAGCGACTGATAGCTGCCAAAACACTGATAGATCTCGAGGGGAGGCTGTCGAAGGGTACGAAGCCAAAAGCGCTATTGCCCAATCTCTGGATCATCCAGCGGGGAAGCGATCCGGCAACTTGGCAGTTTTCATTTCGATCCAAGCGGAGTGGGGCCTTGACCCCTGACGGGCGGCGAAAGCCACTCATCGTCGGCGTGCCTGTCAAGCTGTTCGACGACCCGGTCAAGTTCGTCGCCGTGTTCGACTATATCTCTGCTCATGGCGACACCCCGCCAGAAATGGACGCGCTGGTACCGGCACGCACCAAGCGTCTCAAGCAGCGCCGAGAGGCGGCCTCTAACGCTACGAGACCTGGGGAGCCGGGCAAACAGGATGAGTACAATCCGCCACATGCCCGCCTGCCCGCGCCTTTGCGGCAGCGAGCGAAAGATGTTCAGCCCGAATCCCTGCTGGATCTCTATCTTCGGAGCCGGATCTGGGCTCGTTCCTTTCGCGGCGAGAGTCACAGACCCATAACCGAGGGATCGCTTGCTGAACTCGACAGCGCGGCAGAAGCGCTGTTCAAACGCTTCCCGAAGCTCTGTCACCTGAAGGCCGATGCCGAGGCGCTCCAGAGACACGCCGATGGTCGACTCGCCCCCTGCGGAGCGACGACCGCGACCTGGGAGCATGTTGCCAATCACATTCGCCAGGGCACTATACCCGGGCATCCGACAGGGACAGTCTTTACGGTCATGGATGCGGGATATGTCCGCCGTGTTTGCAAAGTCCTGGCTTTGATGCAGCGGTATGCCGCGAGCAAATTTGCTTGGACCGACAATCGAGGGCAGCGACACATCGGCGGCCTCAGCTTTTTGCATTGGCAGATCCTCAAACCCGGCCGCAATGATACGCCAGGGCACCGGATCGGTTCGGTTTTGGTCAGCCCTTACCAGAACCAGTACTGGTGTGGTGACGACATTCAGCGCTTGCTGGACGGCATGCCAAATCTCGCCTGGCGCGTCGCTGTGCAGCTGGGTCGCTTCTGCTTGATGCGGATCGGCGATGTTTGCCGGGCGGAGTGGAGCTGGATTGATTTCGACCGCCGGACGATCACCTGGGTCGCGGCGAAGAACAGACAGCAGGCCGGTCCGATGCCCCTGTGGAAGTCGATCCTGGACGATTTGCGGGCGCTACGGGAGCTACGCCTGCACGATCGTTACATCCTGGTGCGGCCGCGTCATATGCGCGCGCCCAGGGCCTGGACTGCCGCCATGGTCCGCGAAGCCGCCGATCACGTAATCACGTTTAAGGGTCCTTCCGCGCTGAACCAGATCAACCTGCGCGAGGCGATGATCGAGTTGTTCGATGTTCGTGCGGCCGTCAAGTCGCTGTGGTCCGCTCTGCACCGACCACTGCCGGAAATCTGGGAGCCCTACTGTCTTGAGGGGCTTGAGGCGGACTCGCCGACCCTGAAGGCACGCCGCGGAGCGGATCGGCTCACTCAACGATCGCTCGCCCAGACCGCGAGCGGCGACTTTGCGACATATCGCAACCGCGCCCTCGGCTTCGAGTCCAAGGCGAAGGTCGAACGGCGGGGCAAGCACTCGTTCCATGGCCTGCGGGTGACGGGGTCCTGCGAACTCGCGGCGTTGGGCTTTTCTGATCGGGCGATTCAGATCCTGTTGGCCGACACGACTCTGGAAATGACACAGCGCTATACGGCCCAAGTGCGTCGGGAGCAACTCCTGCGGTCGGAAATCCTACAAGCCGTCGAGCGGATGCGCGCCGACCGATCGGTGAGTGAGTATTATGACCTGATGGCCGACTACGCGGGCGAGCGGGTGGCCGGCAGTGACTCGGAGGCCCGCTGAGGGACCTGATCGGCTTACAACCAGCGCGACATAAGGGGCGGTCGAACAAAATACCGACAATCTCGAAGAGGGCTACCACTGCCATGGGCAGGGGGTAGTTCAGTTTGAGGTTGAGGTGTAGTTTACCCTGATCGCAACCTCTTTATATCGGAACTCGAACAAGAACGAAGACAATAAATCATTGAAATTAATGATTTTTTCCAGAAGGATCAGGCGTAGCTCGAATGCAGTCCATTAAACTTGGGAAGCTGTCGTTCTACCACTGAACTACACCCGCGCCGGGAGCCAGAACATGCGCCAAGTCGCGCCTCGGCGCAAGGACCATCGCCGCCGTTAATGACAAATCAAGACATCTATGATAACTGCTTGTTCGGAATGACTATTGGCTCGGCAAAAAGCCGTTATCTCGGAGAACTGGGGAAGCCATGGCTACGGTGAATACTACGGTTGCCAACCTGGGCGGCGTCGCCGCCGGTGGCGGCACGGACACCCTGAACATCACCTCCGGAACGCTGGTCAGCGCGAGTCTGAACAACATCGTCGGCTATTCGACGATCGCGATCACCTCGAACGCGGCCCATGCGATCTCGCTGCCGTCGACGATCCTCTCGAACACCAGCGGCACGGTCACCCTCACCGTCACCAGCACGATCGGCGTGTCCTTCACGGCGGCCGATTTCACCGGGACCCTGCTCAAGGCCAACGTCACCCTGTCGGAGGGCCGCGACACGGTCACCGGCGGCCCGGACGACGACACGCTGAGCGGCGGCAACGGTAACGACAGCCTGGCCGGTGGCGCCGGCAATGGCGACGACATCATCGTCGGCGGCGGCGGGCTCGACACTCTGGTCGGCGGAGAGGGCAATGACAGCCTGTCCGGCGGCGCCGACAACGACATCGTCTACGGCAATGTCGGCGACGACCTGCTGCTGGGCGGGATGGGCAACGACACGATCTTCGGCGGCCGCGGCGCCGACACGATGAGCGGCGGGGCCGGCAACGACACCCTGATGGGCAATGCCGGTGCCGACACGCTGAACGGCGGAGACGGTGTCGACTATCTCTACGGCAACACCGGCATCGACGTGCTGCTGGGCGGGGCCGGCGCGGACGTGATGTTCGGCGGCCAGGACGGCGACTCGCTCAACGGCGGCGACGACAACGACGTCCTCTACGGCAATGTCGGGGCGGACACGCTTCAGGGCGGGGCCGGGGCCGACCGCGCCTTCGGCGGCCGCGACGCCGACGTGCTGAGCGGCGGGGCGGGGGCCGATGTGCTGTACGGCAACGTCGCCGATGACGCGATCTGGGGCGACGCCGATGCCGACAGCCTTTATGGCGGCCAGGGCAACGACACCCTGTCCGGCGGGGCCGGGGCCGACTTCCTGGCCGGCAACCTCGGCAACGACGTGCTGGCGGGCGGAGCGGGGGCCGATACCTTCGGCCTCCAAGTCGGGTCGGGCGCCGACACGATCAGCGACTTCACCTATGCGGATGGGGACAAGCTGTCCATTGCCGCGAACGTCACCTACTCCGCCGCCGATGTGTCCGGTGCGGCCGTGGTGACCCTGTCGACCGGGGCCACCGTCACCCTGACCGGCGTCGCCGCCGCGTCGATCACCAGCGACTGGTTCACGATTGGCTGAGGCGGGGGCGGAGGCGGGCACGCTCCATCTGGAGAGCGTGTCGCTGTCGGTCGCCGGACGGCCTCTCTTCGCCCCCCTCACCCTCACCGTGCCCCCCGGCAGCGTGGCCGCCGTGATGGGCCCCAGCGGATCGGGCAAGTCGTCGCTGCTGTCACTGATCGCCGGCCTCCTCGATCCCGCCCTGACCGCCTCCGGGGCGGTGCGGATCGGCGGACAGTCGATCCTGGACCTGCCGCCGGAGGCCCGGGGCATCGGGCTGCTGTTCCAGGACGACCTGCTGTTCCCGCACCTGTCGGTGCGCGACAACCTGCTGTTCGGCGTCCCCTCCGGCCTGCCGGCGGCCGAGCGCCGCTCGCTGGTCCGCGCGGCGCTGGAGGAGGCCGAGCTCTCCGGCTTCGAGGACCGCGACCCGGCGACTCTCTCGGGCGGCCAGCGCACCCGGGTGGCGCTGATGCGCACCCTGCTGTCGCGGCCGCGCGCCCTGCTGCTGGACGAGCCGTTCAGCCGACTGGACCACGCCCTGCGCGACCGGATCCGCCGCTTCGTCTTCGACCACGCGACCGGGCGCCGGCTGCCGGTCCTGCTGGTCACCCACGACCCGGACGATGCCGCCGCGGCGGGCGGAACTCGCATCGATCTGGTCCCCGCGTGACCGGCGATGTTGCGTTTTCCCCCCGCATGACGGCACCTTAGGCGGCTTGCGAGAGGAGGCGGGCGATGTACAGCGAAACCACGCGCGACATCCAGGTGACCGTGACCCCGGTCTATCTCGACGGACAGTCCAGCCCGTCGGAGAACCACTATGTCTGGGCCTATCAGGTGCGGATCGAGAATATCGGGCGGGAGACCGTACGGCTGCGTACCCGCCACTGGCGGATCACCGACGCCACCGGCCATACCCAGGAGGTCCGGGGACCGGGCGTCGTCGGCGAGCAGCCCCTGCTCGGACCGGGCGAGCATTTCGAGTATACGAGCGGCTGTCCGCTCTCCACCCCGTCGGGGCTGATGGTCGGCAGCTACGCCATGGAGGATGCCGAAGGCGCTCTGTTCGACGTGGCGATCCCGGCCTTCTCCCTGGACAGCCCGCACGACACCCACCGTCCCAACTGACCGGTGTCCACGGGACGACCTGGTCGCGGTGCGATCACGGATGCTTTATCACGATGATCGAAGGTTGCTTTGATCCAAGCGACGGCTACGTCGTATAAGTCTCGAACCGTGCGTCGAAAGGCGAATTTCGGCAACTGGCTCTGTCCTCGAAGTCCTGCCAAAGGTGGCAGGGCAAGGGGATAACCCCTCCCGAAAAGCAAAGGACCCCCCGCATGAGCCCTTATGACCAAGCCCTCGCCGAGAGCGAGGCCGGAACGGTCACGCCCGCCCGTCCCCGCCCGACGCGCGAACAGGCGGAGCGCGCCGTGCGTACGCTGATCGAGTTCGTCGGCGAGAACCCGGACCGCGAAGGCCTTCAGGACACCCCGAAGCGGGTGGTGAAGTCCTACGAGGAACTGTTCTCGGGCTATCTCTACGATCCGGCGGACATCCTGGCCCGGACCTTCGAGGAGGTGGAGGAGTATGACGAGATCGTGCTGCTGCGCGACGTCCGCTTCGAATCCTTCTGCGAGCACCACATGCTGCCGATCATCGGCACCGCCCATGTGGCCTACTTCCCGAACGACCGGGTCGTCGGGATCTCCAAGCTCGCCCGGGTGATCGACGCCTATGCCAAGCGCATGCAGATCCAGGAGCGGCTGACCGCGCAGATCGCCCATGCGATCGAGACGGTGCTGCAGCCCCGGGGCGTCGCCGTGGTGATCGAGTCCGAGCACCACTGCATGAGCACCCGCGGCGTCCACAAGTCGGGCGTCAGCATGGTCACCACCCGCATGCTGGGCTGCTTCAAGGAAGACCCGGACCGGCGCCGCGAATTCTACCAGCTCATCGACAAGGCCTCCTGACGGGCCGAATCAGCCGCTTGCCAGACATCGGCGGTCCTCGTATTTTGCAAGCTAATTCTTGTTAAAAAGAGGGCCCGCCGATGGTCGTTCCGATTAGAAGCCTGTACGAAGCGCATCTGACGGTCCGCGATCTGGACCGGTCCATCGCGTTCTACCGCGACGTGCTCGGCCTGCCGCTGGCGACGGTGATCCCGGCCAGGAACGTGGCGTTCTTCTGGGTACCCAAACCTGAGACCGCCATGTTGGGGATCTGGGCCGTTGGCACGGCGCCGATGTCCATGAAGCTGCACATCGCCTTCACCGTCGACCTGCCGGACGTGGAACGCTCGGTCGGCGCCCTGCGGGAGGCCGGCCTGACGCCGCATTTCAACGGCGATCCGATCGAGGAGCCCATCGTGCTTACCTGGATGCCGGCGACCAGCGTCTATTTCGACGATCCGGACGGGCACGCGCTGGAATTCATCGCCCTGCTGCCGGACGCGCCGCGCCCCGACCTTCCGATCATGCCGCTGTCCCGGTGGCGCGCCCGGGAGAACTAGACTGACCGACCGGTCCCCGCCCCGGTGGACAGCCCGCCGGTGATGGCCGATCATCCCGCCGGACTGACCACCCTTCCGGCAGGAACCGCGTGATCGATTTTGGACCGGTCTTCTTTATCGTCGGCTTGTTGCTGACGTTCCTGGCAGTTGCCATGTGCGTTCCCGCCGCGGTGGATCTGGCGACGGAGCACCCGGACTGGCAGGTCTTCCTGGGTGCGGCCGGCATCACCCTGTTCATCGGCGTGTCCATGATGCTGGCGACCCGCACGGTCCGCGGGGCCAAGCTGGGACTGCGCCAGGCCTTCGTTCTGACGACCCTGAGCTGGGTCGCGATCGCCGCCTTCGGCTCCCTGCCCTTCGCCTTCTCCGAACTCGACATGTCGACCGCCGACGCGTTCTTCGAGTCGATGTCCGGGGTGACCACCACCGGGGCGACGGTGATCGCCAATCTGGACGGCGCCCCGCCGGGGATCCTGCTCTGGCGCGCCCTGCTGCAGTGGCTGGGCGGCGTGGGTATCATTGTCATGGCGCTGGCCGTGCTGCCGATGCTGAGCGTCGGTGGCATGCAGCTCTTCGTGACCGAGGCCTTCGACACGCCGGACAAGGTGCTGCCCCGTGCAGCCCAGCTCGCCGGCGGCATCGGCAGCCTGTATCTGGGCCTGACCTTCGTCTGCGCGGTCGCCCTGTGGCTCGCCGGGATGGACGGGTTCGACGCGGTCGCCCATGCCATGACCACGATCGCCACGGGCGGCTATTCGACCAAGGACGCCTCGGTCGGCTATTTCAACACCCCGGCGATCGACTGGATCATCACCGTGGGGATGATCGTCGGCTCCCTGCCCTTCGTGCACTACCTGCGGATCGCGCGCGGCGACACCCGCAGCATCCTGCGCGACAGCCAGGTGCGCTGGTTCCTGAGCATCGTGGTGATCTGCGTCGCCCTGGTGGCCGTCTGGATCCTGACCCAGATCGGCCTCGGCACCCACGACGCCCTGCGCTATGCCGCCTTCAACGTGGTCTCGGTGATCACCGGCACCGGCTATGCGACGACCGATTTCGGCGCATGGGGCGGGTTCGTGACCACCATGATGCTGATCCTGATGTTCGTCGGCGGCTGCGCCGGATCGACCACCTGCGGGATCAAGATCTTCCGCTTCCAGGTGCTCTACGCCACCGCCAAGGTCCAGCTCGCCCGGCTGCTGCGGCCGCACGGGGTGTTCATCCCCTATTACAACCGCAAGCCCATCCCCGAGGCGGTCTCCGAGGCGGTGATGGGGTTCTTCTTCCTTTACATCCTGTGCTTCGGGCTGGTGGCCATGGCGCTGGCGGCGATGGGGCTCGACTTCATCACCGCCCTGTCCGGCTCGGCCACCGCGATCAGCAACGTGGGCCCGGGGCTGGGACCGATCATCGGCCCGGCCGGGAACTTCGACCCGCTGCCCGACGCGGCCAAGTGGCTGCTCTGCTTCGCCATGCTGCTGGGCCGGCTGGAACTGTTCACCGTGCTGGTGCTGATCACCCCGACCTTCTGGCGGAAGTAGACGCCACCCTACCCACCCCCTCCCTTCACTCCCCGGATTTAGTCCGGGGCCTACGGATCAGCCCGCATTGCGGTCCAGGTGGGGCGCCGTCCCGTCACCCTCCGACGTAGGCCCCGGCACGAGGCCGGGGAGTGGTTGAGAGCAGGGAGTCGCAAGGAACCTCCCGCTCTCTCTTCCACTCTCACCGGATTTATTCCGGGGCCCAAGGGTCAGCCCGCACTGCGGTCCAGGTGGGGCGCCGTCCTGTCACCCTCCGACGTAGGCTCCGACACAAGGCCGGGGAGGGCGGCGGAGGGGGAACTGAACTGCAGCTCCGCCAAGCGCCGGTAGAGCGGGCTGCTGCGCATCAGCTCGCCATGGGGGCCGTCCGCCACGAGCCGCCCGGACTCGATCACGCAGATCCGGTCCGCCTCCACCACCGTGGCCAGGCGATGGGCGATCACCAGGGTCGTGCGGCCCTGCATCAGCCGGTCGAGCGCGTTCTGCACGAGCCGCTCGTTCTCCGCATCGAGGGCGCTGGTCGCCTCGTCCAGCAGCAGGATCGCCGGATCGCGCAGCAAGGCGCGGGCGATGGAGATGCGCTGCCGCTCGCCGCCCGACAGGCGCACCCCCTTTTCGCCGAGGAAGCTGTCATAGCCGTCCGGCAGCGCGGTGATGAAGTCATGGGCGGCCGCGTCGCGGGCGGCGGCGATCACCTCCGCGTCGGTGGCGTCGGGCCGGCCGTAGCGGATGTTCTCCATCGCGCTGGCGGCGAACACCACCGGGTCCTGGGAGACCAGGGCGATCCGTTGGCGCAGCTCCGTCGGCTCGGCGGTGCGGGCGTCGACGCCGTCGATCACCACCCGACCCTGGGCCGGGTCGTAGAACCGCAGCAGAAGCTGGAACACCGTGGTCTTGCCGGCCCCGGACGGCCCGACCAGCGCCACCGTCTCGCCCGGGGCCACGGTCAGGGAGAAATCGTTGAGAGCCGAGGTATCCGGCCGGGAGGGATAACGGAACACCACATGCTCGAAGGCCACCCGTCCCTCCGGCGGCGACGGCAGGGCGACCGGGTGCTCCGGCGCGCGGATCTCCGGCTCGGCCTCCAGCAGCTCGACCAGCCGCTCGGTGGCGCCGGCGGCGCGCAGAAGCTCGCCATAGACCTCGGAGATGATGCCGACCGAGAAGGCCACGGTGACGCCGTAGAACACGAAGGCGGTCAGTTCGCCCGGGGTCATGCGGCCGGCCATCACGTCGTTGCCGCCGACCCAGAGCACGAAGCCGACCGAGGCGAAGACCAGCACGATCACCGTGGAGGAGAGCAGCCCGCGCAGGTGGATGCGCCGGATGGCGGTGGTGAAGGCGTTCGTCACCTCCCGGCCGAAACGCTGGCGGTCGGCTGCCTCGTGGGTGAAGGCCTGCACCGTGCGGATCGCGCCGAAGCTCTCCTCGGCGAAGGCCCCCACATCGGCCACCCGGTCCTGGGATTCGCGTCCCAGCCGGCGCACGCGGCGGCCGATCACCAGGATCGGCACCACGATCACCGGCACCACCAGCATCAGCAGGCCCGCCAGTTTCGCGTTGGTGATGAACAGCATGATCAAGCCGCCGACCAGGGCCAGCAGGTTGCGCAGCGCCATCGAGGCGCTGGAGCCGATGATCGACTGCAGCAGGGTGGTGTCGGTGGTCAGCCGCGACAGCACCTCGCCGGTGCGGGTGACCTCGAAGAAGCCCGGATGCAGGGCGATGACCCGCTGGAAGATCGCGTTGCGCAGGTCGGCGACGATCCGTTCGCCCAGCCAGGAAACCAGGTAGAAGCGGGAATAGGTGCCGATCGACAGCACCACCGCCAGGCCGAGCAGCGCCACCAGGGCACGGTCGAGCTGCCCCGGATCGTCGCTGGCGAAGCCCTCGTCCACCAGGATGCGCAGCCCCTGGCCGACCGCCAGCATGGCGCCGGCAGTGACGATCAGCGCGATCGCCGCCAGCACGACCCGGCCGCGATACGGGGCGACGAAGCCCATGACCCGCTTCAGCACAGCGAGGTCACGGCCCTTCGGACGGTCCTGGGGATGGACGGATCGTGCGGTCTGGGAGCCGGTGCTGTCGCTCACGGGGTGCCTGCGGGTTCGACCATGGACCTTGGCAAGATGGGGGCTCCCAGCGGGCGGTCCAACCGAAACTATCTGGCCTGCTTCTCCACGAAGGCGCGAAACACCGACAGGGTCGCCTCGCTGACATGGTGCTCGATCCCCTCGGCATCGGCCTCGGCCACGTCGCGGTCGACGCCGATCGCCATGAGAAAGTCGCAGACCAGCCGGTGGCGCTCCTTGCACATCTCGGCCAGCGCCCGGCCGTCATCGGTCAGGAAGATCGCGCGGTAGGGCTTGCTGGTGACGTAGCCGTCGCGTTCCAGCCGCTTGACGGTGTTGTTCACGGTCGCCGGGGTCACCCCGAACCGCTCCGCCAGGGCCACGGCCCGCGCCTCGCCGTCCTGGTCGATCAGGTCGGCGATCATCTCCACGTAATCCTCGGTCACCTCGCGGGCGTGCTCGTCCCGCAGACGCTTGAAGGTCTGAGCGTGGTCCTCGATCGACCGGAAGCTGTCCTCGTCCGCCATCCCATCCTCGGCGCCAATTCCGGCGCGACAGTACGACGGGACGGGCATTCTGGCAATTTAGGCTTGACTAACTTTTGGAGGCACCCCAACTCTTATTCGGCACCGCTGCAATTGCCATCGGAGCGAAGGGACGTCCCAGCCATGGTCTATAGACGCAAGTTGTTGAAATTCCTTCCTGCATCCATTCTGGCGCTCACCCTCGCCGCCGGCCTCTCCTGGCCGCGCAACGCGTCGGCCGATCCGGCGATCACGGTGGTGGCGACGACCTCCATGATCGCCGATGCCGCCCGTCAGGTCGGAGGTGAGCGAGTCGCCGTCCAGGCGCTGATGGGCCCCGGGGTCGATCCCCATGCCTATCGCCAGACCCGCAGCGACATCGCCGCCATGCTGCGCGCCGACGCGGTGCTGTGGCACGGACTGTATCTGGAGGCGCAGCTCGAGGAGTTCCTGCTGGAGCTCGGCGACCGCAAGCGGGTCTTCGCCGTCGGCGAGGCCGCGCCACGCGACCGGCTGATCGCCCATGACGACTACAGCAACAAGGTCGATCCGCACATCTGGATGGATCCGTCCCTGTGGCGCTCCGTGGTCGTCGCTGTGCGCGACGCGCTGAGCGAGATCGACCCGGACGGGACGGCGACCTACGCGGCCGGCGCCGAACGCCACCTGGCCGAGGTCGATCGCCTGAACGCCTACGCTGTCGAGCGTCTGGCGTCGGTCCCGGCGGAGCAGCGGGTCCTGGTCACGGCCCATGACGCGTTCAACTATTTCGGCCGCGCCTTCGATTTCGAGGTGATGGGCATCCAGGGCATCTCCACCGAGTCCGAGGCCGGCCTGCGGCGGATCGAGGAGCTGGTCGACACGCTGGTGTCGCGCGGCATCACCGCCGTCTTCGTGGAGAGCTCGGTGTCCGACCGCAACGTCCAGGCGCTGATCGAGGGGGCCGCCGCCCGCGGCCACACGGTGCGCATCGGCGGCGAGCTGTTCTCCGACGCCATGGGGCCATCCGGAACCTATGAAGGCACGTATATCGGCATGATCGACCACAACGTCACCGGCATCACCCGGGCGCTCGGCGGCGACGCCCCGGCCCAGGGGATGCAGGGACGATTGGCGGCCGGGATCTGAAGGAAGCGACGCACGCCATGAGCCTGAACGCCCATATCGAGCTGGCAACCACCGACGGCCACAGCGTGGCGCCCCCGCAGAGCGCCTGTCCGCTGGAGGTCCGTGGCCTGACCGTCTCCTACGGCGAGAAGCCGGCGGTGTTCTCCGTCGACGCCCGGTTCCCCTCGGGCAGCATGACCGCCATCGTCGGCCCGAACGGCGCCGGCAAGTCGACCTTCCTGAAGGGCGCGCTCGGCATCGTGCCGCGCCTCGCCGGCGAGGTCCGGTTCTTCGGCCAGCCGCTGAAGGAGGCGCGGCGCGACGTCGCCTATGTGCCGCAGCGCGCCTCGGTCGACTGGGACTTCCCGGCGCGGGTGATCGACGTGGTGATGATGGGCCTGTACCGCGAGGTCGGCCTGTTCCGGTTCACCGGCGCGCGCCACCGCGCCCGGGCGATGGCGTGCCTGGAGCGCGTCGGCATGCAGGATTTCGCCGGCCGGCAGATCGGCCAGCTCTCCGGCGGCCAGCAGCAGCGGGTGTTCCTGGCCCGGGCGCTCGCCCAGGACGCCGAGCTCTACCTGCTGGACGAGCCTTTCGCCGGGGTCGACGCGGCGACCGAACATGCCATCGTGTCGGTGCTGAAGGGGCTGAAGGCGGCGGGGAAGACGGTGGTCTGCGTGCATCACGACCTGTCGACGGTGACCGCCTATTTCGACCGGGTGATGCTGATCAACATGCACAAGCAGGCCGAAGGGGCGATCGCCGAGGCCTTCACGCCGGAGACCCTGCAGGCGACCTATGGCGGCCGCCTCGCCGAAAGCCAGATCGCCGAACTGCGCCTGGGCTCGGCCTGAGGCGAGGAGGACGGGAATAGCACCGATGTCTGTCGCTCCCCCACCACCTCCCTCCGTCTCCCCGGCCTTGTGCCGGGGCCTAGGAAAGGCGCGATCGGATCGCCGAAGGACGATCTCCGAAGGCTCCATCACGCCGATGGCTGGGCCCCGGCACAAGGCCGGGGAGATGGTTTTGGGTAGGATGGGTAGATCAAGCATTCGAAACTCTGCCCTTCCCTACCCCCCTACGGACTCCCCGGATTTATTCCGGGGCCTACGGGCGAGCGAGGACCGGACGGCAAACACCATTGGCGAGGGCCCGTGTAATCCCTCTGGTAGGCCCCGGAATGAATCCGGGGAGTGTCTGAAAAGCTTCGACGGTCGGGTGGAGCCCACCCCATGACCACCCTGCAGCTCTTCCTCCAGGCCCTCACCCTGCAGGCCGGGTACAATTCCGCCCTGGTCGCGGTCGGCGCCGGGCTGCTCGGGATCGCCGGGGGCGGGGCGGGCGCCTTTGTGTTCCTGCGCAAGCGGGCGCTGGTCTCCGACGCAGTCACCCACGCCACCCTGCCCGGCGTCGCCATAGCGTTCATCGTCATGGTGCTGCTCGGCGGGGACGGACGCTGGCTGCCCGGGCTGATCCTCGGGTCGGCCGCCTCGGCAGCGATCGGGCTGATGGCGGTGGAGTGGATCACCGCCCGCACCCGCCTGGGCGAGGACGCCGCCATCGGTGCCGTGCTCTCGGTCTTCTTCGGCCTCGGGATCGTCCTGCTGACCGTCATCCAGACCATGGAGGGCGGCAAACAGGCCGGGCTCGACACCTTCCTGCTGGGCTCCACCGCCGGCATGCTGATCGGCGAGGCCGTGCTGATCGCCGCTGCCGGCGCGGTCGCGGTCGGCCTGGTGGTGGTCCTGCGCCGGCCGATGACCCTGGTCGCCTTCGACCCGGACTATGCCGCCACCCTGGGCATCAACGTGCGGCGCACCGACCTCGCCATGATGGGCCTGGCGCTGGTGGTCACCGTCATCGGTCTCAAGGTGGTCGGCCTGATCCTGATCGTCGCCATGCTGATCATCCCGCCGGTCGCCGCCCGGTTCTGGACCGAGCGGGTCGACCGGCTGATCCTGATCGCCGCGGGAATCGGTGGACTGTCGGGCTTCCTCGGCGCCGCCCTTTCCGCCGCCGCGCGCGACATGCCGACCGGGCCGATCATCGTGCTGGTCGCATTCGCCCTGTTCGCCTTTTCCCTCGCCTTCTCCCCCAGGCGCGGCGTGCTCGCCTCCGCCCTGCGCCACCGGCGGTTCCAGCACCGGGTGCACCTGCGCCAGGGGCTGCTGGCCATGGCAAGGGGTGAGGCGATCTACGACCGGCTGACCCTGCGGATCCTGCGCCGACGCGGGCTGATGCGCGGCGACGGGGTGATGACCGGCGCCGGACGCGGAGCTGCGGGAAAGGCCCAGCTTGACGAGACCCGCTGGGCCACCGCCCGGCGCCTGCGCGCCGACGATCCGGTGCTGGAGCGCTATGACGGCCTCACCCCCATCGATCAGGTGCTGACCCCCGACCAGGTGGCCCATCTGGACAGCCTGCTGCCGAAGCCGGAGGCGACCCGATGAGCACGGAGTGGGGTGTCGAGTTCGTCCAGCTCAGCCTGACGCCGATCCTGATCGGCACCCTGGCCGCCATCGCCTGCGCGTTGCCGGGCAACTTCCTGCTGCTGCGCCGCCAGGCGCTGATCGGCGACGCGATCAGCCATGTGGCCCTGCCGGGCATCGTCGTCGCCTTCCTGGTGACCGGCGTCATCTCCGCCTGGCCGATGATGATCGGCGCCGCCGGGGCCGCGGTGGTCGCGGTCGGGCTGATCGAGCTGATCAAGCGGCTCGGCCGGGTCGAGCCGGGGGCGGCCATGGGAGTGGTCTTCACCACCCTGTTCGCCGCCGGGGTGCTGCTGCTGGAGCAGTCGGACACCAGCGGCGTGCATATCGACGTGGAGCATGCGCTCTACGGCAACCTGGAGAGCCTGATCTGGTTCGACGCCACCGGCTGGTCGTCGCTGCTGGATATCGACGCGCTGGCCGGGCTGCCGCCGCAGCTCTTCCGGCTGGCCATCGTGCTGGCGGTGATCGTCGCCTTCGTGATCGCCTTCTGGAAAGAGCTGGCGATCTCCACCTTCGATCCGGGCTTCGCGCAGGCCGTCGGCATCCGCACCGGCGTCGTCGGCTTCGCCCTGGTGGTCGCCGCCGCCGTGGCCGCCGTCGCCGCCTTCGACGCGGTGGGTTCCATTATCGTCATCGCCATGTTCGTGTGCCCGCCCGCCACCGCCCGGCTGATGACCGATCGGCTCGGCCGGCAGGTCGGATGGAGCGTGCTGTTCGCCACCACCGCCGCCATCGCCGGCTATGTCTTCGCCGGCTACGGCCCGCTCTGGTTCGGCTCGCCCTACGCCGTCAGCGCCGCCGGCATGATCGCCACCGTCGCCGGCATCCAGCTCGCCCTCGCCTGCCTGTTCGGGCCGCGCCGCCGACGCACCGGACAGGCGGCAGCCTCGCAATAGCCCGACAGACGTAAAAGGGTCGCCCTGACAGGGGCATCGCGTATATCTGTGGGGGCAACCCACAGCAAGGACACCGCATGCCTTCCTCGCCCGAGCGTCTCGACCGCGCCATCGCCATGACCGAACGCCTGATCGCGTTCGACACTACTTCCCGGAACTCCAACCTGGCGCTGATCGAGGATGTGAAGGCCTATCTGGCCGATCTGGGCATCGAGTCCCGGCTGACCTACGACCATGACGGTGCGAAGGCCAACCTGTGGTGCACCATCGGTCCGAAGCAGAAGGGCGGCATCGTGCTGTCCGGCCATACCGACGTGGTCCCGGTGGATGGTCAGGACTGGACCTCCGAACCGTTCACCCTGACCCGCCGGGGCGACAATCTCTATGGGCGCGGCACCGCCGACATGAAGGCTTTCATCGCCATCGCCCTGTCCCTGGCGCCGGAAATGGCGGCGGCCAACCTGCAGGTGCCGATCCATTTCGCCTTCTCCTTCGACGAGGAGGTCGGGTGCTTCGGCGTCCAGCACATCATCGCCGACGTGGTCGCCAACCTGCCGCTGCCGCGCGCCGTGATCGTCGGCGAGCCGACCGAGATGAAGCTGATCGGCGGCAACAAGGGCACGCGGATCTACAAGACGCGGGTGACCGGCGTGCCGGGCCATTCCAGCGACCCGCGCAACGGCGCCAACGCCATCATCGCCGCCAGCCGGATGATCGCCTTCATCGACGATCTGGGCCAGGAGATCGCCGCCGGCCCGCATGGTGAGACCGAGTTCGATCCGCCGCACACCACGATGAGCGTCGGCGTCATCGAGGGCGGCACCGCCCACAACATCATCCCGGAATTCTGCGACATCACGTGGGGCATGCGGGTGCTGCCGTCGGACGACGCCGATGTCTACGAAGAGCGGATCCGCGCCTATTGCAAGGAGTTGGAGCCGGCGATGAAGGCGGTCGCCCCCCATTGCGGCTTCGAGCACCACAAGCTGGTCGACGTGATCGGCCTGCAGCCGGACGAGCACTCCGCCGCCGAGACCCTGGTGCGCCAGCTCACCGGGCTGAACCAGTCGAGCGTGGTATCGTTCGGCACCGAGGCCGGCGCCTTCCAGCAGGCCGGCATGCCGGCGGTGATCTTCGGCCCCGGCAGCATCGAGGTCGCCCACAAGGCCGACGAGTACATCCCCGTCGACCAGATGGCGCAGTGCGTCGACTTCATGGCCGACCTGATCGAGTGGGCGAAGACGGCCGACTAAGCGAAGGAGCCCTCATGACGGAGCGCGCGTTCGAGGTTCTCGAGAACGAGTGGATCATCCTGAAGGACGGGACCCGGCTGGCCGCCCGGATCTGGATGCCTGACGGGGCCCACGGCGATCCGGTGCCCGCCGTTCTGGAATACCTGCCCTACCGCAAGCGCAACGGCACGGCACCGCGCGACGAGTCCACCTATCCGGTCTTCGCCGCTGCCGGGATCGCCGGAGTGCGGGTCGACATCCGCGGGTCGGGCGAGTCCGAGGGGGTGATCGACGGCGAATATACCGAGCGGGAGCTGTCCGACGCCTGCGAGGTGATCGACTGGATCGCGGCCCAGCCCTGGTCGAACGGCAGTGTGGGCATGATGGGTATCTCCTGGGGCGGGTTCAACTGCCTGCAGGTGGCGGCCCTGAAGCCTCCGGCGCTGAACGCGGTGATCTCCATCGCCTCGTCCGTCGACCGGTACAACGACGACATCCACTACAAGGACGGCTGCCACCTCTCGGCCCAGCTCTCCTGGGCGGCGACCATGCTGGCCTATCAGTCGCGGTCGCCCGATCCGGAGATCGTCGGCGAGGACTGGCGCGCCATGTGGCTGGAGCGGCTGGAGGGCGAGCCGTTCATGATGGAGGAGTGGCTGGCCCACCAACGCCGGGACGCGTTCTGGAAGCACGGCTCCATCGGCGAGGATTTCGCGGGATTCCCGGTCCCGGCCCTCGTGATCTCCGGCTGGGCCGACGGCTACCGCTCCACCCCGTTCAAGGCGGTGGAGGGCATGCCGGCCAGGGCCAAGGCGCTGGTCGGGCCCTGGATCCACAAGTATCCGCATTTCGCCTGGCCGAAGCCGCGCGCCGATTTCCATGGCGAGGCGATCCGCTGGTGGAACCGCTGGCTGCGCGACGAGGCGAACGGCGCCGAGGATACGCCGCAGATGCGGGCCTTCATTCTCGACGGCCCGAAACCGTCGCGCTGGCGTGACCGCGACCCGGGCTTCTGGATCGCCAAGCGGGAGTGGTCCGAGCCCGACAGCCGGGTGCTGGGCATCGACCGCCATGGCCGGCTCGGCGACGCGCCCGCCGCGTCGGCAAAGCCACTGACCCTGCGCTCACCGCTGGATACAGGCACCGGGGCGGGCGAGTGGTTCACGCTGAAGCCCGATGCCGAGATGGCCGGCGACCAGCGCGGCGACGACATGGGCTCGCTGGTCTTCGACACGGCGGACCTGACGGAGGAGATCCTGCTGCTCGGCCGGGCATCGGTCTCGCTCACCCTGTCCAGCGACGCACCCCTGGCCAATCTCTGCGCCCGGCTGGTGGACCTGCATCCGGACGGTACGGCGACCCGCATCGCCTTCGGTGTGCTCAACCTCGCCCATCGCGACGGCAACGAGCACCCGAAGCCGATGACGCCGGGCGCGGCGACGGAGATCACCCTGACCCTGGACGCCTGCGGCTACCGGCTGGCCCCCGGCCACCGGCTGCGGCTGTCGCTCTCCAGCGCCTACTGGCCGACGATCCTGCCGCCACCCTACGACGCCACGCTGACCATCGAGCCCGCCTCCCTGCGCCTCGCCCTGCCGCTGCTGGGCGATCACGACCGGATCGAGGTAGCAGAGCCGGAGAACCCCGATCCGCTGCCGACATACGAAGCGACGACGCAGGGCCATGCCGCGCGGGAGATCCGACGCAACTTGACCACCGGGGTGACGGAACACCGGATCTCCGAAGACTCCGGCCTGATCCGCCATCCGGGCAACGGGCTGGTGACCGGCGAGACCCAGGACGAGGTCTGGAGCATCCGCGACGGCGATCCGCTCTCGGCCACCGGCCGGATCGAGCGCACCTGCATCACCCGCCGCGCGGGTTGGGAGACCAGGACCGTCAGCACCTGTGCGCTGTCCTGCACGGCGGAGGACTGGCTGATCGAGGCGCGGGTGGAGGCCTTCGAGAACGGCGAGCCGGTCTTCGACAAGAGCTTCGCCCGGACCATCCCGCGTGACATGATGTGAGACCCGAACGATCGAGGACGCGGCCATGAACGCGGACGTCCCACCGCCCGCCAGAACGGCATCCTGCGCCTGCGGCGGGTTGTCGGTCACCTGTCCGGGGGAGCCGATGCTCGTCGCCCTCTGCCACTGCCGCGAGTGTCAGAAGCGCACCGGCGGGCCGTTCGGCGTGGCGGCGTTCTATCCCGAGGCTGCGGTCATCACGGAAGGTGCCTCGACCACCTATCGCCGGACAGGCGACAGCGGCGAGGAAATCACCTTCCACTTCTGCCCGACCTGCGGGTCGACTGTGTTCTGGTATCCGAAGGTCAAGCCCGGCACCGTGGCGGTTGCCCTGGGCGCCTTCGCCGACGGTTCGTTTCCCGCGCCCGCAAAACAGGTCTACACCCGGCACCGCCATCCCTGGGTGCCGCTGGATATCGCGCCGGAAGCGCCCAGTTAATCGGCCCTGATCGCTTCCATCGCCGCCCGGGCCTGGTCCGGGATCGGGGCGGATTTGTTGGTCGCGCGATCCACATAGACATGGACGAAATGCCCGAAAGCGCAGATCGCGTCCTGGCCCTTTTTGAACAGCCCGACCTCGTAGGTCACTGACGACGTGCCGATCCGGGCCACGCGGATACCGGCTTCCACCACGTCGGGAAAGGCGATCGGCCGCTTGTAGGAGCATTTCGTCTCCACCACGAAGCCCACGGTATCGCCCGCCAGGTAGTCGAGCCCGCCCTTCTCGATCAGGTACTGGTTCACCACCGTGTCGAAATACGAGTAGTACTCGACATTGTTCACATGGCCGTAGACGTCGTTGTCCATCCAGCGGGTCGGGATCTCCAGGAAATGCCGGTAGTCGGCCCGCGTAAGCTCCGCCTCGCCCGCCATCACCCAATCCCCTTGAGGAAGTCGCGCAGGGTGTCGAGCACCTCGTCCGGACGTTCGATCGACATCATGTGGCCGGTCGCCGGCAGCACCGCGAGCCGGGCATCGGCGAACGACCCGGCCAGGGCCTTCGCCCCCTTCAGCGGGGTCATGCGATCGTCGTCGCCGGCGACGATCAGCACCGGGCAGGCAACCTTCCCCGCCGCCTCGGTCGCACCCGCATAGCCGTTGGAGGCTTTGAGATCCACGCCCAGCGGCCCCTTCAGCCCGCGCTCCAGGGTCCGCAGGCCGGCACCCGGCATCCAGGCGCCCGGCGCGCGGTTGCCGCCGATCTGCGCCGGACGGCCGAAGCCCCAGCCGATCATCGCCTCCACCGCCCCGTGGTCGCCTTTGTCGGCCGCGCCCTGCAGCGCCGGATTAACCGGCATCGATGCCGCCGCCCCCAGCATCATCAGCGCCAGGACCGCGTCGCCCGCCTGGTTCGCCGCCTCCAGGGCGATCAGCGCGCCGAGCGAATGGCCCGCCAGCGCGAACTCTTCGGCCCCGGCGGCCTTCACCGCCTTCAGCACCCAGCCGGCCATCGCCGGCACGTCCTCCAGGGCAGGCCCGGCACTGCCGCCATGGCCCGGCAGGTCGAGCGCCAGCACCGACCAGCCGTGATGGGCGAAGTAGCGGGTCTGCAGGGTCCAGACCGTATGGTCCATCCCGGCGCCATGGACGAAGACGAGGGCGGGGCGTGCGGGATCGAACGGGCGTCCGCCGGTGGCGGCGAAGGCCTCGATCCCCTCGACAGTCAGCTTCATGCGCCGGCGGCTCCAGCGAGTTTCACTTGGGTTTTCGGCTGGGTCGCCCGGGCGGCGGCGCGCAGCGCCTGCTTCAGGTCGTCCACGATGTCCTTGGGATCCTCCAGGCCGACAGACAGGCGCACCAGATCCTCGCTCAGCCCGGCCGCCTTCATGGTCTCGGCGTCGAGCTGCTGGTGGGTGGTGCTGGCCGGGTGCAGCACCAGGGACTTGGCGTCGCCCACATTGGCCAGATGCGACCACAGGCGCAGGGACTCAATGAACACCCGGCCCGCCTCGCGCCCACCCTTGATCCCGAAGGCGATCATCGAGCCCGCCCCCTTCGGCAGCAGCTTGGTGGCGATGGCGTGGTCGGGGTGATCCTCCAGTTCCGGATAGGCCACCCACTCCACCTCTTCTGCCCCCTTCAGGAAGGCGACGACGGCGCGGGCGTTGGCCACGTGGCGGTCCATGCGCAGCGGCAGAGTCTCGATGCCCTGCAGGATGTGGAAGGCGTTGGCCGGGCTCATGCAGGCGCCGAAATCGCGCAGGCCCTCGGCCCGGGCGCGCATCAGCAGCGCCTGGGGGCCATATTCCTCGGCGAAATCGAGGCCGTGGTAGCCGGCATAAGGCTCGGTCAGGGTCGGAAACTTGCCGGACGCCTCCCAGTCGAAGGTGCCGCCGTCCACCAGCACACCGCCAAGCGCCACGCCATGGCCGCCGAGCCACTTGGTGGCGGAGTGCATGACCAGATCGGCGCCGTGGTCGATCGGCCGGCACAGGTGCGGGGTGGCGAAGGTGCTGTCGACCATCAGCGGGATTCCCGCCGCATGGGCGATCTCTGCCATGGCGGCGATGTCCATCACCTCCAGGCCCGGATTGCCGATGGTCTCGCCGAAGATCAGCCGGGTTTCCGGCCGGATCGCCTTGCGGAAGCCGTCCAGGTCGCGCGGGTGGACCTTGGTGGTCTCGATGCCGAAGCGCGGCAGGGTATGGCTGAACAGGTTGTGGCTGCCGCCATACAGTGCGGAGGAGGCGACGATGTGCCCGCCCTGGCCCATCAGGGTGCTGATCGCCAGGAACAGGGCCGCGTGGCCGCTCGCCGTGGCGATCGCGCCGACGCCGCCCTCCAAGGCCGCCACCCGCTCCTCCAGCACCGCCACGGTGGGGTTGGAGATGCGCGAGTAGATGTGGCCGGCGCGCTCCAGGTTGAACAGCGAGGCGGCGTGGTCGACGTCTTTGAAGACGTAGGAGGTGGTCTGGTAGATCGGCACCGCCCGGGCGCCGGTGACCGGGTCCGGCTGCTGGCCCGCATGCAGGCTCAGCGTGTCGAATCCGAAGACGTTACCGTCGGAACTCATCGCGATCGTCCCTGATTTGGAATTTTTCCATATCCGACATGGTCGGTAGAAGTGATTGCCGTGGCGGAGCAGTCTATCCGACACGGACGGTCGTCGTCCTGCTCGAGTGTGCCGAAATGGGAGAAGCGGATCCCGGATACGGTTACGGGGTCGCGCAACAGCACGACCCCGCCCGATTTCTACGCTGTGAGCTCCCTGCCCAACTTGTTCGTGCAGACGCTAACGAGGGGGGGTCTGTCCGTCAAGCACGATGATGTGGCGGAACTCACATCACCGAAAGTTGTCCTGCATTCGACATCCGGGTCATGATTTGAACAGCGCATTGGCGGCGTCGGCGACGCCCTTCTTGCGGTCGATCATTTCCTGAGCGCGAATAATCTCCGCCTGCATTGCCTGGATGTAATCTTCCAAATCTTCAATATTCCAGGTGGACAGGTCACGAGGCTTCTTCGGACGCTTGCCCGGCTCCAGCTCTTCCAGATCGACCATTATGCCCTCCTTGAAGCGACCGGCTTCACAATGCGTTTGCTTGTCGCGGTTGGGCCTCTATATAACGTGCCAAATCCGTTACAACCAATTCCATGCAGCCTGCTCACGCGGGAAATACCCGACGGCAAGGGAGAGACTATCATGACGCAGCCGCTGATGCCCAAGGCGACCGCCGTCTGGCTCATCGACAACACCGCCCTGACCTTCGAGCAGATCGCCGCCTTCTGCGAATTGCATGCGCTGGAGGTCCAGGCGATCGCCGATGGCGAGGTGAGCGCCGGTATCCAGGGATTCGACCCGGTGCTGAACGGCCAGCTCACGCGGGCCGAGATCGAACGGTGCGAGAAGGACCCGAAGACCCGCCTGATGATGGCGAAGTCGACGCTGCCGAAGCCGGTGGAGCGCACCAAGGGCCCGAAATACGTGCCGGTCGCCAAGCGGGGCGACAAGCCGGACGCCATCGCCTGGCTCCTGAAGCACCACGAGGAGCTGAAGGATTCGCAGATCGCCAAGCTGGTCGGCACCACCAAGGACACGATCAACAAGGTCCGCGAGCGCACCCACTGGAACTCGCAGAACATCCAGGCGCGCCACCCGGTCTTCCTGGGCCTGTGCACCCAGCGCGACCTGGACGCCGCCATCGAGAAGGCCGGCGGCACCAAGGTCCCGCCGGAACAGCAGCTGGAGTCGATCAGCGAACTGCCGTGATCGCGGCCTCGCATCCCTGAAAGCTATCGATCCCGGGTCGGCTGGCGCCGCCCGGGATTTTTCTTTCCACGCCCCGCGCCGTCATGGGCACGACCATCTCCCACCCCGTCATCCCGGGAGACCCCGTCCCGAATTTAATCCGGGACGGAGATCGCCGGGATGACGGGGTGGGTTTATTTACCCCCGCCGCTCCGCGATCAGGGCCGCCAGCCCGCGCTTCTGCTTGCCGTCGGCGTCGAAATTCGACGGCTCGAGCCAGGCCTGGAACGCCGCCTTGATGGCCGGCCACTCGCTGTCGAGGATCGAGAACCAGGCCGTGTCCCGGTTGCGGCCCTTGTACATCACCGCCTGGCGGAACAGCCCCTCATAGGTGAAGCCGAGCCGGGCCGCCGCCGCCTTGGACGGCGCGTTGAGGCTGTCGCATTTCCACTCGTAGCGCCGGTATCCCAACTCGTCGAACACCCGGGCCATCATCAGGTACATCGCCTCGGTCGACCCGGTGGTGCGCTGCATCAGCGGCGAGAAGGTGATGAACCCCACCTCGATCACCCCGTTGTTCGGGTCGATCCGCAGATAGGTGCAGAACCCGACCGCCTTGCCCGACGCCCGATCGATCACCGCATGGAACAGCGGGTCCTCGCTCTCGGCATTGGCCGCCAGGGCGGCGTCGAACGCAGCCCGATCCGCATAGGGACCGACCGGCAGGTAGGTCCACATCCGCCCGGTCTCGTCGGCCGCGAAGGCCGCCCAGAGGTCGTCGCCGTGCTTCGCTGGATCGAGCGGCTCCAAGCGGACCGTGCGGCCCTCCATCGGGGTGCGCGGCGGCCGGGCACGGGGCGTCCAGTCGGAAAGGGCCCAGCCGATCGGCTGGCCGAGCTCGTTGATGCGGGTGGTCATGGCGGGCTCCGGCGGATGGTTTGGATCTCCTCCATGCGCCTTTCCTATCGACCGCCGTAGATCCAACGCCGAACCGCCCGACGGTCCAACCGTTCGCCGTCAATCCTTCGGCATGCCTTTCGGCCGGGCGAGGCGCTGCTGGGCGGCGATGCGGAAGGGCGCGTTGGCCGCCCCGTAGCCGCGATAGCCGCCGCGCCGCTCGATCACCTCGAAGAAGAAGCCGTCCCCGTAGAGCCGGCTGTAGAGCTGGAAGAACTCGCCCTGGTCGTCGCGGTCGTAGAGGATGTTGTGCGCCCGCAGGGTGGCGACGAGGTCCGGGTCGAGTCCGAACCGGGCCTCCACGTCGCCATAGTAGTTCGCCGGGATCTCCAGTGCCTTGAAGCCGTTACCCGCCAGCGCGTCGGCGGTGGCCAGGATGTCCCCGGTCTGGAAGGCGATATGCTGGACCGAGGAGCCGAAGCTTTCCGACACGAAGCGGCCGGCGAGCGTGCGCTTGTTCTCCGCCCCGTTCAGGGTCAGGCGCAAGGCGGCATCCGGGCTCTCGATCGCCTGGCTGCGGACCACGCCGGCCGGATCGATGACGTCCACCATCGGCATCTTCCTGGTATCGAAGATCGCCGTGTAGAACAGCATCCAGGTCAGCATCTCCTCGTAGTTCATGGTCTGCGCCAGGTGGTCGATGCGGGTCAGGCCGACCCCGGACTCCGCCGCCTCGTCGGCCACCGGCTTGAACTCGATCTCCCAGACCCGGGACAGCTCGGTCTTGTCGTCAATGAAATGCATCACCCCGCCGCCGACGCCGCGGATCGCCGGGATCTTCAGCTCGCCCGGCCCGGTCGGCTGCTCGAAGAGGTCGGCCAGCAGTGCCCGCGCCCGGGCCACCGTCGCCGCGGCGTCCTCCACCTTCAGGCCGATATCGCAGACCGAGGTGCCGTGCATCAGATAGGCGGAATGGGCGAAGCCCTCCTTCTCGGTGTTGATCACCAGATTGATGCCGCCCTGGCGCCAGACCTCCACGTCCTTGGCCACGTGCCGGCCGGCCCGGGCGAAGCCGAGGCTGCGGAACAGGCCGGTCAGTTCCCCCGCCTCGCGCTCGTCGGCGGTGAACTCGACGAACTCGATGCCGGAGACCGAGATCCGGTCGGGCATCGCCGGCGGCGTGATGGCGATCTCCGGCTCCTGCCGGGCGACCGCGTCCATCAGGGTGATCAGTGAGCGGCGCCCGTCTATCGAGATCGACTTGGGCGAGCCGCCGCGGAACTGGTCGTTGAAGATCTCAAGGGACAGCACGCCGTCATAGCCGGTCGCCGCCACCGCCCGCATGAAGCCGACCACGTCCAGGTCGCCCTGCCCCGGCATGGTGCGGAAATGCCGGCTCCAGTACAGCAGATCCATGTCGATCAGCGGCGCGTCGGCGAGCTGGACGATGAAGATCTTGTCCTTCGGGATCGAGCGGATGGTGTTTACGTCGATCTTGCGGGCGAGCGTGTGAAAACTGTCGAGGATCAGTCCGACGCTGGGATGATCGGCCCGGCGCACGATTTCCCAGGCGTCCCGGTGATCGTTGACGTGCCGGCCCCAGGCCAGCGCCTCGTAGCCGACCCGCAGACCCCGCTTGGCGGCCCGCTCGCCCAGCTCAGCCAGGTCGTCGGCCGCCCGGTCGATGCCGCCGAGTGCGGCCTGGGAGGTGTTGGAGCAGATCAGCATCAGGTCGGTGCCGAGCTCCTGCATCACGTCGAACTTTCGCTCCGCCCGGTCGAAGGCGCGCGCCCGATGCGGTTCGGCCATGCCCTCGAAATCACGGAACGGCTGGAACAGGGTGATCTCCAGCCCGGCGTCGCGGATCATCTGGCCGACTTCCTTCGGCCCGCCGTCATAGGCCAGGAAATCGTTCTCGAAGATCTCCAGCCCGTCATAGCCGGCGGCGGCGATGGAGGTCAGCTTCTCCTGGAAATCGCCGCTGATCGACACGGTCGCAATGGACGTCTTCACCCGAATTCTCCTTATCCCGCCCCGAAACTGTCGAAGGTGGCCCGCATGGCCTCCGGATCGGCGGGCAGCCCTGTGAACAGCTCGAAAGCCTTCACCGCCTGGAACAGGGCCATGCCCGCCCCGGTCGCGACCCGGCAGCCCGCCGCCTGCGCCGCCTTAACGAATTCGGTCTCCATCGGGAAGTAGATGATGTCGACCACCCAGTGCCGCGAGTCCAGAAGGGACACCGGCAGGGGCGTGCCCGGATGGTCCGCCATGCCGACCGGCGTGGCGTTGACGATGCCGTCCACCGTGCCGGCGACGGCCTCGGCACTCTCGGCGACCGCCGCCCGGCCGGCGCCGAAGCGTCCCTCCAGGGCGGCGACCAGCTTCTGCGCGCCCGCCGTGTTGGTGTCGGCGATCAGCAGGGTCCCGACGCCGCAGTCCAGCAGCGCATTGGCCACCGCCGAACCGGCCCCGCCGGCGCCGATCAGCACCACCCGGTCCATCCGCTCCCGGCCCATGCCGCGCCGGAAGCTCTCGGCGAAACCCGACAGGTCGGTGTTGTGGCCGACCCGCCTTCCGTCCGTCAGCACGATGGTGTTCACCGCCCCGACGGCCCGCGCCTCGTCCGACAGGTCGTCGAGGAAGGCGACCGCCTCCTGCTTGTAGGGATGGGTGACGTTGACGCCGGCATAGCCGCAGAACTCCGCGGCCCGCAGCATCTCCTCGAAGGTCGGGGTGGTCACCATCTCGGCCGGATCGATGCGGCGGTAGACGTAGCGCAGTCCCTGCCGGGCTCCCTCCACCTCGTGCATGCGCGGCGTCCGCGACAGCGCGGTGCCCCGGCCGATCAGCCCGACCAGCACCGAGCGCCCCAGCGTCCCCGTCATCGATCTCTCCCCAAACCGCCTTCTTGTTTCCGGCAGAGTGTCGGATCGCAGGCCTCCCATCAAGAAGACCGTCCATGGGCTGGGACCGGCGGGTGCGTCGCCTACCGGCCGATCAGGATCTCGCCGAGCACCTCGACCTCGCCGTCCTCGGTCAGATCGATGACGACGAACTCACCCGAGGCCGTCCCGCGGCCGGTGAGGGCGGTGATGTTCACCTGATGGGTGACCAGGATCAGGCGCTGGTCGGCCGGCTGGGCGCGCAGGAAGGCCAGGGTCTCGTCGGTCTGCTCGGCGCGGCGGTGGCGGGCATCGAAGAACGAGTTGAGGGAGGGCAGCGGCTCCGGCGTGCCCAGGCCAAGCAGCTCGGCGGTCTCCGCAGACCGGCACCACTGGCTGGTGAGAACGCGATCCACCTCGACCCCGTTGTCCCTGAACGCCGCGCCGATCCGGCGGGCCTGGTCCCGGCCTTGGTCGTTCAGGTTGCGCTGCGTGGTGCAGTCGCCCAGGCGGAAATTGTCCGGATCGCCGGTGCCGGGCGCATAGGCGTGACGCATCACGGCGATGGCGCCGGGCCGGCGCATCGCCTCCCAGCCTTCGGCACTGGCCCGTGCCGTGCCGGGAAGCGCCAACAGGGTCAGCACACAGATCACAAGCAGAGCGGTCGCGCTGCGGGTCATGAGATCCTCGTTCGTCATGAGGGCCGGTCCAGGCATGGAACCTAGATCCGCTGCCGGGCGGGTCCAGTCGTCGCGCCGTCGGAACGGGCATGGTAGGAAGGGCCATGAGCCCGATCTTCGAAGAACTCGACTACCGCGTGACGCCGATCGGCGCCCTGAGCCTGCGCCGCCGCCGCGACCTGCGGCTTGGCGAGGAGGTGCTGGAGATCAAGCTGGGCGATGCCTTCCTGATGTCGAGCCACTTCACCGCCTCGGAGGTCGCCCTGGCCCGGCTCGGCCTTGCCGATGTGCGGTCGGAGCAGCCGGACGTGGTGGTCGGCGGGCTCGGGCTCGGCTACACGGCGGCGACGGTGCTGGCGGATGACCGCGTCGCCTCGCTGACCGTGGTGGACATGCTGGAGGCGGTGATCGACTGGCATCGCGAGGGGGTTCTGCCCCTGGGACCGGTGCTGACCGGCGACGGCCGCTGCCGGCTGCGGCAGGGCGACTTCTTCGCGCTGGCCGCGTCGGAGGACGGGTTCGACCCGGACCGGCCGGGCCGCACCTATGACGCCATCCTGGTCGATATCGACCATGCGCCCGACTTCCTGCTCGATCCGGGCAGCGCCGGCTTCTACACCGCCGACGGGCTCGCCGCTCTCACCCGGCACCTGAAGCCGGGCGGCGTGTTCGGGCTGTGGTCGGACGATCCGCCCGATCCCGCCTTCACCGAGCGGCTCGCCGGCGTTTTCGCCGAGGCCAGGGCCGAGCCCGTGACGTTCGATAATCCCTATCTCGGCGACACGGTCACCCAGACCGTCTATCTCGCCCGCGCCTCCGATTAGGCTCACTCCCCGGTGAAGGCGATCATCCGGCCGGCGACCAGAGCGCCGATCCAGCACAGCATCGACACTGCGCCGACCCGGACCCGGACACTGCCGGTGGCGTGCTCGAGGCTGCGTCCCCAGAGCATATGGGCGGACAGGGCGGAGGCGATGCCGATGGCGACCAGGACGATCTTGGCCAGGAAGGCGACATTGGCCGCATAGTCGACCGGGCGGACGGCGAAGAGCAGGAATCCGGTCGCGAGGGCCAGCACCAGCCCCGCGGCGGCCATGGGCACCAGAACCCGATGCAGGGCCTCCGCCTCGACCCGCGGCCACAGCCCGAGCATCCGCAGATCCAGCGGCAGGATGCCGCCCACCAGGACCGCGATCCCCAGCACATGGGCCGTGTTCACCGCCGCATAGCCCCAGCGCGAGAAACGCAGCGCCGTGGCGAGGTCGCTCGACGCCAGCGTCGTGAGCAGGGCCTCCACCGACGGGCGGGTCTAGCTGCGGCCCGGGTAGAGCGGATATTCCTTGCCGGCGATGACGACCACCTCCGCCTTCAGCAGCTTCTGCGCCGGGTCGGCCGAGGGTTCGCCGATGACCGTGATCTCGGTGCCGACGGCGAAATGGCTGTCGGTCAGTCCGGCCCGCTCATTGCGCCAGGGCTGGCCGACCTCGACGGTCCAGATCTCGCCCTCGGCATCCACCGTCAGTTCCCCATGCGGGTTGCCGAGCCTGGCCTCGCGCACGATGCCGGTCAGTTCGATATTGCCGCCCGTCGTCCAGCTCCAGCCGTGATGGGCGACGGCCTGGGAGACCAGGAAGGGCGCCAGCACCAGGGCGGCGGCGAGGGACAGGGTGGCGGCACGCAGGGATCGGGTCATCTCTTCTCTCCCGGAGTGGCGGACAGGAACAGTCTCCCCCTCAAAATGGTGGCGACCGTCTCCATGCCCAGGGGTAGCGGACGCGCGGGACCGGTCACTGCGGGGGCTTCATCCGGGCCAGATGGTCGAAGACCTCCCGGCTGCGGATCTCCACCTCCCGGAACAGCGGGGCGATCCGGTCGACCTGCTGCGCCGCTGCCGCCCGTTCAAGTGCCTCCAGGGCGCGGCGCAGCCGATGGGCGCAGGCATTGGCCGAGGCCCCCTTGGCCGCATGGCTGGTGCCCCGAAGCAGCGGCAGGTCCCCCGCCTCGATCGCCGACCGCATCTCCGCGTTCAGCTCCCGGAAACTCTCGGCGAACAGGTCGAGCATCGAGGTGGTGAAGGACGGATCGTCGGTGCCCAGGATCTCCCGAAGCTGGGCGAAGTCGATCGGCCCCTCATCGGGAACCTCTGCCGGGGCCGCAGCCGACTGCGCGGCCGACTCGGCGACCGACCGGCCGCCGCCCTTGTCGAGCCACCGGTTCAGGGTCTCGCCCATCACAGCGAGGGTGACCGGCTTGGCGAGATAGTCGTCCATGCCGGCCTCCAGGCACCGCTCGGCCTCGTCCAGCAGGGCGTTGGCCGTCAGCGCGACGATCGGCACGCGGCCGCCCGTCGACTTCTCGGCCTCCCGGATCGCCGCGGTGAGCTGATAGCCGTCCATGGCCGGCATGTGGCAGTCTGTCAGCACCAGACCGTAGGGCTTCTCGTGCCACATGCGCAGGGCCTCCGCCCCATCGACCGCGGTCTCCGCGGCGAGGCCCAGAATGGCGAGCTGGCTTTCCACCACCAGCCGGTTGGTGGCGTTGTCCTCCACCACCAGGATCAGCCGGCCGGCCGCCGCAGCCTCCTCCGGGGTCGGGACGGGCGTCGCCTCGGGCGCAGCGGCCGCCGGCTCCGCCGAGGGTGTGTCCGGGCTAGCCCGGCCGAGCATCACGGCCACGGCCCGCAGCAGCGGATCGCGCCGCACCGGCCGCGGCACGGCCAGCGGCGCCATGTCGGGTATGCCGGAACCGGCGACCCAGAGCGCCCGGGCCTCCGACCCCGCAGTCTCCGCCCCCCAGGCCCCGGCGGGGATCAGACGGCGCAGCAGGTCGGCGCCCAGGCGCCCGTCGACAATGGTCACGCCGGCGGGATCGGCCGGCACCGTGTCGTCTCCGGTGTGGGTCACCACCATCCCCCGGGCCCGGAGCAGGTCGGCGACCTGCGCGCCGAGCGGCCCCGGGCGGACGACCAGGAGGGCCGGCAGGCCGGCAAGATCGAGCGCCTCGATCTCCGAGGTTCCGGCCAGGATCGACGGCTCCACCGGGATCTCCAGCCAGAAGGTCGAGCCCTCACCGGGCGTGCTCTCCACCCCGATCCGCCCCTGCATCAGGCCGACCAGCCGCCGGCAGATCGACAGACCGAGACCGGTACCGCCATAGCGCCGCGTGGTCGATGCCTCGGCCTGGCGGAACGGCTGGAACAACTGCTCCACCCGGTTCGGCTCGATTCCGACGCCGGTATCGCTCACCTCGATCCGCAGACGCAGGCGGGAGGGGACATCGTCGTCCGGCCGGGCCGAGGCCCGAACCACCACCGACCCGGCCTCGCTGAACTTCACCGCGTTGCCGACCAGGTTCATGAGGACCTGGCGCACCCGCGTGGGGTCGCCAACAAAGACCGACGGCGCCGACAGATCGATCTCCAGCGCCAGGTCGAGGTCGCGGGCATCGGCGGCCGGGCCCAACGTATCGAGCACGGATTCCGAGATCGCCCGCAGGTCCACCTGTTCGGATTCCAGCTCCATGCGCCCGGCCTCGATCTTCGAGAAGTCGAGGATGTCGTCGATGATCCGCAGCAGCACCTGGCCCGAGTCCCGGATGGTCGCGACGATCGAGCGCTGCTCTTCGTCCAGGGTGGTCTGCTCCAGCACCTCGGCCATGCCGATCACACCGTTCATCGGGGTGCGGATCTCATGGCTCATCGCCGCCAGGAAGGCGGATTTCGCCCGGGTCGCATCCTCCGCCGCGTCGCGCGCCTCCAGGGCGGTGCGCTCGGCCTGCTTCTGCTGGGAGATGTCGACGATCACGTTCACCCGGCCGCCATCCGGGAGCGAGCCGACGATGTACTGGACGTCCAGCCCGGTGCTGTCGAACAGGAACTCGGTGACGTACTTCTCGTCGGATTCGTAGATCGACCGGCGGTACTCGATGAACTTCTCCAGGCTCAGGTGCCGCCGGCGGTCATGGGCCTCGTAGACGTAGTGCAGATACTCCAGGAAATGCGGCCGGTGAGTCAGCGCGGCATGCGGAACACCGGTGAAGTTGCAGTAGGCGTCGTTCCAGAATTCGATGCGCATCGCCGGGTCATAGACCAGCACGCCGACCGGAATGGACTGCAGGATCGCGCGCAATCGTTCACGGGTCCGCTCCGCCTCCTCGCGGGCGGCGATCGCCTCGGCCTCGTCCCGCTTGCGGGCGGTGATGTCGGTGAGGGTCCGCACCGTCCCGCCGCCGCGCAGCTTACGGCCGTAGACCAGCATCCAGTTGCCGTTCTGGAAGGCCCGCTCGTGGGTGAAGATCTCGTCCCCGTCGCCGGCGATCCACTGGTTCCATTTCTCCACGAAGGCGACGACATTCGGGTCGGTCATGTCGAAGGCGCCGAGCCGCTGGCGCACCGCCCGCAGTTCCTCGGTGGTGGGCGCCGCCTCCAGCGTGCCCGCCGGCAGTTCGAGGATCTCGCGGGCCCGCTCGTTCCACAGCGTCACCTGGCCGCGGGCATCGGTGACCAGCACCCCCTGCTCCATGGAGGCGAGCACGGCCTCCAGGAACTCTGTCTTCTCGATCAGCGCCTGCTCGGAGCGACGCGCCTCGGTCACGTCACTGAAGGTCCGGATCTGGCGGCCGTCCGGCAGCGACTGGAAGACGCCATGGATCCAGGTGCCGTTCGGCCCGATGCGGTCGTACTCCAGGCGTTCGACCGACTCGCCCCGGCGCCGGCGCTCGACCCAGTCGTCGATCCGGCGGTTGAGCTCGGCGTCGATCTCCACCCCCGACGCGGCGTTGAGGTGGTCGAGCATGGCGACCGACGGCACGTTCTCCTCATAGAGCGCCCGCGGCACGCCCAGCAGCTCCGTCAGCCGGTCGTTGAACACCAGGACGTTGTCGTCGGCGTCGCGCAGGATGACACCCTGATCGATGCTGGCGAGCGTGTGCTCCAACAGGTCCCGGCGCTCGGCGGCCGAGATCTCCGCGAGCTTGCGGCTGGTGATGTCGGTGAAGGTCCGCACATGGCCGCCGTCGGGCAGGCGGTTGGACACGATCAGCAGCCAGTTGCCGTTGGGCTGTCGGCGCTCGTAGACGAGGCGGGGCGACGGATCCTCGCCACTCTCCCACCGGTCGATCTGGGCGGTCAGCTCCGGCGACAGGTCGACCAGCTCACCGCGCGCCTCCAGCAGCGCGATCATCTCGCTCAGGGGCACGACGCGCCGGATGAACTCCTCGGGCAGGCCGAGCAGCTCGCAGTAGCGCCGGTTGGCGAGAACCTGATTGCCGTTGGCGTCGATGAAGGATAGCCCCTGGTCGATGCTGTCCAGGGTGAGCTGCAGCATCGTCGTCCAGCGCTCGGTCTCGCGCTGGGCGGCCCGCTCGTCGGAGACGTCGGTCCAGGACCGAACCCAGCCGCCCTCCGGCATCGGCCGATTGTCGACCCGGAGCACCCGCCCGTCTGACAGGGTGCGCTCGTAGCCGAACGGGGGGCCGGACTCGCCGAGCCGATCCCAATTCTCGATCTGCTCCTGCATCGGCCCGGCGTCGAGATTGTCGAAATCACCACGGCCGTAGCGGAAATCGTTGAACTCCCGGTGGTTGAGCCCCCCGTCGAGCAGGGTGTCCGGCAGGTCGAACATCTGGCGGAACCGGTCATTGTGATAGACGACGCGCCCATCGGCCTCGACCACGGCGATGGCGCTCGGGATCGTCTGCATGACCGAGTTCAACACAGCACCCTGCTGGGCCAGGCGGTTAGCCAGGTCGGTATTCTCCAGCCGCCCGGTGATCTGGTCGATCAGCGCCCGCTCGAATCGGCGCGAGAAGCGCAGGAAGAAGATCGGCGTCACCACGCTGAGCCCGGCGATCACCAGAAGGTCCATGCCGTCGGTCAGATGCCAGGACTGCAGCAGCCGCACGGTGAGAGGCACCGTCATGGCAAGCACATAGTAGATGAAGGCGTTCGAATAGGCCGACAGGGTCCCGAGCGCCCCGCCCGCCATGCCCGACAGGATCAGCAGGATCCAGGCGGTCGCCTTCACGTCGCCCGGGTCCAGGAACAGGACCGGCAACAGTCCGAACATCCCGCCGGACGCAAATGAGATCACCTCGAAGCGGCGCCGCCACCGGCGCACATCGTCCGCCGTCAGCGCGCCGCGCGGGAAGCCCCGATAGATCGTCAGCCGCACCACGGCCACCGACAAGGAGGCAACGAGCCAGCAGGACAGGACCACATGATCCACCGGCTCGTTCAACAGCAGCAGGAACGCCGCGATCGACACCACCGTATGGCCGGCCACGGCGTCGCGGGTCTGCGAGAAGAAAAACCGCAGCTGCTCGCCCAGAACGCGGGAGGCCATGGCGCCATGGGGATCGGCGGGGGCCGGCCGTTCGGCGCTCCCCGTCTCGACATCCTCGACCACCGTCATCGCGATCCTCCATCCGGCTGCCGGCGCCGGTCCCGCTGCGAACTCATGGGGCAGAATACGCCATTGGGGCGCATACGGCACCGCAGCATGGGTACACCTGGTTGCGCCGTGTCCGGCCCGCCTCCGGCGAGCGTCGACTTGCCGATCGCAGGCGGCTAGGCTTCGGATGTGAAAAAGGATTCTAATAAAACATCGACTATCGGCGGGCGGTCGGATCCTTGCCCGCCGCCGGAGGGGAGAACGCGGCCATGACCCCGCTTTCATGGGGCGCCATCGCGCTGCTGGGGCTGGTTTCCGGTCTCCTGGGCTGGATGGCCTTTCGGCGCAGTCAGCGGGTATCCGAGCTCGAATCGGAACTGCAACAGCTGCGGCGGATGGCACCCGACGCCACTCTGGCCGCCCTCCCGAGCCCGACCTGGCGGCGGGACGCGACCGGAGCGATCGGCTTCGTCAACGCCGCCGCCGTGCCGTTGGCCAGCGACCTGGAGCGCGGCGCCGCGCTCGCCACCCGGGCGCGGGAGACCGGGCGGGTCCAGAGCGAGAGCCGGAACCTTGTGATCGACGGCGACCGTCGCCTGTTTGAGATCTTCGAGACACCGCTGGCGGCCAGTGCCGGAGGCGGGACCATCGGCATGGGTCGCGACGTGACCGCCCTGGAGCAGATCCAGTCCGACCTCGCCCGCCATGTGGATGCCCATGCGGAGGTGCTGGAGAAGCTGAACAGCGCCATCGCCGTGTTCGGTCCCGACCGTCGCGTGGTCTTCGCCAATACCGCCTTCGCCCTGATGTGGGAGATCGAGCCGGCCCGCCTGGAGGCCGGCCCGACCCTGTCGGAGGTGCTGGACATGGCGCGGGAGAGCCGGCGCCTGCCCGAGCAGTCCGACTTCCGCGCCTGGCGCGACGACTTCAACCGGCTGTTCACCACCCTGATCGACGCCCATGAGGAGCTGCTGTTCCTACCCGACGACAGCACGATCCGAATGGTCGTGACGCCGCACCCGTTCGGCGGCCTGCTGATGACCTTCGAGGACGTCACCGACCGGCTGACCTTGGAGCGGTCCTACAACACCCTGACCGCCGTGCAGCAGGAGACCCTGGACAATCTATACGAGGGCATCGTGGTGTTCGGCGTCGACAGCCGCATGAAGCTCTCGAACCCGACCTTCCGCGCCCAGTGGGGTCTGCGCGGCACGCCGGAGGAGCCGGTCTTCCTGGAACCGGAACCGCCGGCCGAGGTGGTGTTCCAGGCGATGCGTCCGAAATTCCCGACCGACCGTCCCTGGACCGACATCAAGGCCGAGTGGATGAGCTACCTCGCCGGCCGGGAGGCGACCAGCGGCACGGTGCACCTGACCGACGGTCTCGCCCTCGACTTCGCGGTGGTACCCCTGCCAGACGGCGCCACCCTGCTCAATTTCCGCGACGTGACGGACACCCTGGCGGTGCAGGCCGCCCTGCAGGAGCGCACCGAGGCGCTGGAGACCGCCGACCGGCTGAAGAGCGAGTTCCTGGCCAACGTCTCCTACGAGCTGCGCACGCCGCTGAACGCCATCATCGGTTTCTCTGAGGTGCTGGAGCAGGAATATGCCGGGCCAATGAACGACCGGCAGAAGGACTACGCCAATGCCATCCTCGGCTCCTCCAACCGGCTGGTCCGGCTGGTCAACGACATCCTCGACCTCGCCTCCATCGAGGCCGGCTACCTGGAGCTGGAACGCACCGAGATCGCGCCGGCCGACCTGGCCAACGCGGTCGAGGCCCTGGCCCGCGAGCGGGTCCGGGCCCGCGGCGTCGGCCTGTCGGTGCAGTGCCCGACCGATCTGGCGCCGATCGAGGTGGACGAGCGCCGATTCACCCAGGCGCTGTACAACGTCGTCTCCAACGCCATCGCCTTCACCCCGGAGGGCGGCGACGTGATGCTGTCGGTGGAGGATCGCGGCGAAGTGGTGGCGTTCATCGTCAAGGATACCGGCGTGGGCATCGCGCTGGACGACCAGAGCCGGGTGTTCGAACGGTTCGAGCGCCGCGGCCGCTCCAGCGGCGCCGGGCTCGGTCTCGCCCTGGTGAAATCGCTGATCGAGCTGCATGACGGCACGGTCAGCCTGACCTCCGCCCCAGGCGAGGGAACCGAGGTGGTGTGCACCGTGCCCCGCCATCCGCGCAGGCGCGAGACCGACGAGGCTGGGGAAGAGACCGCGTGACGCCCCCGCCCCTGCCTCTCTCCCTGGACGACCTGGACGCCACCCACCGCCTTGCCGCCCTGCTCGCCGCTTGGGCGGAGCCGGGCATGGCGATCCTGCTGACCGGCCCGCTGGGCGCCGGCAAGAGCGAACTCGCCCGCGCCTTCGTGCGCGCCTGGCTGGACGATCCGGACGCCGAAGTGCCGAGCCCGACCTTCACCCTCGTTCAGCCCTATGAGGGCGACCGCGGCACCGTGTGGCACTGCGACCTGTACCGTCTGGGCGACCCGGGCGAAGTGGAAGAGCTCGGACTGCTGGAGGCGTTCTCCGAGGCGGTGGTGCTGGTGGAATGGCCGGACCGGCTCGGTACGCATCTGCCGTCGGATCGGCTCGAACTCGCGCTCGAAATATGCCATGGAAGCGACCGGCGGCTCGCCCGGCTTACCCCTCATGGGCGCTGGATCGGCCGCCTTGGCGACATCGAGACGGGAACCCTGCCGGGTGAGTGACCGCGAGACCGAGATCAAGTCCTTCCTGGAGACCGCCGGCTGGGCGGGTGCCGAGGTCACGCTGCTGGCCAAGGATGCGTCCTACCGGGTGTATCACCGCGTCCTGCGCGACGGCGCCCGCGCCGTCCTGATGGACGCGCCGCCGGGCCTGGAGGACGTGCGCCCGTTCCTGGACATCGCCGGACAACTGCGCCGATTCGGCTATTCCGCGCCGGCAATCCTGGCCCAGGACGTGCCCGCCGGCCTCCTCCTGCTGGAGGATTTCGGGGACCGCACCTTTACCCGCATCCTGGCCGATCCGGACGAGCGGGTCTGGAGCGAGGAGGCGCTGTACGCCCTCGCCGTCGACCTGCTGGCTGACCTGCACGACCGCGCACCGGAGATCGGCTTCTCCGCCCCGCCCTATGACGGCGGCCGGCTGGTGGAGGAGGCCGACCGGATGCTGCGCTGGTACGCGCCGCTCACCCTGGGCGACGTGGTGCCGGAGGAGACAGCCGAGGCCTATCGCGCCGCCTGGCGCGCGGCGGTGCCGGTGATGACCCACGGGGCCGACACGCTGGTGCTGCGCGACTTCCATGTGGACAACCTGATGATCCTGGAGGGGCGCGAGGGGCTGGCCCGCTGCGGCCTGCTTGACTTCCAGGACGCCTTGTCCGGCAGCCCGGCCTACGACCTGGTCTCGCTGCTGCAGGACGCGCGCCGCGATCTGGCGCCGGGGCTGGAGGCGGCCATGCTGGAGCGCTATCGCGACCGGCGGAGCGTGGCGGACTGGGATGCCTTCCTGCGCGCCTATCACGCGCTCGGGGCCCAGCGGGCGATCAAGATCCTCGGCCAGTTCGGCCGCCAGCAGGGCTTTTTCGGCCGCACCAGCTACATGGTTCATATCCCGCGCTGCTGGGCCCATATCGAGGCCGATATCGAGCGAGCCGGGCTGGACGACGTCGCGGCCTGGCTCGACCGGGAGATGCCGTCTTCCATGCGCCGCATCCCCGAGCCGGATGTGCGCCTGCCGAGCTCGATCAGCCCGGAAATCAAACGATGAAAGACCGCTGAGGACACACGCATGCTGCTGCCCGGATTGAGCCGCCGGCCCGACTGGCTGCCTGAGACCGCCATGGTCCTGTGCGCCGGCCGCGGGACCCGCCTGGCGCCGATCACCGACAACCTGCCGAAGCCCATGGTGCCGGTCGGCGAGGTGCCGATCCTGGCGCGCACCCTGGAGCATCTGAAGAATGCCGGGGTGAAGCGGGTGGTGATCAACACCCACTACCTGTCCGACTACGTCGCCCGCTATGTCGAGCGCCGCAAGGATCCCTCCATCACCGTGATCCACGAGGACACGGTGCTGGAGACCGGCGGCGGCGTGAAGAACGCCCTGCCCCATCTGGGCGACGAGCCGTTCTTCGTGATCAACGGCGACAGCGTGTGGCTCGACGGCATGCGCAACGCCCTGCACCGCTTCGCCGATACCTGGGACGCGGAGAAGATGGACATCCAGCTCCTCCTCTATCCCTTCGCCCGTGTGCTCGGCTGGCACGGCTATGGCGACTACACCATGGACGAGATCGGCCGCCTGACCAGCCGCGACGAGGCCCGGGTCGCGCCCTACGCCTATATGGGCGTGTCCATCGTCCATCCCCGGGTCTTCGCCGACGCCCCGGACGGCGCCTTCTCCATGCGCAAGCTCTACGACCGGGCGGAGGAGCAGGCCCGGCTTTTCGGCGCGCTGCATGACGGGCTCTGGTACCATATCTCCACGCCGGCCGATCTGGAGCGCGCCAACCAGCGCTTCGCCGCCGGTCACCTCGCCGACGTGCCCTTCTTCTAGGACCCCAAGCGGAGCCGGATGACCGACCGCGTCTACACCATCCCCATCGGCACGCCGTTCCTGGACCGGCTGGCCGCGGGCGTCTGGGAGCGGGTGGGCGGCGATCCGATCGCGCTGACCGACGTGCGGCTGCTGCTGCCGACCCGGCGCGCGCTGCGCTCGGCGGCCGACGCCTTCCTGCGCTTCGGCGACGGGCGGCCGATGCTGCTGCCGAAACTCTCCACCGTCTCCGACGTGGACGAGGACCTGCTGGACGTGGAGGCGGGCTCGGAGGCCGGTGCCGCCGGCGCCCTGGAGATCCCGCCGGCGATCCCCGACCTGCAGCGCCATCTGGAGCTGATGCGCCTGGTCACCGCCTACCTGCGGGCCGATCCCGACAGTGCCACCCCGGACACCCCCGAACACGCCTATCGTCTGGCCGCCGCCCTGGCCCGGCTGATCGACGAGGTCCAGATGCACGGGCTCGACTTCGCCGCGCTGAAGGATCTCGCCCCCGACGCCTATGCCGCCCATTGGGAGAAGACGATCGCCTTCCTGAAGATCGTGACGGAGGTCTGGCCGGGCCGACTGGACGAACTGGCGGCGATCGATCCGATGGCCCGGCGCGACGCGCTGATGCGGGCCGAGGCCGCCGCCCTGCGTGCCAACCCGCCGAGCACCCCGGTCATTGTCGCCGGCTCCACCGGATCGATCCCGGCGACGGCCGAGCTGATGCGGGCGGTGCTGGAGCTGCCGGCGGGCGCCATAGTGCTGCCCGGGCTGGACATGGACAGCGATGCGCTGAGCTGGGCCGCGATCGGCAACGACCCGACCCACCCGCAGCACGGGCTGCACAGCCTGCTGCGCACGCTGGGCATCACCCGGGCGGAGGTGCGCGACTGGTCGCCCTCGCTCACCGGCGGCCGCGACCGGCTGATCCGCGAGACCATGCGGCCGGCCGCCACGACCGAGGCCTGGCGCGGCCTTTCCACCGCACCCGACGCGCCGACCCCCGCCGCCTTCGACGGCATCACCCGGATCGACGCCGCCTCGCCGCGCGAGGAGGCCGGGATCATCGCCCTGCTGATGCGCGAGGTGCTGGAGCAGCCGGGCAAGACCGCCGCCCTAGTCACCCCCGACCGTCGCCTGGCCCGTCGGGTCTCGGTCGAGCTGCGCCGCTGGCGGATCGAGCAGGACGGCGGCGAGCGGCTGGAGGTCAACGATTCCGGCGGCGCGCCCCTGTCCAACAGTCCGCCGGCGGTGTTCCTGCGGCTGCTGGCTCGGGCGGCGACGGACTGCGCCCCGGTCGCCCTGCTGTCGCTGCTGAAGCACCCGCTGAGCGGCTGCGGCCACACACCGGAGCGGTTCGAGCGGCTGGTCGAGCGGCTGGACCGCGACATCCTGCGCGGCCCCCGCCCCGCCCCTGGTCTGGCAGGGCTGCGGCGGGCGGTGGAGGTGACGGGACCGGCGAACAAACTGCCCGACGAGGTCATCGGTGCCCTGATCGGATTCTGCGACCGACTGGCCGACGCGCTCGGCCCGCTGGAAGCAGCACTGTCCCAGCCCGCCGTGGCCGTGCCGGAGATCCTGGACGCCCATCTGCGCGCGGCCGAGGTGCTGGCCACCTCCAACGACATGCACGGTAGCCTGCGTCTCTGGGTCGGCGAAGCCGGCGAGGCGCTGGCCCGGCTGTCCAACGAGTTCGCCGACGGGGCCGCCGGCATGGAGCCGATCGCCGGCCGCGACTGGCCCGGCCTGTTCGACGCCTTGCTGGAAGGCCGGGTCGTGCGCCCGCGCTACGGCAGCCACCCGCGCCTGCACATCCTCGGGGTGCTGGAGGCCCGGCTGCTCGCCTTCGACCGAGTGATCCTGGGCGGTCTGAACGAAGGCACCTGGCCAGCCGAGCCGAAGCCGGATCCGTGGATGAGCCGCCCGATGCGCCGGGATTTCGGCCTGCCCTCCATCGATCTCGCCATCGGCAAGGCGGCCCATGACGTCGCCATGGCCATGGGCGGCCGCGAGGTCTTCCTCACCCGCGCCCAGCGGGTCGACGGCAGCCCCACCATCCCGTCGCGCTGGCTGCTGCGGCTCGACACCGTCGCCCGCGCCTTGCACAGCGAGGAGCGGCTGACGTCTTGGCGCGCCCCCGCCCACTGGCACGCACAGCTCGACACGCCCGCCGCGCCCGACCCCGGCCGCCCGCCGGAGCCGCGCCCCCGCCTGAACCAGCGGCCGCGTCGGCTGTCGGTCACCCGGATCGATACCTGGCTGCGCGACCCCTATTCGATCTACGCCCGCTACATTCTGAAGCTGCGCAAACTCGACCCGCTGGATCAGGAGGTCGGCGCCATCGAGCGGGGCAACGCGATCCACGAGGCGCTGGACGCCTTCGTCCGCGACCACCCCCGCGACCTGCCGCCCGACCCCGCCGAGGTGCTGATCGAGTACGGCAAACGAAGCTTCGCCGCCCATATGGACCGGCCCGGCGTCTGGGCCTTCTGGTGGCCGCGTTTCGAGCGGGTAGCCCGCTGGTTCGTGGAGGTCGAACGCGAGCGGCGCAAGTCTCTCGACTATTCCGCCACCGAGCGAAAGGGACACGTGACCCTGGCGGGACCGGGTGGCGACTTCGTCCTGGAAGGAACCGCCGACCGGATCGACAGGCGCGGCGACGGCACCTACGCGATCGTCGACTACAAGACCGGCTCCAACCCGACCCTGGGCGACCTGAAGGCTGGCCGGGCGCCACAGCTTCCGTTGGAGGCGATGATCCTGATGGCCGGCGGCTTCACCGAAGCCGGTCTGGCGGCGGCCGACGTCGCCTCGCTGGAATATTGGCGGGTCGGCGGCGGCACTCCGCCGGGGAGGATCGATGCGGTCGACGCGATCGTCCCTGAGTTGGTGGAGAATGCCCGTGACGGGTTGCAGGCGCTGATCGCCGCCTTCGACGACGAGACCACGCCCTACCACGCCGCCCCGGATCCGCGCCGCAGCCTGCGCTTCAACGACTACGACCACTTGGCGCGCACCGGCGACTGGTCGGCCGGCGAGGAGGGCGAGGGATGAGCTCGGTCGATCCCCTCAGCGCAGTGGAAGAGGCCACCCGCAACCAGCGCGAGGCCGCCGATCCCGCTGTTTCCGCGTGGGTCGCCGCCTCGGCGGGGTCGGGCAAGACCAAGGTGCTGACCGACCGGCTTCTCAACCTGCTGCTGGCCGGCACGAAGCCGCAGCGGCTGCTCTGCCTGACCTTCACCAAGGCGGCGGCAGCCGAAATGGCCACCCGCCTGTCGCGCACCCTGGCGAAATGGACCGTGCTGGACGCCGAGGGATTGGGGGCGGAACTGGAGGCGCTGGACGGACGGGTGCCGACCCAGGACCGGATGGCCAAGGCGCGGCGTCTCTTCGCCGAGGTGCTGGACGCGCCGGGCGGGTTGAAGATTCAGACCATCCACGCCTTCGCCCAGTCCCTGCTCGGCCGCTTCCCGCTGGAGGCCGGTGTGCCGCCGAACTTCCGCCTGGCCGACGACCGGGCGGCCGCCACCCTGCTGGAGGATGCCGAGCGCTCCGTGCTGGAACGCGCCCGCGGCGGGGCCGACGGCGATCTGGCCGATGCCCTAGCGGTCGTGACGGAACGGGCGGCGGAGCAGACCGTGCGCGACCTGCTGAAGACCATGCTGGTCCAGCGCACCCGCCTGACCCGGTCGGTGGAAGCCGCCGGTGGGATCGAGGCGATGACCGCCCGGCTGCACGCCACCCTGGGCACCGGTCCGGCCCAGACCGACTGGACCCTGCGCCGGACTGCCAGCGAGGACGGTGCCTTCGACCGCGACACCCTGCACGAGGCCGCCAGCGCCCTGGCCGCCGGGGGCAAGACCGACGCGAAGCGGGCTGAAGCCCTGTTCGCCTGGCTCGCCCTGCCCGACGGCGACGCGCGGGCCGTCGCCTGGGACGACTACAAGCGCGCGCTGCTGACCCAGGAGGGCGCGGTGCAGGCTCGGCTCGCCACCAAGGGCGTGGTGGAACGCGCGCCCAGTGTGGTCGACGACCTGACCCGCGAGGCGGAGCGCATCCTGGCCGTGGAGGAGGCCCGCAAAGCACTGGACACCGCCCTACGCTCGGCCGCGCTGATCCGCCTGTCGGGCGCCATCATCGACGCCTACGCCGCCGCCAAGTCGCGCCGCGCCCTGCTCGATTTCGAGGATCTGGTGGAGCGGGCCCGCCGCCTGCTGGCCTCCCCCGGCACGGCGGCCTGGGTGCTGTTCAAGCTCGACGAGGGGCTGGAGCACATCCTGATCGACGAGGCCCAGGACACCAGCCCGGCCCAGTGGGAGATCGTCCGCGCGCTGGCCGAGGAGTTTTTCTCCGGTCTGGGTGCCGTCGCCGAGCGGGAGCCGGAGCGGCCGCGCACCATCTTCGCGGTGGGCGACGTCAAACAGTCGATCTACAGCTTCCAGGGCGCCGACCCGGCCGGCTTCACCCTCGCCCGCGAGTACTTCGCCCGGCGCGTGGTCGAGGCCGAGCAGCGCTTCCGCGACGTGCAGATGCAGGTCTCCTTCCGCTCCACCGCCGCCGTGCTGAGCGCGGTGGACGCCGTCTTCGCCCGCGAGGATGCGCGCCAGGGTGTGGCCGAGATCGTCTCCGGCGTCGCGCGCGCGATCGCCCATCGGGCCAGCCGCACCGGCCAGGCCGGGCGGGTCGAGCTCTGGCCGGTGATCGAGCCGATGGAGGAGGAAGAGGCTGATTTCTGGTCGCCGCCGCTGACCCGCGCCTCCATGGACGCCCCGGTCACCCGCCTCGCCCAGACCATCGCCGGCCGCATCGCCGGCTGGATCGCCTCGGGCGAGATGCTGGAGGCCAAGAACCGGCCGATCCGACCGGGCGACGTCATGGTGCTGGTGCGACGGCGCGGGGCGTTCGTCACGGAACTGGTGCGGGCGCTGAAGGCCGCCGGCGTGCCGGTCGCGGGCGTGGATCGCATGGTGCTGACCGAACAGATGGCGGTGCGCGACCTGATCGCGCTGGGCGAGGCGCTGCTGCTGCCCGACGACGACCTGACCCTGGCCACCGTGCTGAAGAGCCCGCTGGTAGGGCTGAGCGAGGAGGATCTGCTCGACCTCGCCCAGGGCCGCCGGGAGAAGCGCCTGTGGGCCGAGCTGTGGCGCCGGGCGGAGGACAGCGCCGTCTTCGGCCGGGCGGCCCGACGGCTCGCCCGCTGGTCGACCATGGCCCGCCATCTGCCGCCGCACGCCTTCTACCAGCAGATCCTGTCGGCCGAGCGCGGCCGCGAGCGGCTGGTCGCCCGGCTCGGTCCCGAGTGCGAGGACGCGATCGACGAGTTCCTGGCCCAGGCCCTGGACGACGAGCGCGAGAACCCGCCCTCGCTGCAAAGCTTCCTGCACGCGGTGGCGACCAGCGAGCAGGAGGTGAAGCGGGAGCTGGAGGGCGGCGAGGTCGATCAGGTGCGGGTGATGACCGTGCACGGGGCCAAGGGCCTGCAGGCGCCGATCGTCATCCTGCCCGACACGGTGCGCCCGCCGCAGCTTCGCGACGCCGTGGTCTGGCACGGGGACACCGTGGCCCTGCCGCTCTGGGCGCCGTCCAGCGCCAGCGCCGATGCGGTCTCCGCCGGGGCCCGGGCGAAGGCCCGCGAGGCGATGGAGGAGGAATATCGCCGGCTGCTCTATGTCGCCATGACACGGGCGGAGGACCGGCTGATCGTCTGCGGCTGGAAGGGCAAGCGCGACCCGATCGACAAGGGCTGGTTCGGCCATGCCCGCGCCGGCCTGCCCGCCATCGCTGCGGAAGGCGAGGACGGCACCCTGGTGCTCGCGACGCCGCAGGAGGTGGCGCTGCCTGATGCCAAGGCGCAGGCGGCAGCCCCCGTCCCCGCTCCCCTGCCCGTCTGGGCCCGCGCTGCTGCCCCCCGCGAACCGACCCCGCCGCGCCCGCTGGCCCCGTCCCGCCCGGCCTCCGACGAGCCGCCGGTGCGCTCGCCGCTGCAGCGCGACGGGACGGACCCGTTCAAGCGCGGCGTGCTGCTGCACCGCCTGCTCCAGCTTCTCCCCGACATGGAGCCCGCCCGCCGCCGCGAGGCCGGCCGCGCCCTGCTCGCCCGCCCGGTCCACGCGCTGACCGAGGAGCAAGTGGAGGCCTGGCTGGAGGAAGTGCTGGCGGTTCTGAACGATCCCGGATTCGCGCCGGTCTTCGCCCCCGGCTCCCGCGCCGAGGTGCCGATCGTCGGCCAGGTCACCGGATCGGAGGGCCTGCAGATCGTGTCGGGACGAATCGACAGGCTTGCGGTGGGCGCCGAGGAGGTCCTTATCGTCGATTACAAGACCAATCGGCCGCCACCGTCTTCAATTGATGCCGTCGCCGACACATATATACGCCAGATGGCCACCTATAGGTCGCTGGTGGCGTCCCTATATCCCGGCCGGGCGGTGCGTTGCGCCCTGCTTTGGACGGACGGTCCGACCCTGATGCCCCTCCCGGACCCGTTGCTTCAAGGGGTTGGCGCATTGCCTTGACCATGACCGGCGGCGTTCCTAATCTCCGCTCTCCGCCGGAGGAACCGCGAAAGGATGATTCGATGACGACAAGCCCGGTTTCCGACGCCTCCTTCGACGAGGACGTCCTGAAATCCGACACCCCTGTGGTCGTCGACTTCTGGGCCGAGTGGTGTGGCCCGTGCAAGATGATCGGCCCGTCCCTGGAGAAGATCTCCGACGAGCTCGGCCAGCAGGTGAAGGTCGTCAAGCTAAACATTGACGACAACCCGAAGACCCCGGCCGCCTATGGCGTGCGTGGCATTCCGACCCTGATGGTGTTCAAGGACGGTCAGGTCCACGCCCAGAAGATCGGCGCGCTGCCGGAGACCCAGCTCAAGCAGTGGATCGAGTCCTCGATCTGATCGCTTACGCGACCCAGTTTGCCTGACAGGACGGCCCCGCTTCGGCGGGGCCGTTCGTGTTTGCGGTCGCTTCAGGCGCCGGCGAGGCGGAGGTTCAGCCCCCGCTCGAACTCGGCGATCGCGTCTTCGAACAGGTCGAGGATCGCGGTCACAATCGGCGATGGCTCGCGCCGCGACGGGGCGACCGCCATCACCTCCAGCGCCAGACCGTCATGCTCCAGCGGCCGGACGCACAGGGCCCGGCCATCGATCTCCGGCGCCACCATCACCGCCGGAACGATCGTCATGAAATAGCTGTTCTGAACGAATTCGAGCGTGCCGAACATGCTGTCCATGTCCATGAGCGCGTCCAGCTCCACGCCCCGGGACCGCAGATAGGCCAGCACCTGACGTCGGCGGATGGTGCCCTCCGACTGGAGGATCAGGCGCATCGGCGTGACCGTCCCGACATCGACCGGCCGCATGTGCATGTGGGCGGTGCCGGCCCGGGCGATCAGCACCTCCCGGGTGCGGCCCAGAAGTCGACACCGCAGGGAAGCCGGGGCGTCGAAGACCGGGACGAGGGCGGCGTCCAGCCGGTCGCTCACCACCTCCTCGATCAGCTCGGCGCTCGATCGCTCGACCAGGTTGATTGTGACGTTCGGGTTCGCCGCCAGGTATCGCCGCAGGACCGGCCCGGCGATCGATCGGGTCAGCGCCGGCATGGCGCCAAGGGTGACGCTGCCCGTCGCCCCCTTTCCGAGCGCGGCGATCCCGCGCTCGACGGCGGAGATCTCCCGCAGCAGGGCGATCGACCGGGCGTAGAGCTGCCGGCCGGCCGGTGTGGCGACCGCACCCCGGGCGCCGCGCTCGAGGAGCTGGGCCCCCAACGCCCGCTCGAGCCGGGCGATCTGCTGCGACACGCCGGACTGGGTGGCGTTCAGCCGTTCCGCCGCCGCGGTAAAGGACCCTTCCTCGTAGACGGCGGCGAACACCCGCATGCGCTCGACGGACAGCACAACATCACTCCAGATAATGAGAAATCTAAATTATGATAATTTCATATTCTGAGCGAGACCGATCAGGCTGACCTGGAGAAAACGACCTTCAGGGAGAACGCCGCCATGTCCGTCGCCCACACCCTTGCCGACAGCATCACCGTCGAGAAACGCCATCCGCATATCGGCGCCACCGTCCGCGGCGTCGATCTCTCGCAACCGCTCGACGGGGCGACCGTGGAAGCCGTCCACGCGCTCTGGATGGAGCACCTGCTGCTCGTCTTTCCCGACCAGCAAATCACCGACGAGCAGCACATCGCCTTCGGCGAGCGGTTCGGCCGGCTCGAGATCCATCCCTCCGTCGCCCACCGCTCGTCGCGCAACAAGGCGATCTACCGGGTGTCCAACGTGGACGAGAGCGGCAACATCGTGCCGCCCACCGACACGGCCTGGCAGTACCTAAACCAGTCCTGGCGCTGGCATACCGACAGCTCGTTCCGGGAGGTCCCGAGCAAAGGGTCGATCCTTCACGGCATCGAGATCACCCGCGAAGGCGGCAGCACCCTGTTCGCCAACATGTACGCAGCCTACGACGCGCTGAGCGACGAGATGAAAGCGAGGATCGAGGGGCTCTGGGTGATCCACGCCCATGACCACATCCTGCGCACCGCCCCGGAACTCGCCGGCAAGATCGACCAGGGCACCTATGACGACCTGCCGCCGGTTCGCCACCCGCTCGTGAAGCGCCATCCGGTGACCGGCCGCAGGAGCCTGTTCCTCTCGCCCCACACCATGGTGACGGTCAAGGGCATGGAGGACTCTGAGGCCCGGACACTGCTGGACGAGCTCACCGCCCATTCGATCGACGAGCGGTTCGTCTACCGCCATGTCTGGGAGCCGCATGACGTCATCATGTGGGACAACCGCTGCACCATGCATTCGGTGGAGCCGTTCGATAACCGCACGACGCGCCGGATCATGCACCGGGTGACCCTGGTCGGCGAGGGCGTCCCCACCCCGGCCTGAGGCAAGCTGGTCCCGCACCGCCCTTCGACACGTCGCTTCGCTCCTGCTCAGGATGAGGTCCTGCTGTATTTGGATTGACCTCATCTTGATCAGCCCCGGACTTGTTCCGGGGGCGTGTCGAAGGGCGGGCTTCCCGAAGGGCGGCGCGCTACCCGTTCTCCGCCAGCACCCGTCCGGCGAGATACAGGGATCCGGCGATCAGCACACGACCCCGCTCCCCACCGCCGGCCACGATCCCAGCCAGGGCCTCGGCCACGCTTTCCCGCGCCGCCGCCGCCAGGCCGGCGGTGCCGGCCATCGCCGCGACCGCCTCGGCCGACAGGCTGGCCGTCTCGCCGGGGATGGTCACGGTGGACACGCTCTCCGGCAGCCCCGCGAAGGGGCGCAGGTAGTCGTCGGCCGCCTTGGTGTTCAGCATGCCGACGATCAGATGCACCGGCTCCTCCGGCCGCTCTCGACGCCAGGCCGCGACCTGGGCCGAGACCGCGCGGCCCGCATCGGCATTGTGCCCGCCGTCCAGCCACAGGCTCCACCCGTCGGGCAGCATCTCCACGAGCGGACCCCGCGTCAGCTGCTGCATCCTCGCCGGCCAGGCGACAGTGCGCAGGCCGGTGGCCCGGTCCACCGTACTGTTGGAGAGCGAGCCCGTCACCAGCCGGGCAACGGCGACCGCCACGGCCGCATTGTCGATCTGATGGTCCCCCGGCAGCGACGGCAGCGGCAGGACTTCCGCCTCGCCGCCTGCCTCCACGACCAGGTCGTCACCCTCGCGTCGCACCGTGTAATCGCGACCGAACACGGTCATCGGCGCCGCCAGCTCCGCCGCCCGGTCGGCGATCACCTGAAGGGCGCGCGGGTCCTGCGGGCCGACGATCAGCGGCACGCCCGGCTTGATGATCCCGGCCTTCTCGAAGGCGATCTTCTCGATCGTGTCGCCGAGGAAGCCGACATGGTCGATGGAAACCGGCGTGATCACGGTGGCCAGCGGCCGCTCGACCACGTTGGTGGTGTCGAACCGTCCGCCGAGCCCGACCTCCAGCAGCAGGACGTCGGCAGGCACCCGCGAGAACACCAGGAAGGCGGCCGCCGTGGTGATCTCGAACAGGGTGATCGGCTCGCCGCCGTTCACCGCCTCGCATTCCTCCAGCACCGCGGCGAGGGTGGCGTCGTCGATCAGGTCCCCGGCCAGCCGGATGCGCTCGTTGAAGCGCACCAGATGGGGCGAGGTGTAGACATGCGCCCGATGGCCCGCAGCCTCCAGGATCGCCCGCAGATAGGCGATGGTGGAGCCCTTGCCGTTGGTGCCGGCCACATGGATCACCGGCGGCAGGGAGCGCTGCGGATTGCCGAGGCGCTCCAGCAACCGCTCGATGCGGCCGAGGGACAGATCGATGGCCTTGGGATGCAGCGTCTGCAGGCGCGCCAGGATGGCGTCCGGAGCCTGGATATCGGCGCTGGCGGCGGGCGACGGGGCGGTTATGGTCCTATCCTCCGCAAGAGCGACTCACGATCAGATGGAAACATCCGATCGTGTGAATTTGCTCCATTTTTAGCAACTTAGACGACGATCAGGTCTTCTTGGGCTCCGCCATCTCGGCGTCTTCCGCCTCGTCGTCGCGGTCCGGAATGTCGAGATCCGGCTGCGGCAGGGCGACCACGTCGGCCGAGGGCTCGCGGAACATCATCAGGCCGAGCAGCCGTCCCAGCATGGCCTTCAGCTCGCGCCGGTGGACCACCGCGTCGACCATGCCGTGCTCGCGCAGGTATTCGGCCTTCTGGAACCCGTCGGGCAACTGCTCGCGGATGGTCTCCTGGATCACCCGCTGGCCGGCGAAGCCGATGATCGAGCCCGGCTCGGCGATGTGCAGGTCGCCCAGCATGGCGAATGAGGCGGTCACGCCGCCCGTGGTCGGGTCGGTCAGCACGACGATGAAGGGCAGCCCCTTCTCCTTCAGCCGCTCGACAGCGGCCACGGTGCGCGGCATCTGCATGAGGGACAGGATGCCCTCCTGCATGCGCGCGCCGCCGGAGGCCGGGAACACGATCAGGCCGGCATCCTGGGTCTCCGCCAGACGGGCGGCGCGGACCAGGCCGTCGCCGACGCCGGTGCCCATGGAGCCGCCCATGAAGGAGAAGTCGAACACCGCGCAGACCGCCGGCGCGGTCTCGATCGTGCCGTGCGCGACGATGATCGCGTCGTTGCGCCCGGTCTTCACCTGGGCCTCGCGCATGCGGTCGGTGTAGCGTTTGCGGTCGCGGAACTTCAGCGGATCGGGTGCGGTCTTCGGCAGCTCGATGGTCTGGTACTCGCCCTTGTCGAACAGCATGGCGAGCCGGTCGGTGGCGGTCATCCGCAGGTGATGGTCGCAGGCGGTACAGACCTGGAAGTTCTCCTCCAGGTCCCGGTGGAACAGCATCTGGCCGCAGGACGGGCACTTGTGCCACAGGTTGTCCGGCACCTCGCGGGCGCCGACCCAGGCCTTGATCTTCGGCAGGACCGAGCTGGTGAGCCAGTTCATTACCGCCTCTCTCTCATGGTCTCTCGGGATCAGCCGCGCGCGCCGCGCACGCCGTCCGCCAATGTCTTCACGAAGTCCAGGGTAGCCGACACGGTCTTGTCCGTCGCCCCGCCCTTGTCGTCGAGCGAGTCCTTGATCGCGTTGACCACCGCCGTGCCGACGATCGCGCCGTCCGCCACCTTGGCCACGTCGGCCGCCTGCTGCGGCGTCTTGATGCCGAAGCCGACGCAGACCGGCAGCTCGGTGTGGCGCTTCAGGCGCTCCACCGCGCTTGTGATCATGTCGTTGGACGCCGAGGCGGAGCCGGTAATTCCCGCGACCGCCACGTAATAGACGAAGCCCGACGTATTGGTCAGCACCTTGGGCAGCCGCTTGTCGTCGGTCGTCGGCGTGGCGAGCCGGATGAAGGCCATGTCCCGCTTCAGGGCGGGCACGCAGAGCTCGTCATCCTCTTCGGGCGGCAGGTCGACCACGATCAGCCCGTCGGCGCCGGCGTCCAGCGCGTCGGTGAGGAAGGCGTCCACCCCGTAGGCATAGATCGGGTTGTAATAGCCCATCAGGATGATCGGCATGTCCTGATTGCCCTGCCGGAACTCCTTCACCAGGGCGAGGGTGCCCTTCAGGGTCATACCGCCGCGCAGGGCGCGCTGGCTCGCCTCCTGGATCGCCGGACCGTCGGCCATCGGATCGGTGAACGGCATGCCGAACTCGACCATGTCGGCACCGGCCCCCGGCAGGCCCTTCAGCAGCGCCAGGCTGGTCTTCGCATCGGGATCGCCGGCGGTGATGAACACGCCCAGGCCCGCCCGGCCCTCCTGCTTCAACGCCGCGAACTTGGCGTCGATGCGCCCCACACCAGCACCCATCAGAGCAGACCCTTCGCCTCGAGCTTCGGAATGACGGCGTCGACGTCCTTGTCGCCGCGGCCGCAGAGATTCATCACCACGATGTGGTCCTTCGGCAGGTCGCCGATCATCTTCGACACATGGGCAAGCGCGTGCGACGGCTCCAGGGCCGGGATGATCCCCTCCTTGCGGGTGCACAGGGCGAAGGCCTCCAGCGCCTCGTCGTCGGTGACCGAGACATAGTTCACCCGGCCCAGCTCGTGCAGCCAGGAATGCTCCGGCCCGATGCCCGGATAGTCCAGGCCGGCGGAGATCGAGTGGGCCTCGGTGATCTGGCCGTCCTCGTCCTGCAGCAGGTAGGTGCGGTTGCCATGCAGCACGCCCGGCCGCCCGCCGGTGAGCGAGGCGGCATGCTGGCCGGTGTCGATGCCGTAGCCGCCGGCCTCAACCCCCACCAGGGCGACGTCGGTGTCGTCCAGGAACGGGTGGAACAGGCCCATGGCGTTGGAGCCGCCGCCGATCGCAGCGACCAGCGTGTCCGGCAGCCGGCCCTCGGCCTCCAGTATCTGCGCCTTGGTTTCCACACCGATCACCGACTGGAAGTCACGGACCATGGCCGGATACGGGTGCGGGCCGGCGACGGTGCCGATGATGTAGAAATGGGTATCCGGCTTGGAGACCCAGTAGCGCAGGGCCTCGTTCATCGCGTCCTTCAGGGTGGACGAGCCGGAGGTCACCGGATGGACCTTGGCGCCGAGCAGGCGCATCCGGTCCACATTCGGCTTCTGGCGCTCGACATCGATGGCGCCCATGAAGACCTCGCACTCCATGCCGAACAGGGCACAGGCGGTCGCGGTGGCCACGCCATGCTGGCCGGCCCCGGTCTCGGCGATGATCTTGGTCTTGCCCATTCGCTTGGCGAGCAGAGCTTGGCCGATCACGTTGTTGATCTTATGCGCGCCGGTGTGGTTCAGCTCGTCGCGCTTGAAGTACAGCTTGGCCCCGCCGAAGTGCTCGGTCAGGCGCTCGGCGAAGTACAGCGGGCTCGGCCGGCCGATGTAGTGCTTCTGGTAGTACTCGAACTCGCGCTGAAACTCCGGATCCAGTTTGGCGGCCGTGTAGGCCGCCTCCACATCGAGGATCAGCGGCATGAGCGTTTCGGCAACGTAACGGCCGCCGAAGATGCCGAAATGCCCGTTCGCATCCGGACCGGATCGCAGGCTGTTCGCAGGAGCTGGGCTGGCCATGCCGGAACCTCGTGAAAGCGTGAGTGAGGCACGGTCTTAAGGCCGCAGGCAGGGGGATGCAAGGGAGGAGCGGGGGGAGCGGTCGTGCAGGAGGCGGGGCTACCGCCGAGGGGCCGGCGGCAGGGTCCGGACCTGCGTCAGGACGACGGATTGTTTTTGAGCATCCCACCCCCTCGCCCCGGGCCTGATCCGGGACGACGGTGGGTCAGGTGAGCGGCAGGTCGATCCACTTCTTGAAGCCCCTGGTCGCCCGGCAGTTCGCCATCCAGGCGTCCAGGTTCGGGGTGGACGGCCGGTCTTTGACCAGGGTCACGAAGCGGTAGGCCTGGATGGCCACAGGGATATCGGCCATGGTCAGGCGGTCGCCCATGATGAACTTCCGTCCCTCAAGCCGCCGGTCGAGAATGGCGTAGACCGTGTTGCCCTTCTCGATCGAGGCGTTGATCAGCGCCATGTCGCGGTCGGCCTCGGCGGTGCGCACCAGCCCCCAGAAGATCGGCGTCATGAACGGCAGCACGGTGGTCTGCTGCCAGTCCATCCAGCGGTCCGCGTCAGCGTATTCCTGCGGATCGGTCGGGCACAGCGAGCCTTTGCCGTGCTTGGCGGCAAGGTAACGGGTGCAGGCGTTCGACTCCCAGAGCACGAAATCGCCGTCTATGATCGTCGGCACCACGCTGTTCGGGTTGAGATCGGTATAGGCCTTGTCCTTGGTCTTGCCGAAGGCGCCGCCGTAATCCTCGCGCTCGAACGGAACGCCCAGTTCCTCGCAGACCCACAGGACCTTCTGGACGTTGGCCGAGTTCGCCCGGCCCAGGATCTTCAGCATGCCACTCTCCCTTATGCGATCAGGCGATGACGCTGCGGTGACGCGCGTCCCACTCTTCCGGATTGGCGAGGAAGGAGCGGACCTCGGCGAGCTGCTCGGCGGTGTAGCCGCGGCGTTCCGCCACCGCGAGGACGTCCCACCACGTGCACAGACCGTGCAGGTCCACGCCCTTCTCCTTGAGCGTGGTCACACTCTGCGGAAACACACCGTAATGGAAGACCACAAAACAATGCGCGACCTGCATCCCCGCCTCGCGGATCGCGTCGATGAAGGAGATCTTGCTGCCGCCGTCGGTCGCCAGATCTTCGACCAACAGAACGCGGGCCCCATCGCGCACCTCGCCCTCGATCCGGGCGTTGCGGCCGAAGCCCTTCGGCTTCTTGCGGATGTAGAGCATCGGCAGGTCGAGCTCGTCGGCCATCCAGGCGGCGAAGGGAATGCCCGCGGTCTCGCCGCCGGCCACCATGTCGAAGGCCTCGGCCCCGGCGAGCGCGGTGAGCTGCTCCACACCCATGGTCATCAGTTGCCGCCGGGCGCGCGGGAAGGAGATGATCTTGCGGCAGTCCACATAGACCGGCGACAGACGCCCCGAGGTGAAGGTGAACGGCTCCTCCGGTCGGATATGGATCGCCTGGATCTCCAGCAGGATGTCGGCGGCGGTCTCGGCGGGTGTACGGCGCCAGTCGGGCGAGAGGGTGCCGGTCATGGAGGATCTCCTGCTGGGATGGGGAGATCTTCTCTTACGCGCCGTCCGACCCAGCGTCCAGCATGGCCGACGCCACCACGCCGGCATCGATCCGATCGGCCGGCACATCCAGCACGATCACGCCGCGCCGCAGCACGATGGCCCGGTCGGCGATCGCCAGCGCCCGGGGCACCACCTGCTCGGCCAGCACCACCGCCGCCCCCGACTCGGCGAGCCGGCGGATCGCTGAGAAGACGTCGTCCAGCACCACCGGGGCGAGGCCGATGGACGGCTCGTCCAGCAGGATGACCCGGGGCTCGGCGATGACGGCACGGGCGATGGCCAGCATCTGCTGCTGCCCGCCGGACAGGGTCCAGGCGGCGGCGGCGCGCCGTTCCTTCAGGACCGGAAACAGCTCGAAGACCCGCTCCTGCGCCGCGTCACGCACGCTCGGCGAGCCGGCCGCCGCCACGTCCAGGGTCTCGGCGACCGTCAGGCCCGGGAACAGCCGCCGTCCCTCCGGGCACCAGCCGATACCGGCGCGCACCCGCTGCTCCAGCCGCAGGCGGGTGACGTCCTCGCCGTCCACGCGGATCGTGCCCGAGCTGACCGGGTCGGCGCCGGCGACCGCGCGGATCAGGCTCGACTTGCCGGCCCCGTTCGCCCCCATCACCGCAACCACCTCGCCGGCGGCGCAGGAGAAGGTGGCCTTGTCCACCGCCACGCCCGCGTCGTGGGTGACCGTCAGGCCGTCCAGGTCCAGGCGCTGGCTCATCAGGCGGCCTCTTCCCCGAGATAGGCGGCGACCACCGCCGGATCGGCGCGCACATCGTCGGTCAACCCGGCCGCCAGCACCCGTCCGGCATCCAGGCAGACCAGCCGGTCGGCGATCGGAAGCAGGAAGTCCATGCCGTGCTCGACCACGACCACGGCGATCCCCTCGCCGGCCAGCTCGCGCAGCAGCACGGCGAGATCGGCCCGCTCCGACGCGCTGAGACCGGAGGCGGGCTCGTCCAGCAGCAGCACGGTCGGGCCGCCGGCGAGCGCCCGGGCGATGTCCAGCCGGCGCCGGTCCGCCGGTCCGAGCGCATGGGTGGGGCGCCGCGCCATCTGCGCCAGCCCGACCCGCTCCAGCGCGGCCATGCCTTCGGCCTCGGTGGTCGCGGCGGACACCGCCTCCAGCACGTCCAAGCCGACGGGGATCTCCGGATGTTGGAAGCCGCGGGCGAGGCCGAGTTCGGCCCGGGCCCGCGGCGGCTGGGCCAGCAGCGGGATGGCGTCCAGGCGGACGATGCCGCCATCGGCGTTCTCCAGCCCGGTGACGATGTTGAGCAGGGTGGTCTTTCCGGAGCCGTTGGCGCCGATGATGCCGGTCACCTCGCCCGCCCGCGCGTCGAAGCCGGCCCCGTCCAGCGCCTGCACCCCGCCGAACCGCTTGACCAGCTTCTCGGCGCGCAGCACCGAGATCTTGCGGCCCTTAGCCCGCCGCGGCTCCGGCACCGGGCCCGGCAGATCGGGCAGCACCTTGGCCACCAGCCCGTCGATCCCCTTGGGCAGCAGGATCACGGCGGCCAGAAGCATGACGCCATAGGCCAGCAGGTAGGCCTGCTCCAGCCCGCGGAACACCTCGGGCAGCGGGATCAGGATGGCCGAAGCGATCACCGCCCCCCAGGCGCTGCCCCGGCCGCCGACCACGGCGATCGCCAGCAGCGTGACCATGACGTCGAACCGGGCCACGGCGGGCGAGACCACGCCGAGGCCCAGCGCCTGGAACCCGCCGGCGAAGCCCGCCAGCGCGCCGGCCACGGTGAAGACCAGCAGCCGGGCGCCGACCGGGTCGAGGCCCAGGGCGACGGCGGCAAGCGGCGCGTCGCGCAGGGTCGCCAGCCGGGCCGCCCGGCCCGAGGCGGTCACCCAGCCGAAGACGGCCAGCGCCAGTGCCACCCCGCCCCAGACAACGGCGAACAGACGCCAGCCGTCGCTAAGGTCCAGGCCCAGCACCGTCAGCGGCGGGATGCCGTAGAGCCCGTTCGCCCCGCCGGTGATCTCCAGGTTGGTCACCGCCAGCAGCACGAGCTGGGCGAGTCCCAGGGTGGCCAGCGCCACGTAATGGGACTGCAGCCGGGCGATGGGGATCGCCACCAGCGCCCCCGCCAGGGCCGGCACGACGATCGACAGGCCGAGCCCGGCCAGCGGTGGCCAGCCCCATCGGACCGTCGCCAGCGCCAGGGCATAGGCGCCGACCGCGAACAGCGCGCCCTGGCTGAGCGCCAGCAGGCCGAGCCGGCCGAACACGAGCTGGAAACCGATCGCGGCGATCGCATAGGTGCCGACCAGGGTGGCGATCCGCAGCGCGTAGTCGTCGCCGGCGCCGACCAGGGCACCGCCGGCCGCCAGGAGCAGGACCGCGTAGAGAATGGCCCGTCTGTTCACCGCGACCTCACCTCATGCCCGCCGGCCCTCGGCCTCGCCGAACAGGCCCTGGGGACGGAACATGAGCAGGGCGAGCACGCCCATATAGAGCAGCGCCTCGGCCACCAGATAGGAGACGGCGGCGGCGACCAACACCTCGAACACCGCGATGAACAGGGCGGCCAGCGCCGCCCCCCAGATCCGGCCCCAGCCGCCGACGACCACGGCGATATAGGCCTTGAGCATGAAGGTCGCGCCATCGGTCGGGGTGACGAAATACTGGTTGGAGAGCAGCAGACCCGCCCCGCCGGCCAGCGCCCCTGCCAGCGCGAAGGTGGCGCCGACGGTGATCCGCAGATCGATGCCGCAGGCCCGGGCCATCTCCGGATCCTGGGCCGCCGCCCGCAGCCGGCGCCCGAACCGGGTCCGGTGAAGCAGAATGTGAACGGCGGCGCAGAGCACGCCCGCCACCGCGATGGTCGCGAGCTGCTGGTAGGACAGGGCCGCGCCGAGCAGCTCGACCATGCCGCCGCCCACCAGCGACGGACCGACCCGCGGCTGCGGCCCGGCCCCGAGCGTGATCGCGTGCTGCAGGATCAGGCCGACGGCGATGGTCGAGATGAAGACCGAGACCGGCGGGGCGCGGCGCAGGGGCACATAGGCCACTCCGGCCAGCACAAGTCCGGCGACCGCCATCACCGCCAGGACGGCCGGCAGCAGGATCAGCCCCGGCACCGGCAGCCCCTCCGGCAGCAGAATCGCCAGCGCGACTGCCGCGAATCCGCCGGCCATCACCAGGTCGCCATGGGCGAAATTGACCGCGCCCACGGCATTGATGATCAGCACAAAACCCAACGCCGTCAGCGCGTAAGCCGAGCCGAGAGCCAGGGCCGTTGCCAGGAGCTGAAGCGACGTTTCCACCATCGTCGCATTATACCAGCGCGCGATGGGTCAGCGGATACCGTCAACATTGTCGTAGCGCTTCTTCACCGACGGCACCCGCGTCTGCCCGTCGTAGCACAGGATGATGGCGTCATGGGCCATGTTGCCGGTGCCGTCGGACACGTATTCCATGGCGAGGCCCTGGTAGCGGTGGCCGGCCAGCCAGTCCTTCACCTCGGTCGCCGTCCGCGCCCCGCCGGCCAGGGCGGCCAGCACCATGTTCATGCCGTCATACTGGGCGAGCGCGAAGGCGTCGGGCTCGGCCTGGAACCGCGCGCGATAGGCCTTGGCGAAGGCGGCCAGTTCCGGCGCATTCTCGGAGACCGGGGAGGACGCGCTCTCCGCGCAGACGCCCCCCAGAGCGGCCGGTTCGACCAGGGCGGCGGTGGTCGGCTGGTGCAGGGCCGATCCGGCGACGATCGACCCCGAGAACCCGCGCTCATGAGCCTGGCGCACGGCAAGTGCCGTCGGCCCGGAATGGAGCTGCAGCAGCAGGCCGTCGGCCCCGGCCGCGGCCACCCGTTCCAGCGCCGGCACGAAGTCCTTCACGCTCGGGTCGACCGCCTCCTCCAGCACCGGCTCGACCCCGAGATCGCCGAGCACCCGGACCAGCTCCTCCCGGCCGCTCTGGCCGTAGGCGGTGGTCTGATACAGGATCGCCGGCTTCTCCATGCCGAGCTCTTCCACCGCGTAGCGCGCCTGGGCGACCTTCACCACCGCGTCGGTCGGGAAGAAGCGGAACACCACGTCGTGGCCCAGCTCGGTCAGCTTGGCCGTGCCGGACACGGTGATGAGCGGCACGTCGGCCCGGTCGGCGATCGGCGCCATGGCCAGCATCTGGGTCCCGAAGATCGGAGCGGCGATGGCCACCGGCTTCTGCCGGTCCAGTGCCCGGCGCAAGGCGGTCACGGCGACTTCCGGCGAGGTGGCGGTGTCGGCCACGTCATAGGTGACGGCGACACCGTCCGGGGGATTGTCCAGCGCCAGCACCGCCCCGTTGCGCTGGGCGGTACCCTCCAGCGCCAGGAAGCCAGTAATCGGCACCAGCACGGAGACCGCGAACGGCTCGGCGGCCCGGGCGGCCTGGGCGCCGCCGGCGAGGATCGCGGCGGCGGCAGCGAGACCGGCGAGGGATCGGACGAAGGGCAAAGGCATGGCGTTCACTCCTCCGGGCGGCGTTCCAGGGAGGGTTTGAGCGCTCGGCGTTCTCGAAAGGGGGTGATCGACAACCGCCGTGACGACTCCCTCCGCCGGCGCGACCCGGTTCAGGTTCGATGGGTTTGATCTCAGCCCCCGCAAGGAGGCACCCCAGCATCACTCCGCCACCATGGAGGCGCTCGGCCCACCCTGTCAATCGGTGCTGAGATGGTAAGACCGGGAGGCGCAAATCCGGTTCCTTGTTCGGCGACATCTGCCATTCTCGGCCCCATGTTGCGCGAGGCGATCGACTGGCTGTTCACCCCCTCCCTGCCCCTGGCCCGCAAGTCGGGGCATTTGGGGGAGTTCGTGGCGATCGCCGCACGGCGCCGGCGCAATGCGTCGGCCTGGGCCGGGCATGAGGCACGGTCGAAGGAAGCAGTGGAACGGGCTGGCCTGGCCGCCGATCCGGACGGGACCGCGCTGATCCTCGGCGCCGGGCATGCGAACGACGTGCCGCTGGAGGCCCTCTCGGATAGGTTCCGGGCGGTGATCCTGGTCGATCTTGCCTTCTCCCGGGCCACGCGACGGCTGGCCCGGCGGCTCGGCAATGTCGTCTGCCGGACCCATGACGTGACCGAATGCCTGGACGCCCTGTCCGAGATCCGCCAGCCGACCGCCTGGCTCGACGACCCGTCCGTCACCTTCGTCGCCTCGGTCAACCTGATCTCCCAGCTCGCCACCGTTTCCACCCGGCACCGCGACGATGCCGAGGCCGAACGGATCGCCCGCGCGCTCGCCGAGGCGCATCTGCGCTGGCTGTCCCGGTTCGCCTGCCCCGCCTGCCTCATCGCCGACCAGGAGATCGAGATCGTCGACCGGGACGGCAGCGTCACCGCCACCCTCGACCCGAACAAGGGGGCCCGCCTGCCCGAGGCGGACGAGCACTGGATCTGGGACATCGCGCCGCGGGGCGAGATCGACCGGCGCTACGCGGTCCGCCACAAGGTGATCGCCGTCGATCGCGTAAACCGCTGACCAGCCATGCGAAAATCACGATTGTGACGGATCCGATATTGCCGGATTACAATAGGGCGTTCCCGGCCGAACCAAGATTGATGCGCCGGCGCTCCTGGGGGCATATCCTACTGCGATGAACCATCTTCGTGCGGAGACCACCTCCGCCCCGGATTTGCGTCCGGCCACCATCGCCGACATACCGGCACTGCTCGAGATCGAGGCCGCCTGCTTCGACGGCGACCGCCTGACCCGCCGCAGCTTCCACCACATGCTGACCCGCGCCAAGGCGAGCCTGTTCGTCGCCGAACGGGCGCCCGGCACGCTGCTCGGCTACGGCCTCGTGCTGTTCCATGCCGGCACCGCGCTCGCTCGGCTGTACTCCATCGCCGTACGGCCCGAGGCGGCCGGCGCCGGGGTCGGCACCGCGCTCATCGAGCATGCCGAGAAGGTCACCCGCGACCACGAATGCGTCGCCCTGCGCCTGGAGGTGCGGGCCGACAACGCCGCCGCCATCGCCCTGTACGAGCGGCTGGGTTACCGCCGGCTGCGGGTACTGCCGCATTACTACGAGGATGACGGCGACGGCTGGCGCTACGAGAAGCGGCTGCACTGGGTGCCCGGCGCCAACGGCCCGCAGATCCCCTACATCCACCAGACCACCGACTTCACCTGCGGGCCGGCCAGCCTGATGATGGCGATGGCCGCCCTGAAGCCGGGCTCGGTGCCCGATCCGGACGAGGAGCTGCGGATCTGGCGCGAGGCGACCACCATCTTCATGACCTCCGGCCATGGCGGCTGCGGGCCCCGCGGCCTTGCCCTGGCGGCCCATCACCGGGGCTTCCGCGCCTGGGTCTGCATCAGCCAGGAGGGCACCCTGTTCATCGACACCGTGCGCTCGCCGAAGAAGAAGCAGGTGCTGCAGCGGGTCCAGGCCATGCTGTCCCAGGATCTGAGCGATGCCGGCGTGCCTGTGGACGTGACCCGGACCACGCCCGACGACCTGGAAAAGGCGATCGCCGAGGGCTGGATCCCCCTGCTGCTGGTCAGCTCCTACCGGTTCAACGCCGAGAAGGCGCCGCACTGGGTGGTGGTCACCGGGGTGGACGACCAGTTTATTATGGTGCACGACCCGGATATGGACGAAGACCTGTTGAAATCCGACATGGATTGCACCCATGTGCCGATACCGAGATCGGCCTTCACCTCCATGACGCGGTTCGGGCGGTCGCGTCTGCAGGCGGTGGTCTACATCGCAAACGGAGAGGCGTGAGTGACACAGCCCGTCGTTCTGATTGACCGGCCGAGCGACCTGCCGACCGCGCCCGAAGGGCTGCGGGTGGTGGCAACCTCCGACTACCTGACCGATCCGAAATCCGCCGGCAAGGGGCCGGTGCGGATCATCAACCTGTCCCGCGACCTGGTCTATCTGGGCCGCGGCTACTATGCCTCCCTGCTGGCCGATGCGCGCGGGCACAAGGTGCTGCCGACCGCGGCGACCATCCTGGCGCTGAAGGACCGGGGCCGGGTCTGGACCGGCGTGCGGGCGGTGGAACGGGTGCTGCTGCGTGCCCTGACCCGCATGAAGGAGGCCCCCGAGGCCTCCTTTTCCATCGATGTGTATTTCGGCCGGACCTCGGACCCGCGCTTCGCCCGGGTCGCCCGCGAGGCCTTCGACCGGTTCCGCGCGCCGATCCTGCGGATCAAGGTGACCCTGGACGCGACCTGGGGCTTCTATGTCCGCACGGTCGGTCAGCGCACCATCGACGAACTGCGGGCCGACGAGCACGAAACCTTCGCCGCAGCCTTGGACGCCCACACCCGCCGCGAATGGCGCGACCCGTCGGCCAAGCGGCCGGTGCGCCATACCCTGGCGGTGCTGATCGACCCGAAGGAGCCCATGCCGCCCTCCGATCCCAAGGCGCTCGACGCCCTGGAGCGGGTGGGGGCCAAGATGGGCGTGTCGGTGGAGCGGATCCGCACCCGGGACTACGCCCGGCTGTCGGAATTCGACGCCCTGTTCATCCGCATGACCACCGCGCTGGACAACCCGACCTGGCGCTTCGCCCGCAAGGCCGAGGACGAAGGCATGCCGGTGATCGACGACCCGACATCGATGCTCCGCTGCACCAACAAGGTCTATCTGGCGGAGACCCTGCTGGCCAAGGGCGTGCCGGCGCCGAAGACCCTGATCCTCGACCAGCGCGGCCTCGCCAAGGCGCCGGACGAGCTCGGCTTCCCGATCGTGCTGAAGATCCCCGACGGGTCGTTCTCGCGGGGCGTGTTCAAGGCGGAGACTCCGGCCGAGCTGAAGAAGATCGCCAAGACCCTGTTCGCCGACAGCGACCTGATCCTGGCCCAGGAGTTCATGCCGACGGAGTTCGACTGGCGGGTCGGCGTGCTGGACGGCCAGCCGCTCTTCGTCTCCCAGTACAGGATGGCGCCGAAGCACTGGCAGATCTACAACCACGGCGCCACCGGCCGCGGGAAATCCGGCGGATTCGCTACCTTCGCGGTCGAGGATTCGCCCAAGGACGTGCTCGAGGTGGCGATGAAGGCGGCCAACCTGATGGGCAACGGTCTGTACGGCGTGGACCTGAAGCAGAACGACCGCGGCGTCTTCGTCGTGGAGGTCAACGACAACCCGAACATCGACCAGGGCGTGGAGGACAAGGTGCTCAAGGACAAGCTGTACGAGCGCCTGATCGACAGCTTCATCGCCCGCATCCGCGCGCGGTAGCGGGCTCACACTCTTCATTTTCCCACTCCCCGGCCTTGTGCCGGGGCCCACGGAATAGCCGCTCCCGATCTCGGAGTGCTATCGCGGGCGGCGGTGCGAACCCGGCCGTGGGCCCCGGACTAAGTCCGGGGAATGCTTGGGGGTGGGTGATGAGAGGCGCCGTCCGACAACGCCAACGCACCATCATGCTCGAGGTTTCGAAGCGCCACTTGCTCAAACTGCCCGCTGCGGCCACCATCGCGCCCCAACCAAAGCAAGAAACCGATGAGGAAGCGCCCGTGGCCCGCTATACCGTTCTCACCCCCGACGCCCAGCATGACGACGACCATCGGGTCGAGCGCGAAATCGCCGGGGGCGATGTCGATTTCATTCACTACAACACCGCCGACGCTTCCGACGTTCCGGACGAGACCTGGGAGAAGGTGGACGCCCTGCTGGTCTGGCATGTGCTGCCGATCGACCAGCGGGTGCTGTCACGGCTGAAGAACTGCAAGATCATCGTGCGCTGTGGCGTCGGCTTCGACCATATCGACCTGGCGACGGCCGGGGCGGCCGGCATTCCGGTGTCGAACTGCCCGGATTACGGTACCAACGAGGTGGCCGACCACGCCATCGCCATGATGCTGACCTTCACCCGTGGCCTGACTGCCTATCACCGCACCATGACCGCCGACCCTGCCGGCAACTTCCACTGGAACCGGGGCGAGCCGCGCCGCATCCGGCACAAGACCTTCGGCGTGGTCGGGTTCGGGCGGATCGGCACCGCCGCCCTGCTGCGGGCCAAGGCCTTCGGCATGCACATCGTCGGCTACGATAAATACGCCCCGCGCGGTCAGGAGATCGCGCTCGAGATCGAGCGGGTGGAGAGCCTGGAGGAGGTGCTGGAGCGGGCCGACGTGCTCAGCATCCACACCCCGCTGACCGACGAGACCCGCGGCATGATCGACGCCGCCGCCCTGAAGCGCATGAAGTCGGACGCGATCCTGATCAACACCGCCCGCGGCCCGATCGTCGACACCGGCGCCCTGATCGAAGCGCTGAAGAACAACGAGATCGCCGCCGCCGGCCTGGACGTGCTGCCGGTCGAGCCGGCGACCCTGTCCGACCCGCTGGTGAAGGCCTTCTCCGAACAGCCGGACTGGCTGAAGGACCGGCTGATCCTCACCCCGCACGCCGCCTTCAACAGCGCGGCCGGCCGCTATGACGCAAGGGCCAACTCGACCAAGACGATGATGCGCTACCTGGAGACCGGCGAGCTGTGGAACTGCGTCAACGGCGCGTTTCTGAAGAGGTGAGCGGCTAGCCCCGCGGCAGTTGCTCGGAATAGACAAGGATCTGGGACACCGTCGTCCCGTCCTCGGAGAAAGGGACCAGGATCGTGTCCTCGCGGACCGGCCTGCCCCTTTCGTCGAGGAAGGTGACCCGGTCATAGACCGGTCGCCGAGACCGCCGAACGGCCTCGTAATGGGCCAGCGCATCCTCCAGGGATTCGGCGTAGAACCCCTCCTCCACCAGGCGGCCGGTCGGGTTGTGCCCCCGGTTGGCGACCTCGTTCCCGCCGACGACGCGGTAGCGGTAGATCCCGATACCGTCGGGGCGGATCCCTTCCACGTCGATCAGCAGGATTCCCGGCAGGTGGCGCGGAATGTCCATCGGATCGAAATCCGAGCGGCGCGGCATATCCTGGGATCCACGCCGGTCGTTCCAGTAAGTCAGAAGCTCCCGGATCGCGGCGGCTACGGTCGCCGGCAGCGCGTCCGGCGTTCCTGCGCCCAGCGTTTCCAATTGGTCCTCCGCCGTCCCGCCCATCGCACCCCGGGGGGACCGCAATAGTGCGGGGCGGGTAAGGCGCGGTCAACTCGGCCTGCCCAAGCGCGGAACGGGATGACGACCCAATGCGAGCGCGCGTAGACTGCTCCGCCGTGCCGCCTGAACCATCCGGAGCGTCCCCATGCCCATCTCCGCCGCCGAACGCGCCCTGCGCCAGGAGGTGATCGACACCTGCATCAAGATGAACGCCCTCGGCATCAACCAGGGCACGTCGGGCAATGCCAGCGTGCGGGTGTCGGACAACCCGGAGGACGGGTTCTTCATCACCCCGTCCTCGATCCCCTATGAGGAGATCGCGCCGGAGGACATCGTCACCATGAAGCTGGACGGCACGCACAGTTCCAACCGGCGGCCGTCGAGCGAGTGGCGCTTCCACCTGGACATCATGCGCGAGCGCCCGGATTGCGGCGCCATCGTCCATACCCACGGCATGTTCGCCACCACGCTGGCCTGTCTGCGCATGGAGATCCCGGCCTTCCACTACATGATCGCCCAGGCCGGCGGCTCGACCATCCGCTGCTCGGACTACGCGACCTTCGGGACACAGGAGCTGTCGGACACCGCTCTGGAGGCGCTGAAAGACCGCAAGGCCTGCCTGCTGGCCAATCACGGCATGATCGCGATCGGGCCGAACCTGAAGAAGGCGCTGGCCCTGGCGGTCGAGGTCGAGACCCTGGCCGGCATGTACTGGCGCACCCTGCAGGTCGGCAAGCCGGTGATCCTGCCCGACGACGAGATCGCGCGGGTCGGCGAGAAGTTCGGGACCATGGGATACGGCGCAGTGGACGCCCAAAAGAAGGTAGGGACGGCATGAGCAGCGCAGGTACGAACGCCACCCTCGAGGCGGCCTATTCCGAGGCGGCGGAACGGTTCGCCGCCGCCAATCCCAAGAGTGCGGCGATCCAGGAGCAGGCCCAGGCCGCCATGCCCGGCGGCAACACCCGCACGGTGCTGCACTACCACCCCTATCCCCTGCGCTTCGCCCGAGGCGAGGGCTGCCGGCTGTGGGACGTGGACGGCCACGCATATGTGGACTATCTCGGCGAATACACCGCCGGTCTCTACGGCCACAGTGAGCCGGTGATCCGCGACGCCATCAAGCAGGCGGCCGATGACGGCTGGGTTCTCGGAGGGCCGACCCTGCTGGAGGCGCGGATGGCCGAGACCGTGGTCAACCGCTTCCCCGCCCTGGAGCGGGTGCGCTTCACCAATTCCGGCACCGAGGCCAACCTGATGGCGCTGGCCACCGCGCGCGCCTATACCGGCCGCGACCGGGTGATGGTTTTCAAGGGCGCCTATCACGGTGGTGTCCTGTACTTCTCCGGCTCGCCGCTGAACGCGCCCTTCGACTATGTCATGGGCGACTACAACGACCCCGAGGGCAGCGCGGCGCTGATCCGCGAACAGGGCGACCGGCTGGCCGCCGTGCTGGTCGAGCCCATGAGCGGCTCAGGCGGCTGCCTGCCGGGCACCGACGCCTTTCTCAACGCGCTGCGGTCGGCGACCCGGGAGACCGGCGCGCTGCTGATCTTCGACGAGGTCATGACCTCGCGCCTGTCGCCGACTGGCCTGCACGGGCTGCTCGGCATCACCCCGGATCTGATCAGCCTCGGCAAATATGTCGGCGGCGGGCTCAGCTTCGGCGCCTTCGGTGGCCGGGCCGACATCCTGGCGAAGTTCGACCCGACCCAGCCGGGCGCCTGGCCCCATGCCGGGACATTCAACAACAACGTCTTCACCATGTCGGCGGGCCTCGCCGGGCTGACCCATGTCTACACGCCGGAGCGGGCCGTCGCCCTCAATGCCGATGGCGACGCGCTGCGCCAGCGCCTGCAGAAGGCGATCGACGACCGCGGCCTGCCGCTGACGATGACCGGGCGCGGATCGATGATGGCGATGCATTCCGGGCGCACCGCCCCCATATCTCCTCCCGAGGCGGGCCAGCGCAACCGGCGGCTGGTGGATCTGATGCACCTGGACCTGATCCATGGCGGCATCTACACGGCGCGCCGGGGCATGATGGTGCTGTCGCTGCCGATGGACCGGGGCGCGTTCGACACCCTGGCCGCGGCCTTCGAGGAGTTCCTGGACAGCCGCCGGCCGGTGATCGAGGCGGCGCTGGCCGAGGAGATGGTGTGATGAGGGAGGGGGTGTCATGAGCCTGTTCGCACGTCTGGCCCGGGAAGCGGTCCGCCGGGCCGCCTCCGACCCGCGGCTGCGGGCCAAGGCCGCGGAGATCGCCGGCGAGGCGGCGCGCCGCGCCCGGCCGACCGTGGAGAATGCCGGCCGTCACATCGTGGAGACGGCCCGGGAGACGTCCAGCAGCGGCTCCTTCGCCGACGACCCGATCGGCTATGCCCGGCGGTTCCGCGCCAAGCTCCTGCCGCCGGAGGACGACAGGTCCCGGTAAATCTTCGGGCCGAATATTGAATAGATTTTAGGACAAATTTTTATCCCCACTTTCAGATCGTGAATCGAAACCGGCGTTACTTGCTGAAATTTGCGATTCACTTCGGACCATGCCATATACTTCGCAGGTCAACTGCGGAAGCCATGGCTCCATGATCAGCGGGTTGCTCGCGCCGATCTGGGATTCCCATATCGCCAGCCCGGACAAGGTCCGGATCGCGGGCGACGGCAGCAGTGTGTCGAACGAGCCGACACAGCGGCCCCTGGTCACCGGCCGCCCTGTTGGTGAGGTGGCCGAGCTGAGCGCCAGCGACAGGCTGGAATACCTCCGCGAGATCGGCCGCGCCGCCTTGAACCGCCAGCGCGGCAAGGTCATCGATATCCTGTCCTGACCCTTCAGACTCTCTGAAACCCCTGAATTTTCAACGCGAACATGCTCGAAATGTCCCCTTGAAACGGGTTTGATGCAAATTATATAAAATTCTCTGAAAATATGATTTTATACCTGCGGGCCCACCACTCGGGCTCCGCTCACGCAGCAGACACGACGCAGAGAGACAGCACGGGAGCAGCGGTCATGGCGATCGGCCCCACAGGACTACCGGTATTCCCTCCGGTCGACGGACAGCGGGGGGCGGTCACCGACGCGACGGAGCGCCGGGCCGATGCCCGTGCATCCCGCGCCGGCAACGACCGACCGCAGGAGACGGTCTTCGCCGAACCGCTGGACGAGGCTGAGCGGCGCCAGTTCGACCTGGAGCGCACGGCGGATCAGGTCCGCCTGCTCAACCCGAACGCTCCGCGCGGCTCGATCCTGAACATCGTCGTCTGACGGCCGGACTTAAGGCCTGTCCCCCAGCAGCCAGGCGAGCGCCTCGCGCTCGTTCATGAACACCGCCGCCGAGCCCGGGACCGACCGGTTCCGGTAGAACGCCCAGAGCGCCGCGATATCCCGGTCGATCTCGCTGCCGACCACGGCCGCGGCCGGCTCAGCGATCCCGCCGAACCGCGTTTCCCGCTCCGCCTCCATCGCCTTGAAATCCTCGCCCGTCAGCTCGCTCACATCGGCCTGGCGGGTATCGATCATCAGCCGGAGCTGGCCGTAATCGACGCCGATCGATCGGCGGGCGATGCGCGCCCTCAAAAACACGTTGAGGTTCACCCGTCCGACATACCGAACGACGAAGAGCCGCCGTTCGGGGTCGTAGGTCCATTCCAAATCCGCCATTACGGCTCCACCGGGGCGTCCTCCCCAGAACGCCCCGTATTCCGGTTATCCGCGACCGGGCAGTCGACAGAAAGGGGCTGCGCGCCCTCAGTCGTCGCCGGCGACCAGCTGAGGTTCGGTCCAGCCATAGGCCTCGCGGGCCGCCGCCTCGCTGACGAAGCCGTCGCGCACGTCGATGGCGAGGCTGGCCGGATCCCGCTGCTTCGGGTCCCCCAAGCCGCCGCCGCCCGGCATCTCCAGCACCAGGGTATCGCCCGCGGGTATGGTCTGGCGACCCTTGCCCTGCAGGGACGGGCCGGATTTCAGGTAGAGCTTGCCCGTCGCCCCATTCGCCCCGCCATTGCGGCCGCGCGGCGGATGGATGACCCGGTCGAACATGGAGGAGATGGCAAAGGGCCTGCCGTCGGCATGGGCGATCTCCATCACCTGGCCGGTGCCGCCGCGATAGGTGCCAGGCCCGCCGGAATCCGTCCGGTACTCCTTCTTCCAGAAGATCAGCGGGGCGATGGTCTCGTTCACCTCCACCGGCGTGTTGCGCACGCCCGAGGGGAAGGAGGTGGCGTCCATGCCGTCCTTGCCCGGACGGGCGCCGGTGCCGCCGGTGTGGAAGGTGTTCATGGCGAAGGGCCGGCTGTTGCCGTAATCGCCGTCGACGATCCCGCGGCCGCCGAGCAGCACGGGGTTCCACAGGCAGCTCGTGCCCTCGGCCGGCACCCGGTCGGGGATGATCTGGTTCAAGCAGCCGAGCATCACGTCGGGCAGCATCTGGCCGATCACGTGGCGGGCGGCCACCGCGCAGGGCGGCGGGGCGTTCAGGATCGAGCCCTCCGGTGCCGTGATCCGGATCACGCCGAGCGAGCCGGCATTGTTCGGAATCGAGCCGCCGATCACGCAGCGCACGCCGAAGCTGGCATAGGCCTGGGTATAGGTCAGCGGCACGTTGATGCCGTAGCGCGAGGTGCCGGACGTGCCCTCGAAATCGATGTCGATGCCGTCGTCGGACACGGTGAGCGAGCCGACCAGATCGACCTCGTTCTCGAACCCGTCGATGCGCATGGAGTTGTGGTAGGTGCCCTTGGGCAGCTTGCCGATCTCCTCCAGCATCCCGGCGCGGGAGCTTTCGATGATGTGGCGGCCGAGCTCGCCGAGATCGGTCATGCCGAACTCGCGCATCATCTCCACCAGCCGGCGCCCGCCGACCTCGTTGCAGGCCATCAGGGAGTAGATGTCGCCTTCCACCTCGATCGGGTTGCGGACGTTCACCTTGACCAGGTTGAGCAGCCCGCGATCCACCACGCCCTCACGGGCCAGCGGCATGATCGGGATGTTCAGCCCCTCTTCGTAGACTTGGCGACCATCCGGGCCGAAGCCGCGGCCGCCGATATCCACCACGTGGGAGGTGCAGGCGAACAGGCCGACCGGCTTGCCGTCCAGGAAGGTCGGGGTGACGACGGTGATGTCGTTCAGGTGGCCGGTGCCCTTCCACGGATCGTTGGTGATGTAGACGTCACCGTCCTTCATCGTGTCGATCGGGTAGACCTCCAAGAAGAAGCCGACCGAGGCGGCCATGGCGTTCACGTGGCCGGGGGTGCCGGTCACCGCCTGGGCCAGCATCTGGCCGTCGGTGTCGAACACGCCGGCGGAGATGTCGCCGGCCTCCCGCGCCGAGGTGGAGAAGGCCGTGCGCACGAGGGTCTGGGCCTGCTCCTCGACGACGGAGAGCAGGCGGTTCCACTGGATCTGGATGTGGATCTGGTCGAGGGCGCTGCGATTGGTGCTCATGGTCATTCTCCTCACGCCGCCGTCTTGTGCTTGGCGGTCAGGATCAGGTAGCCGAGGCCGTCCACCTTGGCGTTGAAGGTGGAGGTCACGACGGTCGTGGTCTGGTCCTCGACGATCAGGGCCGGACCGGCCACGGTCATGCCGGGCACCAGGTCGGTGCGGGCATGGATGGCGTATTCGGCATCGCGCTGCAGGTCCGGATCGAACACCACGCGGCTGTCGATCGGCTTGGCGGTGCCGGCTCCGGACGCGGCGTCCACCGGCTCCGGCGACGGCGCGATCGGGGCGGCGACGGTCAGGGTCCAGGACAGGATCTCCGGCTCCACGTCGGGGATCGTGCGGCCATAGAGCTTGGCGTATTCCACCTCGAAGGACTTGCGGATCGCGTCGCCATCAGCCGCCGTCAGTTCGCCCGTCGGCAGCGGCACGGTGATCTCGTGGCCCTGGCCGGAGTAGCGCATATAGGCGACGCGGGTCTCGGTCAGCTCGACCCCGGCGGCCGCCGCGGAGACGATGCCGCGCGCTTCGGCCGACATGCCGGACAGCAGGTCGTTTACCGAACCGGCGTCGAAATCGGACAGCAGCAGGTAGCGGCTGCGCACCACCTCATAGGACACCGGCGCGCGCAGGAAGCCGATCGCCGAGCCCACGCCCGCACCCGTCGGCACCACGATGGTGTCGATGGCCAGCTTCTCGGCCAGACGCGCGGCGTGCAGCGGCGCGGCCCCGCCGAAGGCGATCATGGCGCGGGCCGAGATGTCCTTGCCCCACTCGATGGCGTGCACCCGGGCGGCGTTGGCCATGTTCTCGTCGACGATCTCAGCCAGGGCGAAGGCCGCCAGACGGCCTTTCAGCGCCATCGGCTTGCCGACATCGGTCGCCACCGCCGTTTCCGACGCGGCCACATCGAGGGCCACCGATCCGCCGGCGAAACGGGCCGGGTCGACTTTGCCCATGACCACGTCGCCGTCGGTCACGGTCGGGTGCTCACCGCCACGGCCGTAGCAGGCCGGACCCGGCTCGGAGCCCGCACTCTCGGGGCCGACCTGCAGCCGGCCCATGGCGTCCACATGGGCGATGGAGCCGCCGCCGGCGCCGATCTCGACCATCTCGATGGCCGGGATACGCACCGGCAGGCCGCTACCCTTCATGTTGCGGTAGACGCGCGCCACCTCGAAGGTGCGGGTCATCTGCGGGGCGTAATTGTCGATCAGGCAGATCTTCGCCGTGGTCCCGCCCATGTCGTAGGACACCACATTGGCGAGGCCGCATTCCTTGGCGATCTCGGTCGCCAGGATGGCGCCGCCGGCCGGGCCGGATTCGACCAGTCGGATCGGGAAGCGCACCGCGGTGTCCAGGTCGGTCAGGCCGCCGCCGGAGGTCATCAGCAGGAACGGACAGCCGAAGCCGCGCGACCGCATCTCGTCCTCCAGCTTGCGCAGGTAGCCGGCCATCTTCGGCTGCACATAGGCATTGGCCGAGGCGGTCGATTGGCGCTCGTACTCGCGGATCTCCGGGCAGACCTCGCTGGACAGCGTGATCGCCATCTCCGGCAGCGCCTCGGCGATGATCTCGGCCACCCGCGTCTCATGGGTGCCGTTGGCATAGGAGTGCAGCAGGCCGATCGCGACCGCTTCCACACCGTTCTCCTGGATCAGCGGGATCAGCGCGCGGACGCTGTCCTCGTCCAGGGCCACCAGCGGCTCGCCGCGGTAGTTCATGCGCTCGCGCACCGACCAGCGCAGGTAGCGCGGCACGATCGGATCCGGCCGGTCGATGTTGATGTCGTACTGCTCGAACCGGTTCTCCTGCGCCATCTCCACGGAGTCCCGGTGACCCTCGGTGGTGATCAGCGCGGTCTTCGCCCCCTTGCGCTCGATCAGCGCGTTGGTGGCCAGGGTCGTGCCGTGGATGATCAGCGTCACCTCGGACGGCGCGATCCCGGCCTCGGCGACCGCCTTCTCCACCCCGTCGATCACCCCCTGCTCCGGCGCCCGCGGGGTGGTCAGAACCTTGGAGGTGACGCGCCGGCCACCGGCGGCCGGGTCCCCGATCTCCAGGGCAACATCGGTGAAGGTGCCGCCGACATCGACGGCAAGACGTACGGACTGGGGTGAAGCGCCCATGGCAGAGAATCGATCCTGAGTTTGCGGTGCAACATTTGGGAGGTTCCGGATCGTTCCCACGAATGCGGGCCGCGTCAATGTCTGTATGCGTGTGGACTGTCTCGCCCGGTGCCGACGGATCGATTTGGAGGTCTTTCGGCGCCGCCGCATGTGTGGCTAGACTCATCACCGATCCTGCCCGTTCCCCGGCGCCCGCCCCACGGCCGTCGCGCCACCAGACAATGGAGTCCCCCCATGAGCGGTCCGTCCGCCCCCGGCACCACCGTTATCCGCAACGCCGCCTGGATCGTCGCCTGGGACGCCAAGGAGAGCCGCCACGTCTACCTAAAGGGCGGCGACGTCGTCTTCGCGAACGGCGTGGTGACCCAGGTCGGCGGTCGCTACACCGGCGAGGTCGACGTGGAGATGGACGGCTCCGAGCGCATGGTCATGCCGGGCCTGGTCAACATCCACTCGCACCCGACCAGCGAACCGCTGCGCAAGGGCGTGACCGACGAGATCCGCAGCCCGGGCTTCTTCCACTCCTCGCTCTACGAGTTCCTCACCATCTTCGAGAACGACCCGGAGGGCCTGGCCGCCAGCCTCAAGGTCGCAATGGCCGAGCTGCTGACCAGCGGTGTCACCACCGTGGTCGACTATTCCTTCCCGTTCGACGCCTGGCTCGATGTGCTGGCGGAATCCGGCATCCGCGCCTGCGTGGCGCCTATGTTCAAGGACGCCAAGTGGTACACCGAGGACGGCCACCAGCTCAAATACGACTGGGACGAGACCGGGGGCGGCCGGGCCGGCTTCGAGAAGGCGATGCGCACCATCGACCTCGCCAACCAGCACCCGTCCGGCCGCCTGATGGGCATGCTGGCGCCGGCGCAGATCGACACCTGCTCGGCCGACCTGCTGCGCGACAGCTACGACTACGCCAAGGAACGGAACCTGCCCTGGCAGACCCACGCCGCCCAGTCGGTGAACGAGTTCCAGGAGATGATCCGCCGCCACGGCCGCACCCCGGTGCAGTGGATGAGCGATATCGGCGTGCTGGGCGAGCACGCGATCATCGGCCACGGCATCTTCCTCGACCACCATCCCTGGGTGCACTGGTCGACCCGCGAGGACCTGCGCCTGCTGGCCAACTCCGGCACCACCGTCGCCCATTGCCCGACCGTGTTCATGCGCCGCGGCATCACCCTGCGCACCTTCGGCGGCTATGTTCGCGAGGGCATCAACATGGGCATCGGCACCGACACCTACCCGCACAACTTCCTGGAGGAGATGCGCAACGTCGCCACGGTGGCCCGCACCATCGCGGAGACGGTGGACGACCTGAACACCTCCGACATCTTCAACGCCGCCACGGTGGGTGGAGCCCGGGCCCTGCGCCGCGACGACATCGGCAAGCTGGCGGTCGGCTGCCGCGCCGACCTGGTCTGCGTCGACCTGACCGCACCCTCGATGATGCCGGTGCGCGAGCCGATCCGCTCGCTGATCTACGCCGCCACCGACCGGGGCATCCGCGACGTGTTCGTGGACGGCAACCAGGTGGTGAAGGACGGTGCGGTGACCACCATCGACCTGCGCGCCGCCCTGAACGAGCTGCAGGCCGCCCAGGAGCGCTCCTTCTCCAGCATCCCGACCCGCGACTGGGCGGGCCGCACGGTGGACCAGATGGCGCCGATGGTGTTCGAGACGCGGGAGAGCCTGTGAGCACTCTGCCTCTCTTCCTTACGTGCACTCCCCGGCCTTGTGCCGGGGCCCACGCCGAGGTCCACACACTAATTGAAAGGCTCGCAACACGCTGAACCGTAGGCCCCGGCACAAGGCCGGGGAGCGCGGGAGAGAGGATAGAAAGACGCCCGCAAGAGGCGTCCCACAACATACCACCCGGGAGGAACCACCGCATGGCCCGCGTCCCTTATCTCACGCCGGACGACCTCGCGCCCGAGGATCGGGATCTGCTCAAGCGGCCGATCACCCTGCACCGGGCGCTGGTGAACAGCCCCGGCATGGCCCGCGCCTTCGGCACCATCGGCGGCCATATCCGTTACGGCAGCAAGCTCGATCCGCGGCTGCGCGAGCTCGCGATCATCCAGGTCGGCTATCTTACCCGCAGCGCCTACGAGTATTCCCACCACTGCCGCCTGGGCGTGGAGCAGTTCGGGGTGAGCGCCGACGACATCCACGGCATCAGCCGGGAGACCGAGGCGGAGGGCAGCGGCGGCTTCCCAGACCTTGAGACCGCTGTACTGCGCGCCGCCCGCGAGATGGTCACCGAGATGGGTGTCAGCGACGCCACCTACGCCACCCTGGAGGCCGGGATCGACCGGGCGGACCTGGTCGACCTGATCGTCACCATCGGCTTCTACTGCGGCGTGGTGCGCATCCTCGCCAGCCTGCAGATCGATGTGGAAGACGACTACGCCCAATGGCTGGAGCAGTTTCCACTGCCCGCCTGACAGCAAAGAAAAACAAGACAATCGGGAGGAACGGGCATGCGCCTGAAGGACAAGGTCGCCATCGTCGTCGGCGGCGGACAGCAGCCGGGCGAAACCCTGGGCAACGGCCGCGCCGTCGCCCTGCGCTTTGGACAGGAGAGGGCGAAGGTCCTGGTCGTGGACAAGGACCTGGCCTCGGCCGAGGACACGGTGAAGATGATCGCCGAGGCCGGCGGCACCGCCTCAACCTTCCAGGCCGACATCACCGACGAGGCAAGCTGCCGGGCCATGGCCGCCGCCTGTGTGGAGCGCTACGGCCGGATCGACATCCTGCACAACAATGTCGGGATGTCCCTGGGCGACCGCCCGACGCCGGAGATGGACATGGAGGTCTGGGACCGGCTGTTCGACATGAACCTCAAGGGCATGGTCATGACCTGCAAGCATGTGCTGCCGGTCATGCGGGAGCAGCGCTCCGGGGTGATCCTCAACGTCTCCTCCACGTCCTCGATCAGCGCCCGGGTCGAGCCGACCGCCCGCAGCGGCGTCGCCTACAAGACCAGCAAGGGGGCGGTGAACACCCTGACCCACCACCTCGCCGTCGAGAATGCCGAGTTCGGCATCCGCGCCAACGCCATCCTGCCCGGCCTGATGGACACGCCCATGGCGATCGAGCGCCGAGCCCGGGAGCGCAACATCGACCGCGAGGAGGTCCGCCGCGAGCGCAACGCCCGCGTCCCCCTGCTCGGCCGCATGGGAACCGCCTGGGACGTCGCCAACGCCGCCCTGTTCCTGGCCTCCGACGAAGCGGGCTACGTCACCGGCCTGATCATGCCGGTCGATGGTGGCCTGACCTCGGTGCGGGGCTAGGTCGACGGCCCCGGTCCGGCCGACGCCACAACCCAGCTTTGTATCTGTCCCGGGCCGCGGTGACCCTTGGGTGAGAAGGGGTGACAAGGGCGGGGGAGTGTGGTCGCGTATTCACCGACGCTGCCCACCAGCACCGGCCATCGCGGCGCGATGCCGGACCGCAAAGCCGCGGTGGCGGCGCAGGAGAACGCGATTGGTAGACCCCACCGCCGACCCCGTCTGGGTCGAGCCGACCGATGCGGAGCTGGACGCCGCCGCCAACGACCTGATCGGCGGCTGTCCGCCGAGCCGCCTGAGCCCCGACTGCCTGTCCTGCTTCTTCGCGACGTCCCCGGACCAGCTTGAGAACCCGAAGCTGAGTTTCCTGTTCTCCTACTGGCAGAAGCACACCGACCCGCAGACCGGCCGCCAGACCCGCGCCGAGTTCGACATGCTCACCCTGCTGCCGGCGGTGGGCAACATCATGATCCTGGACGTGTTGCGTGACGGGTTCGACGCCCGTTACCGGCTCTACGGAACCGGCGTGGCCGCCCATGCCGGGCGCGACTGGACCGGCGAGACGGTCTCGGAGATGAACCGCACCACCCGGAACAACCTGGCGCTGATGTACCGGGCGATCTATCTGGCCGCCTACCGGGCGCGCCGCCCGATCTACAGCCTGCACCGCTCCCCCGACTGGGTCGGCGCGAAATGTTGGCGACGGGTTGTCCTGCCGATGACCTACGAGGGCGAGGTCTGCTCCCAGTTCATCGTCGGCAACATCCCGGTCGACCCCTTCGAGCTGTCGCCCGAGGAGAAGGCCCGCCAGCAGGCCCGGGTGCGCAAGGCGGCGACCTGAGGCGGTCAACTCTGCTGTGCCGGAAGTGACGCAGGCGGTGTACCGTCGGGCGAGCAACCGTGAAGGTACCCGCAATGACCTGGATCAGGACCGTCCCCTACGACGACGCCACCGGCCGGCTGAAGACCCTGTACGACCGGGTGAAGGGGCCGGGAAACAACGTCGACAACATCATGATGGCGCACTCGCTGCGGCCGCACTCGATGGAGGGGCATATGCACCTCTACAAGTACGTGCTGCACCATGCCGCCAACACCGTGCCCAAGCATTTCCTGGAGACCATCGGCGTGCAGGTCAGCCTGCTGAACGGCTGCTCCTACTGCGTGGAGCATCATTTCCAGGGGCTGCGCCGGCTGCTCGGCGACGACCGGCGGGCGAACGAGATCCGAAGCGCGCTTGAGGCCGGCGATCCGGCCCCGGCCTTCGACGCCAAGCACCGGGCCGCCCTGCGCTACGCCGAGCACCTGACCCGGGACCCGGCGACAATGACCGCCGACATGGTGGAGGAGATGCGCTCGGCCGGCTGGGACGACGGCGAGATCCTGGAGATCAACCAGGTCACCGCGTATTTCAGCTACGCCAACCGCACCGTGCTCGGTCTCGGCGTGAACACCGAGGGCGACATCCTGGGCCTGTCACCGGGCGACAATGACGACCCGGAGAACTGGAGCCACGGTTAGGCCAGGATCTCTTCCAGCGCCGCCAGCAGCGCGTCGGTATCCTCGGCCCGGCCGGTGGTGATCCGGATGTAACCCTCGTAGCCCGGCGCCATCAGGCGGCCGATCATGATGCCGCGCTTCTCCAGTTCGGCGACCACCTCGGCCGCCGGCTTCGGCGTCTTCGACGACAGGTAGTTGCCGACGCTCGGGAAGGACTCGCAGCCGAGCCTGGCCAGTCCCGCCTCCAGCCGCTGACGCTCCACGAAGGTCCGCTCCACGATCGAGCGCATATGCGCCTGGTCGCCCAGGGCTGCCAGCGCGCCAGCCTGGGCCACCGCGTTCACGTTGAAGGTGCTGCGGACCTTCTGGAACCAGCCCGCCACCTCGTCGGAACCGCACAGGCCGTAGCCGACCCGCATGCCGGCGAGGCCATAGGCCTTGGAGAAGGTGCGGAAGGCGACCCAGGGCACGTTGGTGACCTCGGCCATGGCCGCCAGGTGGTCGGCGCCGCCGCCATGGATGCCGTATTCGTAATAGGCCTCGTCCAGCACCAGCAGGGTGGTCGGCGGCAGGGCCTTGGCGAAGGAGACCACCTCCTCGGTGGTCAGGATCCCGCCGGTCGGATTGTTCGGCGTGGCCAGGAACACGATCCGGGTCTTCTCGGTGACCGCGGCCAGCATGCCCTCGGTATCGGCCGAGCCGTCCTGGCGGACCTTGACCGCGACCAGGGTGGCGCCGTTCACGGCGGCGGCCTTGTTGTAGCTCGGAAAAGACGGGACCGGCACCAGGACCTCGTCGCCCGGTGACAGCACGATACGGCCGGCCGCCACGATCAGCTCGTCGGAGCCGTTGGCCAGCACGATGCGGTTCTGCGCATGGCCGGTATGTGCCGACAGTGCCGAGGTCAGGTCGCGCCACATCGGGTCGGGATAATAGTTCACCCGGGTCGCCGCCTCCTGCATCGCCGCGATCGCCTTGGGCGAGGGCGGAAACGGCGATTCGTTCAGGTTCATGCGCCGGATCCGGGAGGGGTCGATCCCCGACTTGGAGTCCCGCTGGATCGGCGGCTGGGCGGCGGGCGGCATGGCACGAATGAAGGGCTTCGCAACACTCTGCGCGGGATCGGCGTCGGCCATGTACGGGTCTCCTGGTCTGGCGGGCGCTGGAGATTAGCGTGATTTGATCGCGCTGTGCATCACCTCGCAGCACCCCAGACGCCGGGGCCTCTCGTTATTGCCGCGTGCAGCCGATAAGGTGGGGCATGACCGCCGAGCCCATCGACACTCCCGCCGAGGACGCGCGTCCGGATGCGCTGACCCGGGCGATGATCCTGACGACGCTGACCATGGTGACCGCGCTGTACGCGATGACGGTCACCATCGCCAACGTGTCGCTGCCGCAGATGCAGGGCGCGCTGTCGGCGACCACCGACCAGATCGCCCTGGTGGTGACGTTCAACATCATCGCCACCGCCGTCGCCACGCCGATGACCGGCTGGCTCGCCGCCCGGTATTCGCGGCGCACGATCCTGATCTGGGGGGTGAGCGGCTTCACCATCGCGTCGCTTGCCTGCGGTCTGGCACCCTCGCTGGAGCTGCTGGTGGTCGCCCGCATCTTCCAGGGTGCGTTCGGCGCGCCGCTGGTGCCGCTGAGCCAAGCCATCGTCATGGACAGCTACCCAAAGCATCAGCAGGGCTCGGCCATGGCGATCTTCGGCATGGGCGTGGTGCTCGGCCCGGTGCTCGCCCCGACCGTCGGCGGCTATCTGTCGGAGGTCTATAACTGGCGCTGGGTGTTCTTCATGATCGTGCCCTGCGGCCTCGCCGCCCTGACCGGGGTGCTGATCTACATCCAGGACCGCTCCAAGGCGGGGTCCAGCTATCTCGACTGGACCGGCTTCCTGACCCTGGCGGTGTTCATCGCCTCGTTCCAGTTCATGCTCGACCAGGGGGAGCGGCTGGACTGGTTCGACAGCACGACGATCCTGCTCTGCGGCGCGGCGGCCGGCCTGGCGCTGTATCTGTTCATCGCCCATTCGCTGACCGCCGAGCGGCCGTTCCTCGATCCCAAGCTGCTGCTCGACCGTAACTACGCGATCGGCCTGCTGCTGGTCTTCGTCTTCGGCATGCTGAACTTCACGCCCATGACCCTGCTGCCCGCATTGCTGCAGGGGGTGCGGGGCTATCCGGATTCGATCATCGGCGTGATCCTGGGGGCGCGCGGTGTCGGCACGCTGGTCGGCTTCTTCTTCATGTTCTGGGGCAGCAAGCTCGACCCCCGCCCGACGCTCGCGGTCGGCTTCGCGCTGCAGGGCATCGCCGGGTGGTACATGTCCCAGTTCAGCATCAACCTGACGACCTTTGACGTGCTGTGGACCAGCGCGCTCCAGGGCCTCGGGGTCGGGCTGGTGTGGGTCCCGCTGACCATCGTCAGCTTCAACACCCTGCCCCGCTCGAAGACGGCGGAGGCGACGGCCATCTTCCACCTGGTCCGGAACTTCGGCAGCTCGATCTACATCTCGATCGCCATCGCCATCGCCCTGAACGGCGCGCGGGTGAACTATGCCGAGATGACCGCCCATGCCCGCCCGACCAACGAGGCGCTGCAGTTCCAGGACTCCCTGTTCCGGGTCTGGGAACTCGACAGCACCGGCGCCCTGGCCGGCCTGTCGGGCGAAATGGCCCGGCAGGCGGCGATGATCGGATATCTGAATTCGTTCTACGCCTTCACCCTGACGTCCTTCGCGGTGCTGCCGCTGATGCTGCTGATCAAGCTGCGGCGGTAACATTTTTCTACCGTCATCCCGGCTAGATCGTCATCCCGGACGAGACCGTCCCGGATTTAATCCGGGATTGATCCGGGCTCGGGCCGGGACCTACCGCTTCCGGCCGCAGCCCTTTTGGGTCCCGGCCGACCTCCGGGTCGAGCCCGGAGGTCACCGGGATGACGGTGGGAAATTTACGAGCGCCACGGCCCCAGCTTCAGCGCCGCCACGATGAACAGCCCGTAGAACGCCATCGCCCCCGCCACCACGCCGAAGACCGCCTCGGGCGTGGCGGCGTCGGTCGCCACCAGCGCCATCCCGCCGGCCACCACGATCAGCAGCCGCAGGAAGGTGCCCACCACCGGCCAGACCATGGAGCCGAGACCCTGGCTGGCGAAGTAGAGGCAAAGACCCAGCCCGAAGAACGCGTAGAACGGGCCGACGATCCCCAGATACGTCGCCACCGCCGCCAGGGTCTCCGGATCCCGGGTGAACAGCCCGCCCCAGAGATCCGGCTGGATCGCGCCGACCAGGCCGATGGTGCCGACGATGCAGGCCGCCATCGCCCCGCCGGTCCAGGCGATGCGGATCGCCCGCTGCCGCCGTCCGGCGCCGACATTCACTCCGACCATGGCGATCAGCGCCCCGCCGACCCCGAAGATCACCGGGATCATCAGCAGCTCCAGCCGGGCGCCGATGCCGTAGCCGGCGAGCCAGTGGGTGCCGAGCCGGCCGATGATCGCGGTGACGATCAGCGCCATGGCGATGGTCAGCGACGACTGGGTCGCCGCCAGGGTCCCCTGGCGCAGCAGCGGGACCAGCACCTGGCCCGTCACCGGGCCCGGCTTCACCAGCACCGCCGCCCGGCCGCTCAGCAGCCAGGCCGACAGGCCCAGGGTTCCGAACAGATAGGCCAGCGGCATGGCGAGCCCCGCCCCGGCGATGCCGAGCCCGAGCGGGAAGATCAGCACCCAGGCGATCCCCGCATGCAGGACCAGCACGCAGCCGAGCGCGATGGCCGGCCGGATCGTGTCGCCGGAGCCGCGCAGCAGGCTCGCCAGCACGTTGAACAGCCACAGGGTGAAGATGCCGGCGGCCAGCCGGTCGCCATAGAGATCGGCCGCCTCGAGCACCTCTCCCGCGCCGCCGAGCAGGACGTAGAGCGACCGCCCGAAGCCGAGGATCGCCAGCGCCATCACCGTGGCCAGGGCGAGCGCGATCAGCACCGCCGCACGCAGGATCTGCTCGGCCCTTGCGTCGTCGCCGGCGCCCAGCGCACGGGCCGTAGCACCGGCCACCACCCCGCCGATGGCGCCGCCCGACAGCATGTTGGTGAGCATCAGCAGCGGAAACACCAGGGCGACCCCTGCGAGTTCGACGGTGCCGAGCCGGCCGAGATAGGCACCCTCCACCACGCTCATCCCCGACTGCAGGAAGGAGGCGGCGATGTTGGGGACCGCGAGAATGGCCAGGGTCTTCAGGATCGGCCCGTCCAGCAGCCGGGTCCGCCGCGCGTCGCTCAAGTCACGTCCTTCATGTGCAGGGCCGCCCCAGGGGCGTCAGGGCGAGATGGATCGGAGACGCATCATGCGGGAAGTCCGTCCCGTCGGCACTCCCCATCGAGCGCCGCCCCTTCGACACGCCCCGATCCCGGACCTGATCCGGGGGCGGGCCGGGACCATGTCCACACGTCAGCAAAACGGTCCCGGCCGACCCCCGGGTCGAGCCCGGGGCTCGCCGGGATGACGACGATGAGGAGAGTTCCAAAAGACCTCGCCCTGAGCAGGACCCCGGCGTTCAGCCGGGGGACGTGTCGAAGGGTCGGCCGACTTAGCGCCCCGTCGCCTTGAACGCCTTCTCCAACGCGCGGAAGGTGAGGAGAATGGACCCGTGGCGGTTGGTGAAGGCCCGCGCCGGCAGCAGGGCGGAGAGCGAGTCGAACCGCCCCGCGGGGGCCGGGCCGTCCCGCTTCAACATCGCCTCCAACGCCGCCGCAGCGGCCCGGATCTCGGCCACCGAGGCGCCGATCACCGCCCCGCCCACGGCGGACGCAGCCGCGGAGCCGAGCGCACAGGCCTCCACCCGCTGGCCGTAATCGGCCACCGTGTCGCCGTCGAACCGCACCTGGATGCGCACCCGGCTGCCGCAGGCCCGGCTGACCGCGGTGGTCTCGGCATCGGGGGCGGCAACCACATGGCCGTCGCGGGCGATGGTCTCGGCGAGATCCAGAAGCCGGTCCTGATAGACGCTGTCCAAGCTCGGGGCGGTCCCGGTGGAAGCCTGCGCCGTCATGACCGGCCTATGCCGCGTCGAGTTCGGCCCGCGCCCGTTCCTTGATCGCCTTCAGCATGGCGCCGAGCCCGTTCTTGCGGGTCGGCGACAGGTGGGCGTCGAGGCCGATGGCGGGGATGAAGTCGGGTTCGGTCGCCACGATCTCCTGCGGCGTGCGCCTGGAATAGACCCGCAGCAGCAGGGCGATGATGCCGGAGACGATGGCCGCGTCGCTGATCGCGTGGAACACCAGCCGGTCGCCGCGCTTCTCGCCGACCAGCCAGACCTGGCTCTGACAACCCCTAAGCTTGAACTCGTCGCGCTTGTAGGCCTCGTCCAGCGGCGGCAGCTTGCGGCCGAGATCGATCAGGTACTCGTAGCGCTGCATCCAGTCGTCGAAGAAGGCGAACTCGTCGATGAGCTCTTCCTGCTCCTCGTCGATCGGGCGCTCTGGCGCGTCGTCCTGCGCGTTGGGGGTCATGTCATCCATATCCAGGATTTGGCGCGTTGCGGGACGGCTGTCAACGAATGCTCCAAGGCAGCAGCCCGTCAGAAATCCAGAGGCGCGTTCTCGATCACGTCCTTCAGAACGAAGAAGCTGCGAAGCTGCCGTACCCCCGGCAGGGTGAGCAGCCGGTCGCGGTGCAGCCGGTTGAAGTCGGAGATGTCCCGCGCCCGGACCTTCAGAAAGTAGTCGAAATCGCCCGCCACGCAGTGGCAGTCCAGAACGAAAGGGAACTTCACGATGGCGGCCTCGAATTCGGCGAAGCTCTCCGGCGTAGACCTTTCCAGCACGGCGCCCACCAGGACGAGAATGCTGCGGTCCACGGCCACGGGGTTCACCTCGGCCCGGAACCGTTGGATCACCCCCTCCTCGACCAGCCGCTGAATCCGACGGTGACAGGTCGCCGGACTGACATGGACCTTCTGCGCGACATCGGCATTCGACATCCGTCCGTCGGCCTGCAGGCACTTGAGGATGTTCCGGTCGATCCTGTCGAGCTCAGTCACGGAAGATTCTTTCATAAATCGACCACCATCGTCGCTTAAGGCCTTTCAATATTTAAATCGTAGCTTCTTCTGAAAATCTTTCGAGCCTAATCGAGAGCACCTTTCTCTGCGTCTGCGCTAGCGTTTTCGCCAGCCCCGACGCGAGAGAGACGCCATGAACCTGTCGAAGTTCGAACGGTACCCGCTTACCTACGGTCCGACCCCCATCGAGTACCTGCCGCGCCTGACCGAAGCGATCGGGGCCGATGTCGAGATCTACGCCAAGCGCGACGACTGCAATTCGGGCCTCGCGATGGGCGGCAACAAGCTCCGCAAGCTGGAGTACATCGTCCCCGACGCCATCGCCTCGAACGCCGATACCCTGGTGTCGATCGGCGGTGTCCAGTCGAACCACACCCGGATGGTGGCCGCCACGGCCGCCAAGATCGGCATGAAATGCGTGGTCATCCAGGAAAACTGGGTCCCGCATGAGGACGCGGTCTACGACCGTGTCGGCAACATCCTGATGACCCGCCTGATGGGGGCGGACAGCCGCCTCGTCGATGAAGGCTTCGACATCGGCATCCGCCAGAGCTGGGAGGAGGCGCTGCAGTCGGTCCGCGATGCCGGCGGCAAGCCCTATGCGATCCCGGCGGGTGCCTCGGTCCATAAGTTCGGCGGCCTCGGCTATGTCGGCTTCGCCGAAGAGGTTCGCGCCCAGGAAGCCGAGATGGGCATCAAATTCGACTACATCATCGTCTGCGTGGTCACCGGCTCGACCCAGGCCGGCATGATCGTCGGCTTCGCCGCCGATGATCGCGCCCATCGGGTGATCGGCATCGACGGATCCGGCACACCCGAACAGCTCCGCGCCCAAGTCGGGGGCATCGTCGACAACACCGCCGAACTGGTCGAGCTCGGCCGCGCGGTGCGCGACGACGAGATCGTCATCATCCCCGACTACGCCTATCCGGCCTATGGCGTGCCCAGCGAGGAGACCAACGAGGCGATCCGGCTGGCCGCCCGGACCGAGGCGATGATCACCGACCCGGTCTACGAAGGGAAGTCGATGCAGGGCATGATCGACCTGGCGCGGAAGGGCTACTTCCCGGCGGGCTCGAAGATCCTCTACGCCCACCTCGGCGGGGCGCCCGCCCTCAACGGCTACAGCTACACCTACCGGAACGGCTGAGCGATGGCGGCGATCCTCCTGGTCACGTTGTCGCCGGAGCATCACACGGACGAGGAGGCCCTGATCCGGCAGCTCGGCCGCTGGCGGATCAGGGGCGACGCCGTCCTGAAGTTCCTGGCCCGCACGTCGGAAGCCGACGGCGCGGTGCAACGGACACGCCTGTGCGCGGAATTCGCCCATGCCGGCCGTGCCGAGGAGTTCGTCCGCGAGTTCGGACGCGAGAGGGAGCGGACGGACCCCGAACCGCCGGTCGAGATCCTGCTGTCGGAAAGCGTGCCCGAGATCGAGGCGCTCACGGCGGTGCTGTGACTGCCGACCCGCGCCCGGGCGCCTAGCTCAGCGCGCCCCGGGCGGCCACCGGCCAGAGGCATTCCACATGGCCGCTCTCCAACCCGCCGCGCACGCCGACATACCAGTCGTACAGGTTCACCGTCGGGTCCACATGGCCGGGCACCAGCCAGACCCGGTCGCCGAGCCTGGCCGCCGGCGCCCCGGCGCCCAGCGACAGCTTGCCGTGCTCGTCGGAGGCGGAGACGTACGTCGTGTCGGCGCGCCGCCACACGACCGGCAGGCCGCTGTCCACAGAGGAGGCCTTGAGGCCCGCATCGACCACCGCCCGGCCGGGGACGACGGCGCTCATGATCGTTGAGGCGATGAACAGGGCGTTCTCGAATTCCAGTCCCTCGGTGCCGTCGTCCTTCAGGTTGCGGCCGTAATCGGCATCCATCAGGCAGTAGGAGCCGGGCTGCAACTCGTTCCACAGGCCGGTGCCGGTCTCGAACCGGAACGTGCCGGAGCCGGCCCCACCGATGGTGCGGCACTCCAGTCCGGCGGCGGCCAGCGGGTCGACGGTCGCCTCCACCACATCGGAGGCCTTGGCGATTGCGGCATGGCGTTCGCGATAGCCGCGGATGTGCTGGGCCGAGCCGTGATAGGCCTGGATGCCGTCGAAGACGAGGCCGTCCGCGGCCGCGATCCGCTTGGCCAGATCGACCGCGGGCGCGCCGGGGGCGACGCCGCAGCGCGACATGCCAACATCGATCTCCACCAGCACATAGAGGGTGGTGCCGAATTTCTGCGCGGCGGCCGCGTAGGCGTCCACCTGGATTGGGTCGTCGGCGCACACGCCGATCCGCGCCCGGCCGGCCAGGGCGGCGAGGCGGGCGACCTTGGCGTCGCCGACCACCTGATTGGAGACCAGCACGTCATCGATGCCGCCATCCACCAGCACCTCGGCCTCGCCCACCTTCTGGCAGCACTGGCCGACGGCTCCCCGCTCCATCTGCAGCCGGGCGATCATCGGCGATTTGTGGGTCTTGGCGTGGGGGCGGATGCGCACGCCGGTCTCTTTGGCGAAGACGGCCATGCGGTCGAGATTGCGCTCGAACGCGTCCAGGTCGATCACCAGGGCGGGTGTGTCGATCGCGCCGGCCGGATCTCCGACACGGGCTGGCGGCGGCGTGGTCATGATGGCGGCTCCCGGTGACGAACAAGGGGACCACTGTCGACCGGGAGGACGTGGAGGGCAAGACGGGGAGCGCCCCTATCCCCCTTCCGCCACTCCCCGGCCTTGTGCCGGGGCCTACGGTTCCGCATTTCGGAAACCATCAGGAAGGGACCGTGCTCCACCTCAGCGTAGGCCCCGGAACAGGTCCGGGGAGTGAAAGAGTGGCGGGAACCGGCTGGCCGCACCCACCCATTAAAAAGCCCGCCTTTCGGTGGAAAGGCGGGCCCGAGGGCCGGTCCGGGCGCTCCGTGATCGGCGCACGAACCGGTCCTGTTGGAAGAACGAAGGCCTGGGATCAGGCGCGCTGCAACCGCGCGATTTCGTCCTTGATGGCTAGCTTCTGACGTTTCAGGTCATGTATCGCGACTTCGTCCGGCAACGGTCGTCCGGACTCATTATCCAGCTTCTCCTCGAGCGAGGCATGGCGCGCTTGCAGGGAGTGGATCCGATCAGTCGCTGTCATACGATCCTCCTTTCGACGTCGCCGGGAGCGTCTGTGCTACCCGGACCCAAAAGCGTACCCCTCCCAGTTAGGCGCGCAACAATGAACTCTCAAGCCCTTGAACTTCGGACTGAAAATTACCAATAGCCGCTCAGGCAAACAGGGTCTCCAACCCCTGAGATATGGCCAAAACCCTATCATCGGCGAGGGTTTCGCCCATGATCATCAGGCCGACCGGGGCGCTGCCCTCCTCGTGCACCGCGATCGTAGCGGCACAGCGGTCGAGGAAGTTTCCGACCGAGCAGTTGCGCAGCATGGCCATGTTGATCGCGCCGTAGACCGCGTCGTCCGGCACCAGGTCGGCGATCGGCGGGGCGATGCGCGGGGTGGTCGGCATCAGCACCGCGTCGAAGGCCGAGGTCTTGGCCGCAACCCGTGCCTGGATATCGGCCCGGGCATTGACGAGGTTGAAGTAATCGGCGGCCGACTGCTCGCCCGCCCGGCGCATGCGGGAGATGACCCGCGGATCGAAGGCATCCGGATCGCGCAGAATGTGCCGCTCGTGCAGGGCGTAGCTCTCCGGCGCGGTGAAGCCGCCCTTGGCGTTGACCACGGGGAGTTCCAGCAGCTCGGGCAGGGAGAGGTCGATGATGGTGGCGCCGGCCGACGAGATCCGGCTGAGGGCGGCCTGGAACGCGGCAGCGGTGGGCTCGTCCAGATCGTCCAGCACGAATTCCTTCGGCACCGCCAGACGCAGCCCCTTCACCGGCAGCGCCGGGATCGGGTGCGGCGTCTCGCCGGCCAGGACCTGATGCACCCGCACGCAGCAGTCCATGGACGGCGCCAGCGGGCCGATGCTGTCCAGGCTGGTCGACAGCGGCACCGCACCGGCGATCGGCACCCGGCTCTGGGTCGGCTTGAAACCGGCAAGACCGCAGAGACCGGCAGGGATGCGCACGGAGCCGCCGGTATCCGTGCCGAGACCGACGCTCGCCATGCCGTCGGTCACGCTGACCGCCGCCCCCGAGGACGAGCCGCCGGGAATGCGCTTCGACGCCCGGTCCCAGGCATTGGCCGGAGTGCCGTAATGCGGGTTGATGCCGAGGCCGGAATACGCGAACTCGGTCATGTTGGTGCGGCCGACGAGGACCGCGCCGGCGGCGCGCAGCCGGGCGACGACGGGGGCGTCCTTCTCGGCCGGCGGCTCGGAGGCCAGCACCTTGGAGCCGGCGGTGGTAACCGCCCCCTTCACGTCGAACAGGTCCTTCACCGAGATCGGCAGGCCCTCCAGCGGACGCGGCGGCACGCCGGCCTTGCGCAGGCCGTCGCTGGCGGCGGCTTCGGCGCGCGCACTGTCCTCCATGAGGGCGATGAAGACGCGGGCGCCCTCGCCCGAGGCGTCCCTGGCCCGCTCCAGGGCGGTGTCCAGCAGGGCGGCGGCGGTGGTCTGACCGGTGTCGAGCGCGGTCAGGATCTCGGCGATCGGGGTTTTCGGCGCGAAGGTCATGGGTCAGCTCACCACGGGCAGGGTTTCGATGTCATAGGCATGGGAAAGGGTCCGGCCCCTCGCCGGGTCGGTGATGGAGATCGCCAGCCGATCGGCTGGGCGGATGCCGCCGGTCACCGGCACGGTGCCGCAGAGCATGACCGTCCCCGGCTTCAGCCCGCCATAACCGTCCACCAGATCCTTCAGCGGCCGGATCAGGGCGAGCGTGCCGGTCTGGTACGGCTCTTCCTTGCCCTTGATCGTCGCCTTCGCTTCCAGCACCAGCGCGTCCAGATTGTCATCCAGCGATACCGGCCAGGCGGTGGTGCCCAGCACCTTCGGGCACATCTGCTTGGAAACGGCGATGGAATAGGTCTCCACCTTGCGGTCCGTATGGTCTGAACCGACGGTCAGGTACAGCCCCGTGTCGGTCGCCACCAGCACCGGCTCGACCTCGCCCGAGCTGTCGCCGCCGATCACCTGCACGTGGTCGCCCTGGGTGAGCTGCTCGACCGCGACACGGTAGTACAGGGGCACGGTGCTCGGCCCAGGCACGCCGATCTCGGCCAGTTCCTCGATGTGATGGTCGATCGCCGCCTTGTCGCGACCGGTCCAGCCGGCGACGACGCAGTCCGTCACCGCCACCTCGACCGGTCCGTCCGGTGTGTCGAACCGCAGAGTCTGGGCTCCCATTGCATGCCTCCCGTTTGAATGCGCGGCGACGATAGCTGCCGTCTGGGCATCGCGGAAGATCCGGATAAGGGGATGTGTCGGCGCGGACGGGTGATCTACCCTGCCGCCATGTCAAGCGTACCCCCGACCACCGCCGCCGCGCCCGTCAGAAGCACCTCGCAGGACACCCTGCGGGCGGTGCTGTTCATGCTGCTGGCGATCAACCTGCTGCCGTTCATGAACGTCGCGGCGAAGTTCCTGTCCGGCGACTACCACACGGTGCAGGTCGTGTGGGCGCGGTATACCGGGCATCTGGTCTTCGTGATCCTGATGTTCATGCCGCGTCAGGGGCTGTCGCTGTTCCGGGCGAGCAAGCCGGGGATCCACTTCATCCGCTCGTTGCTGATGTTTCTGGCCACGGCGTGCTTCTTCACCGCCCTGCGCTTCATCGAGGTGCCGGTGGCGAGTGCAATCAACTTCACCTCGCCGCTGATCGTCACCGCGCTGGCCGCCCCGTTCCTCGGCGAGGTCGTTGGCATCCGGCGCTGGACGGCGGTGGCGGTCGGTTTCGCCGGCGCGCTGATCATCATCAGGCCGGGCGGCGGCGAGACCCACTGGGCCATGTTCCTGGTGCTGGGCACCGCCCTCTGCTATGCGACTTACCAGATCTACACCCGCAAGTTCTCGGCTGCCGATTCGCCGGAGACGTCGATCACCTACATCGCCGTGGTCGGGGCGGTGATCTCCTCCATCGCCCTGCCGTTCTACTGGGTGACGCCGGTCTCGGTGATCGATGCCGGGCTGTTCGCCCTGCTCGGCTTCATCGGCGGGCTCGGCCACTATTTCGTGATCCGCGCCTTTCAATACGGCGAGGCCTCGGTGCTCGCCCCCTTCAACTACGGCCAGCTCGTGATGGCCATCATCCTGAGCTACTTCGTGTTCGGCACCTTCCCTGACATCTGGACCTTCGTCGGCGGCGGGATCATCGTCTCGAGCGGGCTGTACATCACCTACCGGGAGACCCTGCGCGGCAAGAAGCCGACCGCCCCGCCCTCGCCCAATCAGGCCTGAGACAGATGATCGGCGAGCGCTCGGCCGACCTCGACCATAAGCGGGCGCCAAGGCTGCACCTGGATCTTGCGGAAGCAGCGCACGGTGGGGAATCCGGGGAAGCGGTCGGTGCCGTATTCCAGGAAGACCGGCGTATTGTAGAGCAGCCAGACCGGCTTGCCCAAGGCGGCGGCGATCCAGCCGACAGTGCTGGAAGGGCAGATCACCAGGTCGAGTGCTTCCACCAGGGCGAAGACGCCGTCGATGTCGTTCGTGGTGTCGAGCCCGTCGACCACGCTGACATTCGCGCCCGCCGCCGCAAGTTCTTCCCGCCAGCCGGTTCCGTATTGCAGGGAGACGAAGTGGGCTCCCGGCACCTTCAGCACTTCTTCGAACGGAGAGAGACCGGGATAGTGGGGCAGGCGGAAGGTCGTCAGCCGGCGGCTGCGCCAGGCCACGCCGATCTTGGGTCCGTCGCCCAGGGCGGCAAGCTTCTCCCGCATCTCCGCCACCCGCGCGGGGTCGGCCTTCAGCCAGGGCGCCGCCGCCGCATCCGCCTGCTCGACACTGCCCCGGTAGCGTGCCAGAAGCGTTATGCCATCGGCATAGGCACTAGGCATCCAGTCGTCCGGCACCCAGTCGTAGAGATGCTCCGGCGCATTGCGATCGCCGATGCGATGGTAGGCATGGACAAAGGCCTCCGGAAAGCTGCGCCGCATCAGATCGACGATGCGCTGGTCGCATTCGATGACGATCCGCCCGACATCGCGGGCGGCCGCAGCGATGGCACAGGCATGCAGCAGTTCGTCTCCCACGCCCTGGTCCGCCGCGATCAGCAGAGTGGTGTCCTTGGAAGGGACACCATTCCAGAGTCGAATGGCCGGATCGCGGCGCACGGCATTCGGTTTAAGCCGCAGGTGACGATATCCTTCCCAACCCTGCATCATCTCGCCGGCCGAGAGCAGTTGGATGCCCAGGCGAAACCGGTAATGGGGTTCGCCTGGCGATACCTTCAGGGCCTCCCGCATGCAGCGGATCGCTTCCCGTAGCTCGCCGGCGGCGAAGGCCGCTTCCGAGAGGCCCGCATAGGCCGAAGCGAGATCCGGCCGCAGGGTCCTGGCTCGTGTGAAGCTGCTGCGGGCCTGTGCGATCGTGAGCCGACCGACCTGCAGCCAGGCCAGGTGATTATAGGCCTCACTGTTGCCCGGCGCGATCACCGCAGCGGCCCGGAACGCTCGGATCGCCTTCTCGCCTTGCTCGATATCCATCAGGCCGAGCGCGTGGGAAACCCAGCGGTCGCTCCTGGTCGGAGCAGCTACCAGCGCCCGGCGCCGTGCCCGCTCACACGCCTGCGCGTCGGAGATGGTGTGCATATGGTTGCCCCATCTTGCCCAGGCTTCGTCACTTCCAGGCGCCAGCACCATGGACCGCCGCAGCATGGCGACACCTTCGGCGCGCCTCGGTCCGGTGGCCAGGATACCGCCGAGATTGGCCAGGGTATCCGACAGCAGCGGATTGCGTACCAGTGCCGCCTCATAAGCGGCGACCGCCTCGTCGTGGCGACCCAGGCCATGTAACGCCACACCCAGCGCATGTCGGTAGGTAGCCTCACGCGGACCAGCCGCAACCGCGCGTGACAAAGCCTGTTCCGCAGCCTCCGCCCGGCCGCTCTGATGGAGGGCCATGCCGAAGCGGTACAGCAGTTCCGGATTTTTCTGATTGGAGGTCAGTAGGTGGGCGTAGAGCGGGATCGCCTGCTCGACATGCCCAGCGAGGTGCAGAGCGGTGGCGCGCTCCAGGATTTGCTGCGGTGTCTGCATGTCAGGCGTCGATGCCGCCTTCGACCATCGCGGCGGCGAGCGGCTCGCCGCGCTTCAGGTCGCGGGTCGCCCGACGGCCCAGCACGGTCTCGTAATGCTTCGGCGCCAGACCGAGATTGGGGCGGATGGAGCGGATGTTCTTCGCGGTCAGTTCCGAGCCGGCCGGCACGTCCTGCACGACGTAGAGCGAGCGGCGGAACTTCAGCCCCGCCTCCTCCGATTTCGTGGGTCGATAGGCCGGCGCCCCGAGGGCTGCATGGGCCATGCGGGTATCGCGCACCAGACGGGCCAGTTCGTCGGGCTCAAGGGAGAAGGCGCTGTCCACCCCGCCATCGGCGCGGGCAAGGGTGACGTGCTTCTCGATCAGGCAGGCGCCCATGGCGACCGACAGGGTGGCCACGGGGGTGTCCATGGTGTGATCGGACAGGCCGGTCACCACGCCAAGCTTGTCGGCCAGGTCGGCGATGGTACGCAGGTTCGCCTCCTCCGCCGGCGCCGGATAGGCGCTGACGCAGTGCAGGACGACGAGCCGTTCCGCACCAGCTCCCCGCGCGGCCTCTACCGCCTCGCGGATCTCCTCCAGGCTGCCCATGCCGGTGGACATGATCATCGGCTTGCCGGTTGCCGCCACCCGCCGAATCAGCGGCAGATCCACCAGCTCCTGGGAGGCGATCTTGTAGGCGGGCGCGCCGAGGCTCTCCAGCAGGTCGATCGCGGTCGGATCGAACGGGGTGGAGAACACCGTGATCCCGAGCTCCCGCGCCTTGTCGAAGATCGGGCCGTGCCACTCCCAGGGGGTGTGGGCCTCCTGGTAGAGATCGTGCAGATGACGGCCGTCCCACAGCCCGCCCTTGATCACGAATTCCGGCCCGTCATGGTCGATGGTGATGGTGTCGGCGGTATAGGTCTGCAGCTTCACCGCATCGGCACCGGCGGCTTTGGCCATCTCCAGGATACGGAAGGCGCGGGTGATGTCGCCGTTGTGGTTGCCGGACATCTCCGCGACGATATAGGGCGGGTGGTCCGGACCGATCGGCCGTCCGGCTATGCTAAACTCGCCTTCCATCCAACACGTCCTCCGACCGGGCAGTTCCAGTGATTCGGCCGCCAGACGATACTCTTCCCGCCGCCGCAAATGAAGCAGCACCGACCTCGGCCGACCTGAGGGGCGAGCGGCTGGTGATCCGCGCCGATGCCGACAGCCGGATCGGCATGGGCCATGTGATGCGCTGCCTGGCGCTGGCCCAGAGCTGGATCGCCTTCGGCGGCACCGTCCGGCTGGCCTGCACCGCCGTGCCCCCGGCGATCTCCGAACGCTACCACGACGCAGGCGCCGAGGTCGTGCTGCACGACCGATGGCCGCCCGAGGATCTGCTGGACGACGCCGCCGCCGTGGTGGTCGACGGGCTGGAGGTCGCAGATGCCGATCTCGCCGCCCTTGCCGCAGCGGGCCCGCCGCTGGCGATCATCGACGACATGGGCCATCGCGCGGCCTATCCGGGCGCGCTGGTGGTGAACCAGAACCTGCACGCCGTACCGGCCCTCTATGCCGGAAAGACCGAGGCCCGGGTCTGCCTGGGGCCGACCTGGGGACTGCTGCGCCGGGAGTTCCGGGCGAACGGCGCCGACCTCCGCGCCGTGCCCGAGACCGCCCACCGCCTGCTGATCCTGATGGGCGGCGCCGACCCCAAGGGCTACAGCGCCTTGGCCCTGGACGCCGTCGCGCAGGCGGCGGAAGGGGTGCCGGGCGAGCCGGAGGTGATCCTGGTGGTCGGAGCGGCCAATCCGGCGCTGCATGAGCTGGAGCGCCGGGCGTCCCTGCTGCCGGGCCGGGTCGAGGTGCGGCACGACGTGCGGGACATGTCGGAGCTGCTGGCCTCCGTCGATCTGGCCGTCTCCGCCGCAGGCTCGACCGTGCTGGAGATGGCGGCATCGGGCGTGCCGATGATCATCGGCGCCCAGAACGAGAGCGAGACCGGCCCCGCGGCCTCCCTGGCCCAGAAGGGTGCCGCCATCGATATCGGGCCTCTGGAGCGGCTGGACCCGGCGGCGCTGGCCGAAACGGTGACCGCCCTGGCCCAGGACCGCGATCGGCGGGAGGCGCTGGCGGCGAACGCCCACACCCTGGTGGATGGGCTCGGTGCCGACCGGGTCGCCGCCACCATCGCCAGCCTTCTGCCGGATCAGCGGGTCAGCTCGTAGCCGAGCAGCGCGCCGCGCTCCTCCACCTGCTCGAAGCCGCAGGCCTCGAACGCCTTCCGACTGGCCGTGTTCTCCGGTTTGATCTCGGCCCACAGGCGGGCATCGGGCCAGTGCACGCGCGCCTCGTCCACCGCCGCAGACACCAGCACCGCCCCCAGCCGTCGGCCCCGGGCCTCCGGAGCGACGGTGACGAAGATCTCGATCGACCCGTCCTCGTGCCGCAAGGCGGAGGTGGTGCCGACGTTCTCCCCACCTTCCGTCGCGATCCAGACCTGCCGATTCGGGTCGTCCAGCACGCGCGAGAGCCAGGCCGCGTGCTCCTGCTGGGTGACGGCGTTGCCGTTGCGGGAATTGGACCGGGTCAGCGGATCGTTCCGCCAGGCCAGCAGATCCTCTGAATCTTCGAACGTGATGGGGCGCAGGGTGACGGTGGGGCGATCGTTCATGCCGCCAGCCTAACCGTTATGCGGCGCTCGGGCGACGGCCGCGTGATACCGTTGCCGATCATAAGGAGACGCCCGTGACCGTTGCCGCCGTGATCCAGGCCCGCATGACCTCCACCCGCCTGCCGGGCAAGGTGCTGATGCCGGCGGCCGGGCGCCCGATGCTCGCCCATCAGATCGACCGGGTGCGCCGGGCATCCGCCGTCGACACGGTCTGCATCGCCACCACCACCAATGCCGACGACGATCCTGTCGTGGCACTGGCGGAAGCGGAGGGCGTGGCCGTCTTCCGGGGGTCCGAGCCGGACGTGCTCGACCGTTTCGTGGGGGCGGCGGAGAGCGTCGGGGCCGAGATCGCCGTGCGCCTGACCGGCGACTGCCCGCTGACCGATCCGGCCCTGATCGATGCGGTGGTGGGCCTGTTCCGCGACAGCGACCCGCCGGTCGACTACGCCACCAACAGTTTCCCGCGCACCTGGCCGATCGGCCTGGATGTGGAGGTCGCCTCCATGACCGCCCTGCGCACCGCCAACGCGGAGGCGAGCGACACCTACGACCGCGAACACGTGATGCCGTTCCTCTACCGCCAGCCGGAGCGGTTCCGCATCGCGAGCTACCGGGCGCCGGAGGACCTGAGCGGCTATCGCTGGACCCTGGACGAGCGATCTGACTACGAACTGCTGGTGCGGGTCCTCGAGACCTTGGTGCCGGAGAATCCCGGTTTCGGCTGGCGGGACGTCATTGCCCTGCTGGACGCGCATCCGGAATGGCGCACACTGAACGCAGGCGTCGGACAGAAACAGCGGCGCTACGAAGACAGGATCGCGGGAGGATCGGCATGACGACGGACTGGCGCACGGAACAGGAGGCGTTCTGGAGCGGCGCGTTCGGCGACGACTATGTGGACCGCAACCAGGGGGCAGCCTTGCTGGCCTCGCGCACCCACCTGTTCTCCAACGCGCTGAAGCGGGCAGGCGGCATCGCCTCGGCGGTCGAGTTCGGCCCGAACGTGGGCATCAACCTGGTCGCCCTGCGCCACCTCCTGCCGCAGATCGCCCTGTCGGCCATCGAGATCAACGCCAAGGCGGTCGAGGTCCTGCGCACCCTGGACGGGGTGGACGTGCATCACGGCTCGATCCTCGAGAAACACCCCGTCGCGGTGAGCGAGCTCGCCTTCTGCTCCGGCGTGCTGATCCACATCAATCCGGATGCCCTGCCGACCGTGTACGACAACCTCTACGCCGCCTCGTCCCGGCTGGTCCTCGTCTCGGAGTATTACAACCCGAGCCCCACGGCGATCCCGTACCGGGGCCATCAGGACCGGCTATTCAAGCGGGATTTCGCCGGCGAGATGATGGACCGCTTCCCGGACCTGCGGCTGGTGGATTACGGTTTCCAGTACCATCGCGATCCGGCCTTTCCGGCCGACGACGTCACCTGGTTCCTGATGGAAAAAACCGGCGAAAAGGCCGGCGCCTGAGCCTACGGCGCCGAGGACATCATGCCAGATCTTCCGCTTCCCGAGCTGACCCTCGTGCTGCTCGTCGCCTTCGCCTTTGCCGTCGGCGGCGGCGTGAAGGGCATCGTCGGTCTCGGCCTGCCGACCATCGCCATGGCGATCCTCGCCAACGTGGTCAGCCTGCGCACCGCCGTCGGCATTCTGATCATCCCGCTGCTGATCTCCAATCTCTGGCAGATCGTCCAGGTCGGCGCCGTCGGCACCCTGGCCCGGCGCTTCGGCCTGCTGAACGCGTCGGCGGCGGCCGGTCTGTGGATCGGCACCGAGATCCTGTTCTCAGTCGACCCGAAATGGATGCAGGTGGCACTCGGCTGCCTGCTGATCGGCAATGCCGGAATGCAGGTATTGGGCGGCATGCCGGTGATCCCGCGGCGCCATGAGCTCGCCCTGTCGGTCCCGGTGGGCCTGATCTCCGGTGTCATCGGCGGCATGACCGGCAGCCAGGGCATCGTGATCGCGGTTTATCTCGCCAGCCTGAACCTGACCCGCGACGAGTATGTGCAGGGGGTGGGGCTTTCGTTCTTCCTGACCGGGCTGGTATGGGTCGTGGCCATCTGGGCCAATGGCGGGATCACGCTGGAGACCCTGCCGCTGTCGGCGGTGGCGCTGGTGGCGGCCCTGGCGGCCATGGCCATCGGCACCCGCATCCGCGCCCACCTCCCCCAGGCCCGGTTCCGTCAGGCGGTGTTCATCGCCATGGCCCTGATGGGCGCCAACCTGATCCGCAAGGCGGTGTGGGGGTAAGGAGCCTCAGACCTGCTCCGGCACCGGAGGCTTGGTCCTGATTTGCATCAGGACGACGCACGCTGGTCGTCATCCTGACGAAAGTCAGGACCAAGCCTCGCACGCTGGGGGCGTCCCAAACGTCCTCCTACCCCTCTCCCTCGAAACAGATGTTCTCCAGCGGCTCGCCCTTCACGAAGCGGTCGAGCTGCTTGGCCACGAACATCCAGCGCCGGGTGGTCATCGGCTCCGTCCAGGCCGAGTTGTGCGGCGACAGGATCACGTTATCCAGCTTCTGGAACGGGAATTTCGACGGCCAGGGATTCGGGTCTTCCTTCGACGGATAGATGTACCAGACGTCGATGATCCCGCCGCGGATCCGCTTGGATGAGAGCGCCTCGTACAGGGCGGCCTCGTCGATCACCTCGCCGCGGCCGACATTGCAGATCACCGCATCGGGCTTCATGACCTTGAACTGGGCCGCACCGATCATGCCGCGGGTCACGTCGTCCAGCGGCGCGCAGACGATGACGAAATCGCTCTCCGCGCACAGCCGGTCGAGCCCGTCCGCAACCGTCCAGTAATCGTCGACCAGGTCGCCCTCGTCGCGCACGGTACGGCTGACCGCCAGCACCTTCATGTCGAACGCCTTGCAGCGCCGGGCGACCTCGCGGCCGATATGGCCGTAGCCGACGATGCCCACCGTGCAGCCGCGCATCTCCCGGTGCATCGGGCCGGCGGAGATCGAGCGGCCGTTATAGGACTTGGCCACCATCATCGGGTGGGTGTCGCGCATCAGCCCGGTCTGGAACTCCAGCATGCCGGCCAGGATATGCTCGGCGATGGTGGTCTCGTGCTCATGGGTGTTGCAGAACAGGACCCCCTTGGGCAGCTCCGGCGGCGTGATCCAGTCGTAGCCGGTGAACGGGATCTGATAGAGCTTCAGCCGGTTGGTCGCCGGGAACTTCAGGCCGCCGCCCCCGCCGACGATGATGTCCGCCTCGGGGAGCAGTTCCTGCAGGCGCACCGGCTCCTCCTCCTTGTCGCAGCAGATGAAGCGCAGCTCGGATTCGGTGTTCTCGGCCAGGAAATCGGCGCGACGGATCGAGTTCTTGCCGGTCAGCAGAACGGTGGGCGTTTCGCTCACGATGGACCTCGATTGGAGTTTGCAGAACGGAAGGGACGGGCGGGCGCCCCGGGCAGGCACGGCGGAACGGAGCTTGTGTATCCGGGGCGGCTTTGTCTAGCCTTTGCCCACTCCGCGCAACAGTCCTGAGTGCCCGGACGCAGCCCATTTCTGGAGGATCCCCCATGCCCGACGGTTTTGACCCGAACGCGGATTGGGCCGGTTACGAACGCGCGCCGATGAAGCTGGGGGCCGTCGCCTGCGGCAATCCGGACGCGGCCGAGGCCGGCGTGGAGATCCTGGAACGCGGCGGCAACGCGATCGACGCGGTGATCGCCACCGCCTTCGCCATGGGCGTGGTCGAGCCGCTGGACAGCGGCCTCGGCGCCGGCGGCTTCATGACCGTGCACCATGCGCGGACCAAGACCACCACCACCTTCGACTTCATGGGCACCGCCCCGGTCAATGCCAAGTACGAGCTGTTCCAATCGGTCAATCCGCTGGGCGACTACACCATCTTGGTCAAGGACAGGGCCAACGAGATCGGCCATCGCTCCGTCGCCGTCCCCGGGGCGGCGGCCGGCTTGTGCCGGGCGCTCGACACCTTCGGGCGCATGCCGCTGAAATCGGTGATGGCGCCGGCGATCCGAATCGCCCATGAGGGTTTCAATGTGGCGCCCAAGGCCGCGCTGCGCATGTCGCGCAGCCGGGACCTGCTATCCTACATGCCGGCGACCGCGGCGATGCTGCTGAAGAAGGATGGCAGCCTGTTCGAGTCCGGCGACCGCATGAGCATGTCGGAATACGGCGACAGCCTGGAGCTGATCGCCGAAGAAGGTCCCCGCGCCTTCTACGAGGGCGAATTGGCCGACAAGATCGTCGCCGAGATGGAGGCCCATGGCGGCTTCCTGACCGCCGACGACCTCGCCAGCTACCACGTGGTCCGCCGTCCCGCCGCCAGCGGGCAGTATCGCGGCCGCCGGATCGCCACCATGGGTCCGCCCTCCACCGGCTTCATGGTCGCCAAGGGCCTCGCCGCCCTGGACGCCGCCGGGGTGCCGGAGGACGAGCACGGCCGCACCCGCGCGCTGGCCGAGGCGATGCTGGCGATGTTCAACGCCCGGCGGCGCGGGCTGGGCGACCCGGCCTTCGTGCCCTCGCCCATCGCGCCCGGCGGCGAGAGCACCGAGACCACCAGCCTCTGCGCCATGGACGCCATCGGTAACGCCGCCTGCATCACCTTCTCCAACAACAACCACTCCGCCGTGGTGGTGCCGGGCACCGGTATCCTGTTGAACAACCAGATGCGGCTGTTCCATGCCTGGGAAGGCAGTGCCAATTCGGTGGTCGGCGGCAAGCGGCCGGCCTCATCGATGATGCCGACCCTGCTGTTCGAGGGCGGGCGTGCTGCCATGGCGATCGGCGCCTCGGGGGCGACCCGCATCGTCACCGCACTGATGCAGATCATGTTCCACCATCTCGGTCGCGGCATCCCGCTGGAGAAGGCGGTGCGCGAGGCCCGGGTGCATGCCGAGGAGGACTCGATGATGTGCGACCCGGACATCGCCGACACCGCCCGCGCCGTCGCCGACGAGCTCGGCCTGTCCCTGACGGTACAGCCGGTGCGCGACCCGATGATGGCGGTTTGCCAGACGATCTCGGTGGATGCGGACGGCATGGCGGTCGCGGTGGGCGATCCGAGGGCGCGGGCGCAAGGGCGGGTGGTTTAGTTCTTGATATGTCTTCCCGGCCTTGCGCCGGGACCGAGACAGACGCTTGCTGGAGCGAAGGAGGCACATCGACCGGCGCTCCAGCCGCATCCCCCTGGGCCCCGGCACGAGGCCGGGGAGACGTGTAGGAATCAAAGAAAGAAAATCAGGAGGACCCCGCATGCCCGATGTCAAGCCCGCCCCCGGCGGTCCCGACGCCACCTATTTCGCCTATCTGGAGGCCGGGGACTGGCGCATCCAGCGCTGCGGCGCCTGCGACACCCACATCTTCCAGCCGCGCGTCATGTGCCCGTCCTGCGGCAGCGAAGACATCCAATGGGTTGCGCCGAGCGGCAAGGGCGTCGTCCATTCCACCACCGTCATCCGGCGCCGGCCGGAAAGCGGCGGCGACTACAATGTCTGCCTCGTCGACCTGGACGAGGGGGTGCGGATGATGAGCCGGGTGGAAGGCCTGGATCCGACCGAGGTCGCCATCGGCATGCCGGTCGCCGCCCGCCTCGCCGAGCAGGACGGCCAGAAAGTCGTCGTCTTCGATCCCGCCGCGGGAGGTGCCTCGTGACCTGGTCCCTGCGCGGCAAGACCGCCATCGTCGGTGCGGCAACCGCCCATCTGGGCGAGGCGCCCGGCTACAGCCACATGGAGATCGCCGCCGACGCCGCCCGCGCCGCCCTGGCCGATGCCGGGCTGAGCCTGAAGGACGTGGACGGGCTGTTCGCCGTCTCCATGCATTCGGTGTTCCCGGCGCTCACCTATGCCGAATATCTCGGCATCGAGCCGCGCTTCTCGGAGGCCACCATCGTCGGCGGCTCCTCGGCGGTGATCCAGATGCTGCACGCCGCCCTGGCCCTGGAGAACGGGCTCTGCGACGTGGCGCTGATCGTCTACGGCTCCAACCAGCGCACCGCCTCAGGCAAGCTGCATTCGCCCTCCGGGGCAGAGAACCTGCCCTACGAGAAGCCCTACGGATTGCGCGCGCCGATCGCCGGTTACGCCATGTCGGCCGCCCGGCACATGTACGACTACGGCACCACCCGCGAGCAGCTCGCCGAGGTCGCCGTCGCCGCCCGCATGTGGGCCGGAATGAACGCGGAGGCGTTCATGCGCGATCCGCTGACCGCGGACGACGTGCTTGGCTCCCGCATGGTCTGCGACCCGCTGACGGTGCGCGACTGCTGCCTGGTCACCGACGGCGGCGGCGCCATCGTCATGACCCGGGCCGACCGGGCAAAGGACCTGAGGAAGCCCCCCGTCCACCTGCTCGGCTGCGCCGGCGGGCACACCCACCGCCAGTATTCGATGATGCCGTCGCTGACCACCACGGCAGCGGTCCAGAGCGGGCGCGAGGCGTTCAGGATGGCCGGCCTCACCCCCGCCGATGTCGACGTGGTGCAGGTCTACGACGCCTTCACGATCAACGCGGTGATGCTGCTGGAGGACCTAGGTTTCTGCCCCAAGGGGGAGGGAGGGGCCTTCGTCGGCGACGGGCGGCTGCGGCCGGGCGGTGCGCTGCCGTTCAACACCTATGGCGGCGGGCTGTCCTGCACCCATCCGGGCATGCTCGGCATCTTTACCACCATCGAGGCGGTGCGGCAGCTCCGGGGCGAATGCGGCGACCGGCAGGTGGACGGGGCCACCATCGGCCTCGCCCATGGCAACGGCGGCATGTTCGCCCATGAATCCACCGCCCTGCTCGGCACGGCGGCGGCCCTGTGACGCCCCTCACCCTGATCCTGGGCGGCGCCCGGTCCGGCAAGTCGAGCCGGGCCGAGGCCCTCGCCCGGGAAAGCGGGCTGGAGGTCGTCTATCTCGCCACCGCCGAGGCGCTGGACGCGGAGATGGCCGACCGCATCGCCCGCCACCAAGCCGACCGGGCGGCGGATGGTTGGGCGACGGTGGAGGAGCCGCTCGCCCTCGCCGCCGCCCTGGCCCGCGAGGCCCGGCCGGGCCGGGTGGTGCTGGTGGAATGCCTGACCACCTGGCTGACCAATCTGATGGTGCACGGGCACGACATCGACATCGCCACCGCCGACCTGCTGGCCTGGTGTTCGGCGCCGACGGGCCCGGCGATCCTGGTCTCCAACGAGGTCGGCTTCGGCATCGTCCCGGAGCACAAGATGGCCCGCGATTTCCGCGACCACGCCGGCCGGCTGCATCAGCGGGTGGCGGAACGCGCGGGCCGGGTGGAGCTGGTGGTGGCCGGGATCCCAATGGCGGTGAAGGGGTGACCCCCCATCCGTCATCCTGACGCACGTCAGGATCTGCGGTGCACCGGCGCCGGTAGCTTGATCCTGACTTGCGTCAGGATGACGGGAGGAGATCATCGCCGCCGATTTCACCCCCTTGCCCTCCCTCTGCTTCCGGCTAATCTCGACGCCATGACCGAGCAGCTCACCCTCTTCGAGAAGATCTGGCGCGCCCATACCGTCACCGCCCGCGACGACGGGCAGGCGCTGCTATGGATCGACCGCCACCTGTGCCACGAAGGCTCGTTCCACGCCTTCGAGAAGCTGGCGATGAGCGGCCGCAAGGTGCGCCGGCCGGACCTCACCTTCTCCATCGCCGACCACTATGTGCCGACGCGCAACCGCGAGGCCGGACCGGACGAGCCGGAGATCGCCACCATGATCCGGCTGCTGGACGAGCACAGCCGGACCAACGGCATCCGCCAATTCGGCATCGGCGATCCGGAACAGGGCATCGTCCATGTGGTCGGACCCGAACTCGGCCTGACCCAGCCCGGCATCGTCCTGGTCTGCGGCGACAGCCATACCTCGACCCACGGCGCCTTCGGGGCCCTCGCCTTCGGGATCGGGGCGTCCGAGGTCACCCATGTGCTCGCCACCCAGACGCTCTGGCAGAAGCGGCCGCGCACCATGCGGATCACCGTCGACGGCACGCTCGGGAAACATGTGACGGCCAAGGATCTGATCCTGTCGGTGATCGCGAAGATCGGCGCCGACGGGGCGGCAGGACACGTCATCGAATACGCCGGCGAGGCGATCTGCGGCCTGTCCATGGAAGCGCGGATGACCGTCTGCAACATGTCGATCGAGGCCGGTGGCCGCGCCGGCATGATCGCGCCGGACGAGACCACGATCTCCTGGCTCAAGGGCCGTCGCTACATGCCCGAGGGCAAGGACTGGGACGCAGCGGTGGCCTTCTGGCGAACGCTCAGGAGCGATCCGAGCGCGATTTTTGATCAGGAGGTCAAAATTCATGCGGACGAGATCGCGCCGACCGTGACCTGGGGTACGTCGCCGGAGCACGCGCTTCCCGTCACCGCCGCGGTGCCGGACCCGTCGGGCGAGGCCAATGAGGGCCGTCGGGCGACCTTCGAGAAGGCGGTCGACTATATGGGCCTGACCCCCGGGGCGCCGCTGGACGGGCTGCGGGTCGACCGGGTGTTCATCGGCTCCTGCACCAATGCCCGCATCGAGGATCTGCGCGCCGCAGCATCCATCCTGAAGGATCGGAAGGCCAAAGTGCCGACCATGATCGTGCCCGGCTCCACCATGGTGAAGCATCAGGCGGAGCAGGAGGGCTTGGACCGGATCTTCACCGGGGCCGGGGCGGAGTGGCTCGACTCCGGCTGCTCCATGTGCGCGGCGACCAACGGCGACATGGTACCGCCGGGCGAGCGCTGTGCCTCGACCACCAACCGGAACTTCCGAGGCCGCCAGGGTCCCGGATCGCGCACCCATCTGATGAGCCCGGCCATGGCCGCCGCGGCGGCCGTCACCGGCACCATCACCGACGTGCGCAAGCTGGCGGAGGGCTGACCCATGGACCCGTTCGGCAAGCTCGCCGCCACCGTCGTGCCCCTGCGGCTCGCCAATGTGGACACCGACCAGCTCCAGCCCGGCCGCTTCCTGCGCAAGCCACGCTCGGACGGCTACGACAACTACCTGTTCCACGACCTGCGCCGGAACGAGGACGGCTCGATGCGGAAGGATTTCCCGCTGAACCAGCCGCAGTACCAGGGGGCCGAAATCCTGGTCGCCGACCGCAACTTCGGCGGCGGGTCGAGCCGCGAGGGGGCGGTCTACGCGCTCGCCGATGCCGGCTTCCGCTGCATCATCGCCGCCAGCTTCGGCGACATCTTCCGCTCCAACTGCGCCAAGAACGGGCTGCTGCCGGTGGAACTGCCGATCGAGGCGATCGAGAAGATCTGGGAGATGGCCGAGGCCGACCCGTCGGCACCGCTGACCGTCGACCTCGCCAGCCAGACCGTGCGGCTGGCCAACGATCCGGAAACCTTCAGCTTCGAGATCGACCCGTTCGTCAAGGAATGCCTGATGGAGGGGAAGGACGATATCGACCTGACCCTTGCCCATTCTGAAACCCTCTCGGCCTTCGAGCGTTCCTACGGCCAGGACTACCCCTGGCGTACCCCAACAGGTTGAGCGTGATGATGGACCTTCTTGCCGATCCCACCGTCTGGGCCAGCTTCCTCACCCTGACCCTGATGGAGATCGTGCTCGGCATCGACAACGTCGTCTTCGTCTCGATCATCGCCAACCGCCTGCCGGAGCATCAGCGGGCCACGGGGCGCACGATCGGGTTGGCCGGCGCCCTGGTCATGCGCATCGCCCTGCTCTTCGCCATCACCTGGGTCATCGGCCTGACGGCGGTGGCCTTCACGGCATTCGGCGCGGAGCTCTCCTGGCGCGACCTGATCCTGATGGCCGGCGGCGCCTTCCTGCTGGCGAAGGCGACCCTGGAGATCCACAAGTCCGTCGAGGGCGACGAGGAGGACCAGGGGCCGAAGGCGGCGATCTCGGCCGGCTTCACCAGCGTGATCCTGCAGATCATGGCGCTCGACATGGTGTTCAGCGTCGACTCGATCCTGACCGCCATCGGCATGGTCGAGCATATCGAGGTGATGATCGCTGCGGTGATCGTGTCCATCATCGTGATGATGGCGGCGGCGGGCGTGATCTCCGAGTTCATCCACAAGCATCCGACGGCCAAGATGCTGGCCCTGTCGTTCCTGATGCTGATCGGCGTGGCCTTGGTGGCCGACGGCCTGAACTTCCACATCCCGCGCGGCTATCTCTACGCGGCGATCGGCTTCGCCGTCGCCGTCGAGGCGCTCAACCAATTGGCGCGCCGAAACCGCCGGAAGGATCAGACTTTAAAAACGTAAAGCGGGCACGCCTCACGTTCTAGAAGAACGTCCATTCCCCCGTCAGGTCGTGGATCCGCAGCAGCGCGACCGCATACGCGACCGCCACGGCGACCGCCGCAGCGGTCCCGATGGCAGGCATACCGCCGCCTTCAAGGATCTCCCAACCCAACGCCACCAGGGCCAGTGGCGCCCCCAACCATGTCGCGATCCGCAGCCGTCTGCGGGCTACGATCTCGGCGTGGCGGCGGCGCGCAAACACTCTCCGTTTCACCGCTTCAGCCTTTCGATCTGAAACAAAAATTTCTATTGCACATTACAGAAAGAACGCCTAAGTTAGAAGTGCTTTCGGATCGGGGCACGTCCCCCTCTCCCCACCTGATGCCCGGTTCGGACAGCGAGTAACAGAGGGCCTGGAGATTAGTCTCCAGGCCTTCACTCGTTTTACGATTATTTTCAGGCCTTTAGAACAGTCTCTCCGGGCGCTTCGCAGGGCCGGACCGGCGCTCTTTCAGCCGGCCAAATGGCCTCCGCGGTGCGCCTTGCGACGCCGGTCCGGAGATCGGCCGCACAATTTTTTCGCTCGGTCGCCCCGAAACACCACCCGAAAACACCACCCGAGCGGCCGGGGAGCGATGCCTGACCCGGCCGGACGAATGTGCTAAGGCCTGGGACGTCCAATACACCTCAAGGAGGCAATCGTGAGTCTGTCCGTCTATCTGTCCGGCGAGATCCACACCGACTGGCGCGATGTCATCGAGAAGGGCGCGCGCGCCGCCGGCCTGGATGTCGACTTCTCCGCCCCGGTCACCGATCACGAGGCCAGCGACGACTGCGGCGTGGCGATCCTGGGCGCCGAGGAGACCGGCTTCTGGAAGGACCACAAGGGCGCGAAGCTGAACGCCATCCGCACCCGCACCCTGATAGAGCAGGCCGACGTGGTCGTCGTGCGCTTCGGCGAGAAGTACAAGCAGTGGAACGCCGCCTTCGACGCCGGATACGCGGCAGCGCTCGGCACGCCCCTGGTGGTGCTGCACGCCCCCGAACACACCCACGCGCTCAAGGAGGTCGACGGTGCCGCCCTGGCGGTCGCCGAGAAGCCCGAGCAGGTGGTCGATATCCTGCGCTACGTGCTCACCGGCAAGCTGCCGGGGTGAGTCGCTGAACGGCATTTCTCGTGCACTCCCCGGATTTGTTCCGGGGTCCACGCGTCCTCCTTGTCGGAAGGGGAAACCCTAGCGTAGGCCCCGGAACAAGTCCGGGGAGTGAGCTTACTTTTCTGGAAATTAACCCGTTCTGGAAATCAGCCCGGGATCAGCATCGCGGCCAGGACCGCATTGAACACCAGGCTGCCGATCACCAGGCCGACGGACACGCCGTAGCCGACATCCAGCGACAGCCGGATGATCTGCGCCCGCAGCCAGAGCGCGCCGCCGAAGGACGCGACGGTCAGCACCTTGCCGAGCGACCCGGGCAGCGCGCCGGTGGACTCCAGGGCGATGGCGACGAACTGGACGACCACCACGGGCAGGGACGACCAGAATTCCGGGATCATGTAGTCGTAGTAGCGCTCCGACCGGTCCAGCGCCGGCAGAACGTAATGTGCGGCCAGCGCATAGCCGTACCAGGCGATCACCACGGTGAAGCCGACCAGGGCCAGCAGGCCCAGGGAGAATGGCGCGTCGGTCGTGCTCGCCTGGATCACATAGATCAGCAGGTTCAGCGGCAGCACCGCCCCCAGCACCCAGCAGGAGCGCCAGAACCCGGCCTCGCCGCTGCCGAAATAGGTGAGCCCGCCCCGGTCGCCGAGCAGCAGCCGCCACGTTCCGTAGACGGAGGCCGCGACCTCCGACTGGCTGGGGATCGGCGGCAGCGCCATGGCCTAGCGACCCAGCGCCCGATCCAGGACGGCCGCATAGATGTCGGTCAGCGTCCGGATATCGGCGACGGCGACATGCTCGTCCACCTTGTGCATGGTCTGGCCCACGAGACCGAACTCGACGACGGGGCAAAGCCGCTTGATGAAGCGGGCATCGGAGGTCCCGCCGGTAGTGCTGAGTTCCGGCCGCCGGCCGGTGACCGCGAAGGTGGCCTCCGAGATCAGATCGGACAGCGCCCCCGGCTCGGTGACGAAGCTTTCGCCCGAGCATTCGGTCGTCATCTCGTAGCGAACGCCCTTCTGATCGAAGCTGCCCCGGAACATCTGCTCCAGCGATTCCGAGGAATGGGCGTCGTTGAAACGGACGTTGAAGGTGGCGCGCGCCTCCGCCGGAATCACGTTGTTGGCCGGGTTCCCAACGTCGATCGTGGTCACCGACATCGTGGTCGGCGGGAAATGGGCCGTGCCCTCGTCCAGGGTGCCGTGGGCGAAGGGTTCCAGCAGGCGGATCAGCCCGTGTACCGGGTTCTCCGCCAGATGCGGATAGGCGACGTGGCCCTGGGTTCCGTGCACCGTGATATGGCCGGTGAAGGAGCCGCGGCGGCCGATCTTCATCATGTCGCCCATGGCGGTCGGATTGGTCGGCTCGCCGACGATACACATGTCGGGGATCTCGCCGTTGGCCTCCATCCAGTCCAGCACCTTGGTGGTGCCGTTGACAGCGGGACCTTCCTCGTCGCCGGTGATCAGCAGGCTGATCGAACCCTTGGCCTCACCGGAGGAGAGATAGCGGTCGACCGCGGCGACGAAGGCGGCGATGCCGCCCTTCATGTCGGCAGCTCCCCGGCCCCAGAGCCGGTCGTCGGCGATGGTCCCGTCGAACGGACCCTTGGTCCAGGCGCCCGCGTCGCCGACCGGCACCACGTCGGTATGGCCGGCAAAGCAGAGATGCGGCGCCTCGGTGCCGTAGCGGGCATAGAGGTTGTCGATCGCCGGGGTCCCCTCCGCCTCGAACCGCAGCCGGTGGCAGGTGAAGCCCATCGGCTCCAATAGCGACTGCAGCAGGTCGAGGGCGCCGCCCTCTTCCGGGGTGACGCTGGGGCAGCGGATCAGGTCCGCGGCGACCTCGACCGGGTCGAGACGCGCCGCCGACGATGCGCCGGCCGTTGCTGAGCCGGCCTGGGGGGACGCCGACATCTCGCCCTCCTCGCCGATCAGTCGCGCAGCAGCTCGTTGATGGAGGTCTTCGATCGGGTCTGGGCATCGACCGTCTTGACGATCACCGCGCAGGACAGGGACGGGCCCGGCGTGCCGTCCGGCAGCGGCTTGCCCGGCATGGAGCCCGGCACCACGACGGAGAAGGCCGGGACCCGGCCCATATGCACCTCACCGGTCTCGCGGTTGATGATGCGGGTCGACTTGGAGATGAACACGCCCATGGAGAGCACCGCACCCTCCTCGACGATCACGCCCTCGACAACCTCGCTGCGGGCGCCGATGAAGCAGTTGTCCTCGATGATCACCGGATCGGCCTGCAGCGGCTCCAGCACGCCGCCGATACCGACACCACCGGAGAGGTGCACGTTCTTGCCGATCTGGGCGCAGGAGCCGACCGTGGCCCAGGTGTCGACCATGGTACCCTTGTCCACATAGGCGCCCAGGTTCACGAAGCTCGGCATCAGCACCACGCCCGGCGCGATATAGGCGGAGCGGCGCACGACGCAGTTCGGCACGGCGCGGAAGCCGGCCTCGCGGAACCGGTTCTCGCCCCAGCCGGCGAACTTGGACGGGACCTTGTCCCACCACACAGAGGGGCCGCGCTCCGGATCCTCGGGACCGCCCGGCACCACCTGCATGTCGTTCAGCCGGAAGGACAGCAGCACCGCCTTCTTGGCCCACTGATTGACCTTCCACTGGTGATTGCCCTCGGGCTGGGCGGTCCGGATCGAGCCGTTGTCCAGCCCATCCAGCGCCGCTTCGACGGCGTCGCGCACCTCGCCCTTGGTGGAGACGTTGATGCTGTCTCGGTTTTCCCAGGCGGCGTCGATGACGGTTTGAAGATCAGAGGTCATGGGGTCTCGGCTCTTGTCGAAAGGTCGGAATTCCGCAGGTCCGCGGCACAATGGCGGGGGCCCGGAAGGCTGTCAACGCAGTGGGTGTGACGACTGTGCGTCGGATTCTACGACGGTGCGCAGGAAGCTGATCACATCCTCCGCCACATGATGCACATGGGGCTGATCGGCACCGTCGGTGGCCCAGTCGAAATCGCTCTTCAGCCAGACCGTGGTCATGCCGAGATCGGCGGCCGGCTTCAGGTTCTTGGCCATGTCCTCGACCATCGCGGTGCGCGTGGGATCGATGTCCAGCAGCCTGATCAGCTTGTCGTAGGGCACCGGATCCGGCTTCGGCGAATAGTCGGAGGCGACGATGTCGTAGACATGGTCGAAGTGGTGATCCACGCCCAGCCGCTTCGCCACCCGCTCGAAATGGCCGACCGAGCCGTTGGTGTAGATCACCTTGCGCCCCGGCAGCCGGGTCAGCAGGTCGTCCAGCTCGGGGGTCGGGTCGATGATGCTGACATCGATGTCGTGCACGAACTCCAGGAAGGGCAGCGGGTCGACCCCATGCTCCGTCATCAGCCCGCGCAGGGTGGTGCCGTGGCGGCGGAACAGGTCGCGCTGCAGCTCGCGCGCCGGCTCATGCTCCAGCCCGAACCGGTCCTTGATGAACTCGGTCATGCGGGCGGAGACCTGGACGAACAAGTTGGAGCGCGCCGGATACAGCGTGTTGTCGAGATCGAAGATCCAGCAGTCGATGGTCTTGGCGAGCATGCGGCATCCTGGGCAACGGGTCGGGATCTGGACAATAGCCACCGCGAGCGGGGCCGTCACCGCCTGGAGGGCGGCCCCAGGACCAACCGCCACCGCTCCCCTTCCCCCAGGCAAACGAAAACTTTCGATAAATGCACTAGACCCACACACACAGATCGGACATGACCATATTTCAGTCGCGTGCAGATTTGCCGATGATTGGATAGGATCCGGGTATGGGCGAAGCGGGGGAAACGATCGGCGAGGCGCAGGACGAGATCCTGGTGGCCCGGATGGTGTCGACCGGTCCTTTCGCCCTGGCCGACGGCCCGGCGATCCTGGTCGGCGCCGACGGAGCCGTCCGCGCCCGCAACATGGCCGGGGCGGATCTCGCCCGCCGGCTTCCCGAACTTGACGATATCGGCTCCCTGATCGCCGAGGCGCGGCATGCCGGTCGCGGGATCTCCGCGGTGATCGAGCAGCGCGAGGCCGAGGCGTCGGCCCCGAACGCCACCAGTTTCTCCGCCATGCCCGTGGGCGATGACGGTGCCGTGCTGCTGATCGGCCGTGATGTCTCGGTCGACCGCAACCTGCGCTCCGCCCTGGTCGATTCGCGGCAGCGCTACCGCGACCTGGTGGAGATCTCCGCGGATCTCGCCTGGGAGACCGACGCCCAGGGCCGCTTCGCCTTCGTCTCGCCCCATGGCGGCTTCGGTTGGGCGGCGTCCGATCTGATCGGCCGGCGCGCCGACGGCTTCCTGGTGACGCCGCCGGGCGTGACCGTCGACAGCCCGTTCCAGACCCGCGAGGCGCGCCAGGAAATGGAGATCACCTTCCGCCGGGCCGATGGCGGCGAGGCACGGCTGGAGACCGCCGCCGCCCCGCTCTTCGCCCCCGACGGAAGCTGGGCCGGGGCTCGTGGCGTGTGCCGCGACGTGACCGACGACCGGCTGCGCGACATGGAACTGGCCCGGGCCGGGGCCCGCCAGCGGCTGACCGCCCATATCATGCAGGCGATCCGCGACGAGACCGATCCGGACAAGATGCTGTCGCTCGCGGCCGAGGCGGTGTTCCGCGGCGGCAATGCCGACGGCTGCTCGGTCTTCCGGATCCTGCCCGGCGCCGGCATGCGGCTTGCCGCCGCCGTTGGCGTGCCGGTCCCCGACGCCATCGTGGAGGAGATGCGCGAGCGCATCGCGCTCAGCCGCGAGCCGGCGGTCGAAGCCTATGACATCGGCGCCGCGCTCGCCCACCAGCTCTCGCACCACCACGAGATCAACGGCGCCGTGATGCTCTGGCGCGTCGGGGAGACCGCCGACTGGAGCGACGACGACGCCCGGCTGATCGCCGACCTGTCCGACCAGCTCGGCATCGCCCTGCACCAGGCCGCCGCCCACCAGCATCTGGAGCGGCTGTCGACCACCGACGCCATGACCGGGCTGCTGAACCGGCGCGCCTTCGACGACGCCATCACGCGGCGGCTGGGCGCCGGCGGCGGGGTGCCCGGCACGCTGACCTATGTCGATCTGGACAACTTCAAGAAGGTCAACGACACCAAGGGCCACCAGGTCGGGGACCAGGCGCTGATCCACCTGTCCGACATCCTCAAGCGCCAGGCCAAGCCGGGCGACCTGATCGCCCGGCTTGGCGGCGACGAGTTCGCGCTTTGGATGGACGGCGTCTCAGAACAAGATGCGCCCGCCCGTGCAGAGTGGATCTTGGAGACCGGCAAGGAACTGCTGCAGTATTCGGGGTCGCCGGATTATCCTGTGGGCCTGTCCATCGGCATGGCGGTCTATCGGCCCGGCTCCGGCGAGAGCCGCGAGCGGCTGATCGAACGGGCCGATGCGGTGATGTACGAAATCAAGCATGGCGGCAAAGGTTGGTATCGGATCGCACCCGCCGCCGATGCCCAGAAAACCGCCGAAACGCCTGGGTGAGACCGTGACTAAGCCGACACCGCGCCGCCGCTCCGACGACCAGACATCGGACAAGCAGACTCTGGCCCAGGCGATGGAGATCGCCCGGACCGGGTCGACACCGCAGCGCTGCGCCCTCGCCGCGCGCACCGACGTGCCGCCGGAGCTGCTGTTCTTCCTGGCCGAGGATACCGACCCGGCGGTGCGCCGGGTGGTCGCCGCCAACATCAACACGCCGCGCCAGGCCGACGACTTCCTGGCCCAGGACGACGACGAGGCCGTGCGCTGTGCGGTGGCCGAGAAGATCGGTGTCCTGGCGCCCGAGGTGGTGGACGAGCGCCGGGGGGCGCAACGCCAGCTCACGATCAACATGCTGGAGGCCCTGGCGCTCGACGCCGCGGTCAAGGTGCGCGCCCGGCTAGCGGAATCGATCAAGGACGTGGACAGTGCGCCGCCGGAGGTGGTCACCGGCGTGATCGAGGTGTTGGCCCGCGACGCCGCCATCGAGGTCGCCGGCCCGGTGCTGGAGCATTCCAGCCTGCTGAGCGACGACTTCCTGGTCGAAATTATCAGCGCGCCGTCCCACAGCGGGTCGGTCAGCGCGATCTCGCGGCGCCAGGGTGTCTCGTCCAAGGTCACCGACGCGATCGCCACCAGCGGCGACGACGCGGCGATCGCCGTGCTGCTCGGGAACGAGTCGGCGCAGATCCGCGAAGAGACCCTGGACCGGCTGATCGAAGGTGCGCCGTCGAAGCCGAGCTGGCACGCGCCCCTGGTCGCGCGGCCGAAGCTGGCCGGCCGGCAGATCGGCAAGCTGTCGGAATTCGTCGCCCATGCCCTGGTCGAACAGCTCTCCAAGCGCTCCGACCTGGACCCGGAGACCTCCAAGCACCTGCAGTCGGTCATGGCCCAGCGGCTGGAGGAGAGCGGCGGTCAGGCCCAGGGAACCGGGCTGTCGGAGGACGACCTGGCCCAGGCCGTGGCCTCGGGGCGGCGCGCCAAGGTGATCTCGTCGCTCGCGGCACGCACCGGCTACAAGGAGCCGATCGTTCATTCGATCCTGAATTCCGGGAGCGCCAAGGCGGTCACGGCCCTGTCCTGGAAGGCCGGGCTCAGCATGGGCTTCGCCGAGCAGCTCCAGCAGCGCCTCGCCTATATCGCCGACCGGGACATGCTGCGCGGCCAGCGCGGCAGCTATCCGATCAGCGAGGAGGACATGCTCTGGCAGCTCGGGATGTTCGACGGCGGCCAGACGGGCTGACCGCCGTCCCGCGTCCGACCCGGCTCAGCCCCGTCGGATCCAGGTGCCCATGCCGTGGCTGGTGAACAGCTCCAGCAGCACGCCGTGCTGCACGCGCCCGTCGATGATCACCGCCCCTTCGGCGCCGCCCTCGACCGCCTCGATGCAGGTCTCGATCTTCGGAATCATGCCGCCTGAGATCGTGCCGTCGGCGATCAGCTCGCGGGCCTGGGGCACGGTCAGTTCCGGGATCAGGCGCCGGTCCTTGTCCAGCACCCCTTCCACGTCGGTCAGCAGCATGAAGCGGCTGGCATCCACCGCGGCCGCCACCGCGCCGGCGGCGGTGTCGGCGTTGATGTTGTAGGTCTCGCCGGCCGCACCCAGCCCGATCGGGGCGACCACCGGGATCAGGTCCTGGGACACCAGCGACTTCAGCAGGGTGCCGTCCACCTTGGTCGGTTCGCCGACGAAGCCCAGGTCGAGCACCTTCTCGATGTTGCTGTCGGGATCGACCTTGGTGCGGCGCAGCTTCTCCGCCCGGATCAGTCCGCCATCCTTGCCCGACAGGCCGATGGCCCGGCCGCCGGCCTGGTTGATCGCCGCGACGATGCCTTTGTTGATCGCGCCGGACAGCACCATCTCGACGATCTCGACGGTGGCCTGGTCGGTGACGCGCAGCCCGTCTATGAACTCGCTCTTGATGGCGAGCCGTTCCAGCATCTTGCCGATCTGCGGGCCGCCGCCATGCACCACAACCGGGTTCATGCCGACCTGCTGCAGCAGGACCATGTCGGCGGCGAACTTGAGCGCCAGATCGTCGTCGCCCATGGCATGGCCGCCATACTTGATGACGACGGTCTTGCCGGAATAGCGGCGCATGTAGGGAAGCGCCTCGGTCAGAATGCCCGCCTTCGACAGCCATTCGGCCCGCCGCTTGAGGTCGATCGGCTTGCTGGTCATGGCGCTCCTTCCCTCCACTAGAAAACCGGCCTGCGGTTATAGAGCGCTGCGCCCGTCAGGCAAAGCGCCGCTGTTAACCGGTTGAGGATCGGTTGGAACGCGCGCGGGCGACAACGGGGAAAATTCGGCAGGAGCCCTAAGCGGGATTGGCGAAACGGGCCAGTTCGACCCGCAGCTCCGGGATGCCGGCGCCGGTCTCACTGCTGGTCGCCACCACAACCGGATGGGCCGCCGGGCGCCGGGACAGCGCCTTGGTGGTCTTGTCGATCATTGCGGCGAGCTCGGCCGGCTTCACCTTGTCGGCCTTGGTCAGCACCACCTGGTAGGACAGGGCGGCCCGGTCCAGCAGGTCCATGGCCTCGGTGTCCAGCTCCTTCAGGCCGTGGCGGCCGTCGATCAGCATGCTGACCCGCTGCAGGGTCGGCCGGCCGCGCAGATAGGCGAACAGCGTGTCGGTCCAGATCGCCTGCTTGGCCTTGGAGACTTTAGCGTAGCCGTAGCCCGGCAGGTCGACCAGCATCAGCCGGCCGCCTAGGTCGAAGAAGATGACCTCCTGGGTGCGGCCCGGCGTGTTCGAGGTGCGCGCCAGGGTCTTGCGGCCGGTCAGGGCGTTGACCAGGCTCGACTTGCCGACGTTGGAGCGGCCGACGAACGCGACCTCGGGCAAGGTCTCCGGCGGGAGCTGCGGGATCGTCGCCGAGGCGGCGACGAACCGGCATTCCTGGGCGAACAGCACCCGTGCCGCCTCCAGCTCCGCCGGGGACGGCGCGTCGGGGTCTTCCTGGGCGGGTCCGCTGGTCACGACAGGGCGTTCTTCACGCCCATGCGCCGCATGATCACCCACTGCTGCAGGATCGACAGCAGGTTGTTCCAGGTCCAGTAGATCACCAGGCCGGCGGCGAAGCTGGACAGCAGGAAGGTGAAGAGCAGCGGCAGGAACATGAAGACCTTGGCCTGGACCGGGTCGGCCGGCTGCGGGTTCAGGCGCTGCTGCAGGTACATGGTCAGGCCCATCAGCACCGGCCAGGCTCCGATCATCAGCATGGTCGGGGGATCCCAGGGGATCAGGCCGAACAGGTTGAAGATGGAGGTCGGGTCGGGCGCCGACAGGTCGCGGATCCAGCCGTAGAACGGCGCGTGCCGCATCTCGATGCTGACGAACAGCACCTTGTACAGCGAGAAGAACACAGGGATCTGTACCAGGATCGGCAGACAGCCGGCGGCGGGATTGACTTTCTCCCGCTTGTACATCGCCATCATCTCCTCGTTGAGACGCTGGCGGTCGTCGCCGTATTTCTCGCGCATCTCCTGCAGCTTGGGCGTCAGCTCCTTCATCTTGGCCATGGACTTGTAGGACTTGTTGGCCAGCGGGAAGAAGATCAGCTTGATGACCACGGTCAGCGCCAGGATCGCCAAGCCGAAATTGCCCAGGATGCCGTGCAGCCAGGTCAGCACCAGGAAGAACGGCTTGGTCAGGAAGTAGAACCAGCCGAAATCGATCGCCAGGTCGAAGCTCGGTGCGCCGATCTGCTCCTCGTACTTGTCCAGCAGGTCGAGGCGCTTGGCGCCGGCGAAGAAATGCGAGGTGTTGGTGATCTCGCCACCCGCGGCCACCGAGGTGGCGCCGCCCAGATAGTCGACCTGGAAGCGGTCGTTCTGGTTGCGCATGGAGTGGCGGAACTTGTAGCTCCACTGGCTGCCCTGATCCGGGATGAGGGCCGCCAGCCAGTACTTGTCGGTGATGCCGATCCAACCGCCCTGGGAGGCTGCCTCCTGGTCGCCGTCCTCCTGCAGGTCGCTGTAGTCGACCTCCTTGAGGGTGTCGTCGAACACGCCCAGCGGGCCTTCGTGCAGGATGTAGAAGCCGGTCGTCTCCGGCAGGCCGCCGCGACTGATCAGGCCGTAGGGGAACAGCTCCTGAGCGGTGTCGCTGCCGTTCGTCACCGTGTCGGTGATGGTGAACATGTAGCCGTCATCGACGGCGATGCTGCGCTTGAAGGTCAGGCCCTGGGGGCTGGTCCAGGTCAGGTTGACCGGGGAGCCGGGCGTCAGCTCGGTCGCGTCGGCCTCCCACTCGGTCTTCGGCCCGGGCAGCACGACGTAGGAGCCCGGAGCGGCAACCCAGCCGAACTCGGCGTAGTACGGCCGCACGTAGTTGGTCGGCTCCAGCAGATGGATGAAGTCGCTGTTCGGGTCCAGGGTCACCCGGTAGTCGTCGAGCACGACATCATCGATGCGCGCGCCGACCAGGGAGATCGATCCGTCGATGGTCGGGGTCTTGATCTCGATGCGCGGGGTCGCGGCAAGCGCGGTCGCGCGGTCGGTCTGGCCGCCGGGAACGATGGCCGGCGCCGGCGAGGTGCCGGAATCCGAGGGCGGGACCGGCGCGTCGGAACCCACGCCCGGGGTCGGGTCGGCGCCCTGTTCTATCGCCTGCTGCGACGGGGCGGTCGGGGTCCACCCGAACTCCGCGGCTAGGAACTGAAAACCGATCAGGATCACCACGGAGAGGGCGATCGCTAGGATCATGTTCTTCTGGTCGCTCATAGAACGCTTCCGTCGGTACTGGCGCGGGCGGTGCGGGCGCGGGTCTTGGCCGCCGGGTAGGCGGTCATGGTCCGGGGGTCGCTCGCGGCGAGCGGCGGCACCGGATCGTAGCCGGCACCTCCCCAGGGATTGCATCTGGCGAAGCGTCTAAGGGCTAGGAGGCCGCCGCGCAAGACCCCGTGTGTCTGAACGGCCTCCACCGCGTAGGCCGAGCAGCTCGGCGCGTAGCGGCACGAGCCCGCGAAGAACGGCGACAGGGCGTAGCGGTAGACATAGACCGGCGTCAGGGCGAGGGTCCGCGCGACCCTGCGGAGCGGACCGGGAGCCATCACCGGGCCTTCTTCTCGATGCGGTCGAGCGCGCCGGCCAGATCCGTCAGAAGGTCGTCATAGGGCCGGCCCGCGGTGGCCGCGCGGGCGATGAGCACGTAATCGTGACCGGGACGGGCGCGAGGGGCGAGCACATCGTTGACCGCGGCCCGCAGGCGGCGGCGCGACCGGTTGCGGGCCACGGCATTGCCGACCTTGCGGCTGGCGGTATAGCCGACGCGGGCGGGAGCTTCGTCCTCGCGGACCCGCATCTGCAGGACGAGGCCGGGGGCGACCACCTTGCGCGCACGCGCAACGGCCAGGAAATCCTTCCTGGCCGGCAGTATCTCTAGCTTGGCGGAGCCCGACGCGCGCATGCCGTCACTCTCCGGCCCGGGTGGCGCAGATCGCGAGGATCTACGCGGACAGGCGCTTGCGGCCCTTCGCCCGGCGGGCGCGGATCACGTTGCGACCGCCGACCGTGGCCATGCGGGAGCGAAAGCCGTGGCGGCGCTTGCGGACGAGAACGCTCGGTTGATAAGTGCGCTTCACGGGAAGCCTCCGTCACGTCGACTGATTGATGCTCGATATAGCGAGCGCGGGTGTATATAGGCTGCTCACCCACCTGTCAACGACCCGCCCCGCGCTTCCCACCGCCATGGCCGATTTCTCCCTCGACCTGACGACCGCGCCCAAGGCCGACGACCTGGCCGTCCTGAAGGCCGGCATGCGGCGTTACGAACTCTCCCGTCTGCCGGGCCTGCCCGACGAGTCCGAAGACGTGCCCGCGGCGGTTTTCGCCCGGACGGGGGACGGCACGGTGATCGGCGGTGCCCAGGGCAATGTGTACTGGAACGGCGTGGAGGTCGAACTGCTCTGGGTCGCCGAGACCCACCGGCGCCTCGGCATCGCGCGCGACCTGATGACGCGGCTCGAGGACTTCGCCCGCGGCCACGGCGCGGTGATCGCCTATCTGCGCACTGTCGACGCGCGGCCGTTCTACGAGCGGATCGGCTACGAGGTCTATGGCGTGCTGGAGGACCGGCCGATCGGAACCGTGCTGTACCACATGAAGAAACGGCTGGATGGCGGATGACCCTTCGACACGCCCCGGACCAAGTCCGGGGCTGCTCAGGATTAGGTCAGTGGGATTTTTTTGACCTCGCCCTGAGCAGGAGCGCAGCGACGTGTCGAAGGGCCGGCATTCCCATGCCCCTCACCGGGATGACGTGGGGAGAAGATGGAGGTGGCAGGTCTTACCCCACCTCCATCGGCAGCTTCTCGTCGGTCACCCATTCCGACAGGGACGCGTCGTACAGCGCCACGTTCTGCTTCCCCAGCCGGGTCAGCCAGTAAGCGGTGACAGAGGCCGCGATGCCGCCCCCGCAATAGGGCACCACCCGGGCCGCCTCCATCGCCCCCGCCGCGCGCAGGGCGGCCTCGATTTCCGCCGCCGGCAGGAACGCGTTCGTCTGCGGGTCGAGCAGCGTCGCCGAGGGCACGTTGGTGGAGCCGGCGATCCTTCCCGGCCGGCCGTAATGCGCGCCCTCGCCCTTGTGCTGCGCCGCCGACAGGGCGTTGACGATGCACACCCCGGGATCGCCGACCGCCGCCAGCACGCCGTCGCGCCCGACCACCAGCTCCGGGCGCGGGTGCGGGGTCAGGGTCGCCGGCGGCAGGGTCACCGCCCCGCTCTCCACCGGCCGGCCCTCGGCCCGCCATTTCTTCAACCCGCCATCCAGCACGGCCGCGTTGTCGAAGCCGGCGACCCGCAGCATCCACCAGAATCGCGTCGCCCATTGCGGGCTGTCGGCGGCGTAGAGCACCACCGCCATGCCGTCGCCGATGCCATGGGCGCCGAACACCTCCGCCAAGCGCTCCGGGCTCGGCATGGTGAAGCGGAACCGGCCGGCCGGATCGGAGAAGTCGCCCGTCAGGTCCAGGAACCCGGCGCCGGGAATATGCGCCTCCTCATAGGCCGCTCGGCCGCTCTCGGCCCGCAGGGTGGTCTTGGGATCGGGCACCAGGAAGCAGGTGCAGTCGAACACCCGGACCCGCCCCTCCGCCATGGCATCGGCCAGCCAGCCGGTCGACACCAGGCTGTCCGGTAACTCGTAAGCGCTTGATCCGGCCATGCTTCGCGTGCTCCCCTGAAACTCTCCGGCAGCGTCTCTCGCGCCGCCTCCCACCGGACTGTACCGGATGCCCTCCGTCGCACAAATCCGTGCCGCCTTCGATGCCGTGCCCCGCAATGTACAGGGCATGTTCTGGATCGTCCTCTCCGGACTGATCTTCTCCAGCTTCATGGCGCTGGTGCGGCTGGTCGGCACCACCATGGACCCGATCCAGGTCTCGTTCCTGCGCTACGGCTTCGGCCTGCTGTTCCTGACCCCCTTCTTCCTGCGGGTCACCGCCGTCGACCTGCGGGCCATGCAGTGGAAGCTGCATCTGGGCCGCGGGTTGATGCACGGCACCGGCGTCATGCTCTGGTTCTACGCCATGTCGCGGATCCCGCTGGCGGAGGTGACGGCGATCGGCTTCACCGCCCCGGTCTTCGCCACGGTCGGGGCCGCCCTGTTCCTGGGCGAGCGGATCCGGCTGCCGCGCATCACCGCCGTCGTCGTCGGCCTGATGGGGGCGCTGATCATCGTGCGGCCGGGCTTCACCGACGTCGATCCGGGGGCGATCGCCATGCTGATCGCCGCGCCGCTCTTCGCCTTCTCCGACCTGGTCGCCAAGGCGCTGACCCGCAAGGAATCCGGTCCGGCGGTGGTGGCCTATCTGTCGGTCATCGTCACCCTGGTGACCCTGGGGCCGGCGATCTCCGTGTGGGAATGGCCGACCGCTGAGGAATGGGGGCTGCTCGTCGTCATCGCCGGCCTCGCCACCATCGGCCACCTGGCCATGGTCCAGGGCTTCAAGGTCGGCGAGATCTCAGCCATCGCGCCGGCCCGCTACGTCCAGCTCCTCTGGTCGGCGCTGATCGGCTTCGCCCTGTTCTCCGAGGTACCGGAGGTCTGGACCTGGGTCGGGGCGGCGATCATCGTCGCTGCCGCGATCTACATCGCCCGGCGTGAGGCAGCCGCGCGCGAGCGCGGCCGTCAGACCGTCGCCCCCGCCCAGTCGAGCTCCACGAATACCGGATAGTGGTCGGACGCGGTGCTGTCGCCGATCCAGCTCCGCACCACCGAGCCGGCGAGGTCGGGCGTCGCCACCAGATGGTCGATCTTGTAGCCCGTCTCGCGGGTGTAGAAGGTCGAGGCCACCAGCGGGTCGTGACCGGCGGCGACGAAGGTGTCGACCAGCTGGCCGGCGCGCCGCAGCCGTCCGCGATGGGGGTCCATCTCGCCGCAGACCAGGGCGATCTCCCGGGAGTCCGCGGTGCAGTTGAAGTCCCCGCCCAGGATCACCGTCGCCGGCAGCGGCACGTCGACCGCATCGCCGCTCCAGGCCTGGGGGAACGGCCCGTCGGCCGGAAGCGCGTCGGTCTGGGCCTCCCGGATGAAGCGCATCAGCACCTCCACCTGGGGCAGGCGCTGGCCGGCGGAGATATGGGAGAGATGGACCGAATAGGCGCGGATCGGCCCGGCCGGGGTCTGGCAGATCCCCTCCACCACGCAGCGCTGCACGTCCATGGTCTCCGGCAGGGCGTGCTTGGGCAGAAGCTGGGTGCGCGAGGACAGGATCGGCCAGCGGCTGGCGATCATGTTGCCGAAGGTGCGCCGGCGGTTGACCACCTTGCCGTCCACCACGGTGCTGGCGTCGCTGTCGAAGGTGGAGCCGAACACGACATAGCGGTTCAGGCGCGCCGCCAGTTCCGCCACCTGGTCCTCGCCGTCGTTGCGCGTCCAGTTCTGGGTGACCTCCTGAAACAGGATGATGTCCGCCTCGGCGACCGCGTCGGCGATCCGGGCGATGTCGTACCGGCCGTCCTGACCGAGCGCGTACTGGATGTTGTAGGTGGCGACGACGAGGCGCATCGGAGGGTCCTTGGTCAGTGGATCGGAAGGGACGGTAGGCAGGAGGGGCCGCCACTATGGCGCGGGGCTGTGACGGCAGTGTGAACCTCTTCGCCTCTTGCCGGAACGGGTCGGTGAGGACAATTCCCTTACCATGATCCGATCCGCCCTCGCCCTGTTCAGCCTTCTCCTTCTCGCCGGCTGTTATCTCTCGCGCTCGGCCGACCTGCCGGACGAGCTGGTGCGCACCTGGCAGGGGGCGACCGTGGTCGTCCCATTCTCCTCGGCCGATCCCGCCATGTCCGACATCACGGGCGACATGTCCGAGGTGGAACCGCTGCTCCAGTCGGCCCGGCTGGCCCCAACCCTGCCGGTGGTGATCTTCCTGCACGGCTGCAATGGGCTGCATCGGGGGTACCGGGTCGACCTGGAGTTCCTGCGCGACCTCGGCTACGCGGTGATCGCGCCGGACAGCTTCTCGCGCGCCTACAAGCCGACGAGCTGCGACTGGCGGTCCAAATCCGCCGGCTCCCATCCCGGCGTGATCGGCTTCCGGCTGGCAGAGGCGGAGTACGCGGTGCAACAGGTACAGCGCTTCCCCTGGGTGGATTCCGACCGGATCATCCTGATGGGCCAGAGCGAGGGCGGGATGACGACCGCCAATTACCCCGGCGACGACGTGGCCGCCCGGGTGATCCTGGGCTGGACCTGCCAGATCCCCTGGCCGCCGCTCTGGGGCATCAAGGGGGAGGACGAGATCCCGGTGCTCTCCGTCGTCAGCGCCGAGGACCGCTGGTTCGACCGCTGGTTCCTGCGCGGCGACTGCGGCGAGGACATGGACGGCTTCGCCGATGCGGAATCCGTGGTGATCGACGGCGGCACCCACCACGTGCTCCGCCGCTCCGAGGCGCAGGAGGCGGTGGCGGGCTTCCTCACCCGCGTGGTGCCGTCCCCGAAGCTGAAGCGGCTGGCGCAGGACTGAGGGGCGAAGAGAGGAGCCCCGCTCCCATCTCTCTTTCACTCCCCGGATCTATTCCGGGGAGTGCGTTAGGGATGGAGCTGCGAAGAAGCCCCCCCTCAGAGCGGCTTCGGGGCCGTCACTCCAAGCTTCCCGGCCCACTCGGCCAGACCCTCCATGATTCCGGGATAGAGCGCCACGCCCTCCGCCATCGCCTTGCGCTTGCGGGAAAGCGCGCCGTCGCCGGGGAGGCGCACCGCGTCCACGCCGGGACGCGGCGGGTTGGTGCGGCAGAGTTCCGCCAGCCGGTCGGTCTGACGGGTGAAGGCGTCGGCGCCGGCGAAGGCGGTCGGGTCCTGCACCTGCACCCAGATACCGGCCCCCCAGCCCTCCGCAGGGTCGGCCCGTCCGTGGCCGGACAGCGCCTGGGTCAGCGCCTCCACGGTCAGCGCCAGACCATAGCCCTTGTGCCCGTGGTCCAACCCACCCACCGGCAGGATCGTGCCCGGTGGATCGGTGAACAGCACCGCGGGGTCCTTGGACGGATTGCCGTCAGCGTCGATCAGCCAGGGATGGTCGAGGGTCCGCCCCTCCTTGTGCAGCCGGTTGGTCAGCCCGTTGGTGGTAATCGAGGCGGAGATGTCGATCAGGATCGGATCGCCGGAGGTCGGGATGCCGACCGCGATCGGGTCCGGCGTGTAGATCGCCCGGGTGCCGCCGAACGGCGCCACGCTCGCCACCGACGGGTCGGAGCAGGTCAGGGTCACCATCATGCCCTTGGAGGTCGCCCGCTCCAGGAAGGCCGCCAGACAGGCGATGTGGTGGGACCGGCGGATCGACACGGTGCAGGTGCCGTACTGCCGCGCCCGGTCCACCGCCAGGTCCACCGCGCTCGCGGTCAGCCACACGCCGGACAGCCGCCTGCCGTCCCACACAACCACCGGGCCGCGGTCCGACAGCACCTCGGGCGCGCCCGTAGCGGTCATCGACCCGTCGACCAAGGCCGCGAGATAGGCGCCGACGAGCTGCAGCCCGTGGGTGGTGTGGCCCATCAGGTCGGCCTCCACCATCAGCGGCGCCACCAGGTCGGCCTTGTCGGCCTCCATGCCGGCCCCGGCAAACAGGGCCTCGGCGTAGTCGATGAGCGCCTGTGCGGCGTAGCGTTCTGTCATGGTGTCGTCTCCCCCTTGGCGGCCGCGATCAGTGCCACGTTACCGTGAAGATGCAGGATCTGATGCTCAAGTCCGAGCTCGGTGAACCAACGGATATAATCGTCCAGCCGAGCCGGCCGGTTGCTCTCTGACAGGTCGGCTTCATACTCGGCGAAACTCCCGGCCGCGCGCATGGGCCGACCATGGATCCTCTCGATCCGCCCCCAGATCGCCTGCTGCAGCGGGAAGGTCGCCGGCGCGGTCAGGCGCAGCCGGTCGTACAGCAGGAACACCCCGCCCGGCGCCAGCCGCTCCGCCGCCCAGGCGATCACCGAGCGCTTGGCCGCGTCGTCCAGATCATGGAAGGTCAGGGCGGTGGCGATCACCGTGAAAGGACCGCCCGCGACCTCGACCGCGCCGATATCGCTCAGGTCCGCTTCCTCGAAGCGGACCCGCTCGCCGAACCGGTCACGCGCCGCCTGCAGCGACTCGCCTTTACGGTCGAGCCCGACAAACCTTACATCGCCGCGGCGCTCGAACAGCAGATGTGCCAGATAGCCGGTGCCGCAGCCCAGATCGAGCAGCGTGTCGCCGGGTTGCAGCACCGCGTCGGCGGCGCTCACCAGGATGTCGAGCTGCTCCGCGCGGGTCGGATAGCCGCCGATCGGATCTTCCATAGGCTAAGTCCCCAAGACACAAGAGGTTACAGGCGAGGGCGGAGAAAGGGCGGAGTTCCGCAGCTTTTGCCTTGATTTTAGATAAAACTTTACATAAATTCCTCAGACCTACGGTCCTTCAGAAAGAGGGAAGAACGATGACCAGAATGGTGACTGATAAGGCTTTTGCCCTTCTATCTCAATCTGTTGCCGACATCGTCGGCAACGAGACCAAGATCGCGACGGCGCTGATGCGCGCCATTAACAGTGGGAGTTCGGTGGATCTGATGATGGCCCAGGCTTCGTTCGAGGATCTCGACGTGGCCACCCGGCGCCAGATTCACGGCCATGCGATGCGCCTGGCCGACACGGTGCACTGATCCGGGGGACGGATAACCAAATCCTCTGTTTTGTCGCTTTTGAAGGTGTCGTGGGATCCCCCACCCCCACGGCGCTGTTTCCCCGGCCAGCCCCCACGGGCGGCCGGGGAAACCCCTTCGCCCCGTGCTCCGACGGGTCACAGCAGGGTTTCGGTCAGCCGCCCTACTTCTTCTCCGCCTTCTCCAGGTCGGCGTAGCAGCGCTCCGCGCCGGCATGCAGCGGGACGTTGACGCCGACCAGGGCGGAGGTCAGCCGGATCTGCTTGCCGCCGGGATGGCCGCCATCCAGCAGGGTGCGGGTGGCGTCGTTCCACAGCGCCTTGCAGACGGCGTAGATCAGGTCCTCCGAGGCGTCGGTGGTGGTGACCCACTGGGCGGTGACGCCGAAGGTGTCGATCTCCTCCTGGCCGCTGCCGTAGATTCCGGCCGGAATCGGCGCCCGGGAGAGGAACTCGTGGCGCTCCAGCAGGGTGTCCACGGCCGGCCCGGACAGCGGCACGATGCGGGCCTTGTCGCCGCGCATCAGGTCGGCGACCGCGTTGGTCGGCACCCCGGCGACGATGAAGAAGGCGTCCAGCTCGCCCCGGGACATCAGGCTCGCCGCTGGGCCGGGCTTCATGTACTCGGCGATCACCCCGCCGGTGCCGATCCCCGCCGCCTCCAGCAGGCTGGTGGACAGCAGCAGGGTGCCTGAGCCCGGCTCGTCCACGGAGACCCGCTGGCCGCGCAGGTCCTCCAGCGATTCGATGGTGGTGTCGGCGCCGACCACCAGCTGCATGTGCTCGGCGTAGAGCGAGGCGATGACCCGAAGGTCGGTCATCGGTTCCCGGTCGGCGAAGGCGCCGGTGCCGGTATAGGCGGCATGGATGACGTCGGACTGGGCGAAGCCGGAATCGATCTCGCCCCGCTCCATCGCCTCGATATTGGCCACCGAGCCGTTCGACGACACCACGATGCCGATCAGGCCGGGCACGCCGCAACTCCCCCCTGCCTCGCAGGCCCGGGAGCCCGGCGGATTGGAGATCGCGTTGCCGACGATCGAGCCGATCGGATAGTAGGTGCCGTTCACCCCGCCGGTGCCGATGCGGAAGAATTTCGGCTCCTGGGCCGCGGCACCGGGCGGGCTGGACGACAGCAGGACGGGAAGCAGCAACAGGGCGACGGACAGTCGGGCCAGGGTCGTCATCGTTCTGCTTCGGCTCCCTCGATCAGCTCTTCGGGTCGGCGGCGGACGCGTCCCTGGACACAGGAGGCGGCGCGTGCACCGCTATTGGAGATAATAACGCACCAGCGCCTTGGCTCCGTCGGAATTCCACTCGGCGTCGCCGAGAAGCCGTCCCATCACCTTGCCCTCGGGCGAGATGATCACCGTGGTCGGCAGCCCGGTCGCCTTCATCTCGCGGGCCAGCGCCCCCTTCGGATCGGCGGCGGTCTTCAGGTGCTCGACCTCCAGGTTGTCGAGGAAGGGCTGCGCCACCTCCAACCCCTTGCGGTCGATGGAGATGATCAGCACCTGGAACGCCTCGCTGCCCATATCCGCCTGCAGCTCATCCAGGGCCGGCAGCTCGCGGATGCAGGGGGCGCACCAGGTGGCCCAGAAATTCACCAGAAGCGTCTGCCCCTTGTATGCGTCGAGGTTGATGCGCTCGCCGTCCGGGTCTAGGAAGTCGATGGCCGGTGCCGGCTGCGGATCCGCGAAGGCCTCCCACGACCCGTACCCGCCGGAGAACGCCGGCGGACTGGAGGCGGAGGCGACCGTCAGCAAGGACCCGGCCACAGCCAGTGCCGCAACGAGACCGACGACCCCGCCAACCACTGCCAGCCGCCGCGGCGACCAGGAAGAAAGCGAACCGAGAAACGCCATGACCGACTCTACTCCCGCGAATTCGATGTGGGGCGGCCGCTTTGCCGCCGGACCGGCGGAAGCCATGGAACGGATCAACCCCTCCATCGACTTCGACCGTCGCCTGTGGCGCGAAGACATCCTGGGCTCGAAGGCGCATGCGGAGATGCTGACGGCTCAGGGCATCATCACGGCCGAAGATGGGGCGGCGATCGCCCAGGGTCTAGACGACATCTGGAACGAGATCGAGTCCGGGTCGTTCAAATTCTCGCGCGCACTGGAAGATATCCACCTGAACGTCGAGAACCGGCTGCGCGAGAAGATCGGCGACGCCGCCGGTCGGCTGCATACCGGCCGCTCGCGCAACGACCAGATCGCGCTGGACATGAAGCTCTGGACCCGCGGCGCGATCGATGCGCTGGAGGCCGAGCTGAAGGACCTGCAGGCTGCCCTGATCGAGCAGGCTGACCGCCATGCCGAGACCATCATGCCCGGCTTCACCCACCTGCAGCCGGCCCAGCCGGTCACCTTCGGCCACCACCTGCTGGCCTATGTGGAGATGATCGGCCGCGACCGCTCGCGGCTGGCCGATGCCCGCAAGCGGCTGAACGAGAGCCCGCTGGGCGCCGCCGCGCTCGCCGGCACGCCGTTCCCGATCGACCGCCACATGACCGCGTCCAAGCTCGGCTTCGACCGGCCGGCGGCGAACTCGCTGGACGCCGTGTCCGACCGCGACTTCGTGATGGAGGTGCTGGCGGCGGCCGGAATCTGCGCGGTGCACCTGTCGCGCCTCGCCGAGGAGCTGATCATCTGGACCACGCCGCAGTTCCGCTTCGTGAAGTTGTCCGACGCCTTCACCACCGGCAGTTCGATCATGCCGCAGAAGAAGAACCCGGACGGCGCGGAACTGGTCAAGGGCAAGGCGGGGCGCATCCTGGCGGCCTTCACCGGCACCGCGATCGTGCTCAAGGGCCTGCCGCTGGCCTATGGCAAGGACATGCAGGAGGACAAGGAGCCGTGCTTCGACGCGGTCGACAATCTCGGCCTCTGCATCGCCTGCACCACCGGGATGATCCGCGACCTGCAGGCCAATCCGGACTCCATGCGCAAGGCGGTGGTCGCCGGCTTCCCGACCGCGACCGACCTGGCCGACTGGCTGGTGCGCGAGGCCGGCATGCCGTTCCGCGACGCCCACCACGTCACCGGTCGGGCCGTGAAGGCTGCCGAGGAACGGGGCTGCGGGCTCGAGGACCTGCCGCTCGACGTGCTGCAGGCCATCCACCCAGCGATCGACGACCGCATCTACGGGGTGCTGTCGGTGGAAGCCTCGCTGAACGCCCGGACCAGCTATGGCGGCACCGCCCCGGTCCGGGTCCGCGAACAGGTCGCCGAGGCTCGCAAGCGGTTCCTGGATTCCTGAGACGGAGGCACGAGGATGGACGAGACACGCCGCCGACTGACCCTGACGCTGGCCGCACTGGCTCTCGGGGGACTGGCCGCCTGTGGCAAGCGCGGCGACCCCAGCCCGCCAAAGGACCAGCCGGTCCTCCACCCGCGCAACTACCCGGTTCAGACCAAGACCAAGGTGCTGGTGGAGTAGGCGGAGCTTTCCCTACTCCCCACGCTTCATAGACATTCCCCGGATTTATTCCGGGGCCCACGTTTCACGCTTCTCCAGCGCACGAGCGCTCTGTCCAACTCAGTGCGGGTGGCGACGTGGGCCCCGGAATAAATCCGGGGAGTGTTTTATGAAGGAGGGCGCGCGGCCCATCCTCCCTCATCCGAACACATCCGCTTGAAACACTGTGCCGGGGCTTGACCCACCCCAGTCGCCGACCAACACTCCTTGTATCGGCGCCCGGTCTGGCGGTCGCTTCGGAGCGGGTTCCGGCCAGGGCATGAGCGTGCCGGCCGGGAGAAGCCGCCGGCGCACCGGACGCCCCGACGATGGTGGAGACCCGTGGTGCGTAACCCGCAGACGCCGGACCGGTCGACGTCCAAGGAGCCTGGCGACTCGAGCCGCCTCCTGGCAATGAAACTCGCCCTGGCGAAAGCCGTGCTGGCCTGGGAGAGGCTGTGGCCGTCCCTGTGGCCGCCCATCGTCATCGCCACCCTGTTCATCGCCCTCGCCCTGATCGACGTGCCCGGTTGGATCGGCGATCTGACCTATGGCTGGGGCCATCTGGCGCTGCTCCTCGCGCTCGGAGCGGCCTTTCTCTGGAGCCTGCGGCGCGGTGCGCTGCGCTGGGAGCCGGCGACCCATCAGGACGCCGTGCGTCGCCTGGAGCGCGACAGCGGCCTAGCCCACCGGCCGCTCAGCAGCCTCACCGACCGTCCGGCTGACGGGGCAAACCACATGGGCCTGGCCATCTGGCGCGCCCACCTGACGCGCGAGGCCGCCCGCCTGAAGGGTCTTAAGGTCACCCCGCCGGAGCCGTCGATGGCCCGGCTCGACCGGTTCGGCCTGCGCGCCGGGCTCGCCATGGCCGTTGTCCTGGGACTGGCGATCGCCGCCGGCAATCCGGGACAGCGCATCGCCCTGGCGTTCCAGCCCGACCTGCGCTCGCCCTATGCGGCGGACCCGCCGACCCTCGACGTCTGGATCAACCCGCCGGCCTATACCGGCCGCGTCCCCATGCTGCTGGCCCGTGCCGCCGAGAAGCCGGCGGACGGAACCGACACCGCCTCCCCGAGCGAGCCGGCCCAGCCTGAACGGCTCGCGGTACCGGTCGGCTCGGTGCTGCTCGCCAAGGTGAATGGCGGCGAAGGGACACCGGAGCTGGCGGTGACCGACGGTGAGGGCGATCGGGCGCGCGAGACGGTCCTGCCGTTCGAGACCGTGGGCACCCGCGCCCACCAGATCGAGAAGCCTATCGAGGCCGGGACCGCGCTCGCCATCCGCCAGGACGGCGAGGACCTCGCCGGCTGGACCATCACCGTGGTCCCCGACCTGAAGCCGACCGTCACCATGAGCGAGCCGCCCTCGGCGACCGAGCGGGCCGCGCTGGCGATCCACTTCGCCGCGTCCGACGATTACGGCCTGGCCTCGGTGGAGGCGCGGATCGACCGGCTCGACAGCACCGCCCAAGTGGTCAGCGAGGAGCCGATCGTCCTGCCGCTGTCCCTGCCCGGGGCTGCGCCGGAGGCGGTCGACGCCAAGGACTACCACGACCTCACCCCCCATCCCTGGGCCGGACAGCCGGTGCGCATCACCCTGGTCGCCCGCGACGCCATCGACCAGGAGGGCGTCAGCGAACCGATCAACATCATCCTGCCCGAGCGCCAGTTCACCCATCCGGTGGCCCAGGCGATCATCGAGCAGCGCAAGCGCCTGACCACCGAGCCGGCGGAGAAGGACGACATCGCCCAGGTGCTGATGTCGATCGCCGTGCGCCCGCACCACTATTTCGAGGACATCGTCACCTTCCTCGCCCTGCGCACCGCCGCCGGCCGTCTCGTCATGAACGAGGCGGACGCGGAGACGGTCGAGGCCGTGCAGAAGCTGCTCTGGGACACCGCCCTGCGGGTCGAGGACGGCGAGCTGTCCCTGGCCGAGCGGGAGCTGCGCGAGATCGAACGCAAGATCATGGATCTGCTGGCCCAGGACAGCGTCGACGACGCGGAGCTCGACAAACTGCTCAACGAAATGCGCGAGGCCATCGACAAGATGCTGCAGGCCATGGCCGAGCAGATGCAGGAGATGATGCGCAACGGCGAGCAGAACGCCGAGCAGATGGAGCAGGTCGACCCCAACCGGATCATCGAGCGCCAGGACCTGATGGACATGCTGGAGCGCGCCCGCGAGATGGCCCAGGCCGGCGCGAAGGACGCCGCCCGCGAGATGCTGTCGCAGCTCCGCGAGCTGATGGAGAACCTGCGGGCCGGTCGGCCGCAGATGATGTCGCCGGAACAGCTCGCCGCCCGCGAGATGATGCGCCAGCTCCAGGACCTCGCCGAGCAGCAGCAGCGGCTGATGGACGAGACCTTCAAGAACCACCAGCAGGGCGAGGAGCAATTCGGCAACCGTGGCCAGCAGAATCTCGGCCAGCAGCCCTTCGGCAACCAGCAGGGCCAGCAGCCCGGCCAGATGCAGCCCGGACAGCAGGGCCAGAACCGTCCCGGCCAGGGCCAGCCGGGCCAGGGTCGGCAGGGCCGCGACGGCAGCCCGCAGGGCATGACCTCCGAGCAGCTCGCCCAGATGCAGGAGCAGTTGCGCCGCCAGCTCGGCGAGTTCATGCGCAAGCTGGGCGAGGGCATGGGCCAGATCCCGCAGCCCTTCGGCCAGGCCGAGCGGGCCATGAAGGGCGCCGGCGACGCGCTGGGCCAGAACCAGCCGGGCGAGGCCGTCGGGCCCCAGGGCGACGCCATAGAGGCGCTGCAGGACGGCGCCCAGGCGCTGTCGGAAGCCATGCAGCAACAGCAGCAGGCCGGCGGCGGGGCAGCCACCACGCCCGGCGCCCAGGGCCGCGCCCAGGACGGGCAGGTCCGCGATCCGCTGAACAACGACCGCGACGACAGCCAGGGCTATGCGACCGACGGCACCACCCGCCATGGCCTGCCGGCGGAAAGCGACCTCCTGCGCTCGCGGCGGATCTTCGACGAGCTACGCCGCCGCTCGGGCGAACACGACCGCCCGGCCCAGGAGCTGGACTATATCGACCGGCTGCTGAAGCGGTTCTGAGCCCCACTTGGGGTGGTGGACCGGCCACCGGCGTGTCGATGGGCCGCGCCGGTCCGGCGTCCTGCGAGGATGACAGAACCGGCCCCGCTTCCTATGTGTTTATCCGTTACATGGGACAGAGCTGCGAAGGGGCAGGGATATGGCGCGACCGGAAGTCGATTGGGATGACGAGTATTCCGCCCCGAAACGCCGGTTCCTGCCGAGCCGCGGCGTGGCCCGATTTAGCGGATACTCCCTGATCGTCCTGGTCGTCCTGGTGCTGCTCTACTACGTCGTCGGCGCCTTCGTGATGCACAACATCGACGACGATCCGAACTTCCAGGCAATCAACGAGCCGGAGGGCGGCAGCCATGCGGTCGCCGCCACCGCGGCGCTGATCGACCGGGAGGTGAACACCCATTTCTGGACCGCCAACGACCCGTTCTTCTATCCCTCGGCCCTGCTCGACAACACGCCGAACTACCAGCAGGGCATCATCTACGCCCTGTCGCGCTTCACCATCGAGATGGCGGATCAGATCGGCCGCACCCGGGGCTCGTCCGAGGTCGATGCCGATCTGGACAAGGCGGCCGGTCTGCTCAAGTACCCGGGCAACGTCTGGATCTTCGACCTGTCCACCTCGTTCCTCCCGACCCCGGCCTCGGAAACCCAGTACCGGGCGGCCTCCCGCGCGCTGAAGGCGTACAATGACCGGCTGGCGGCCGGACAGGCGATCTTCGAGCGGCGCTCGGACAACCTGATCGCCACCCTGGACCGGATCGCCTCCGATCTGGGCTCGGCCTCGGCGACCCTGGACCAGCACTTGGCCAAGCCGCGGCCGCTGCTGGTCGACACCAAGGTCGACGACATCTTCTACGGGGTGAAGGGCCGGCTCTACGGCTACGCGATCCTGCTGCGCGAGCTGGGCCGGGATTTCGACGGGGTGATCAAGGACCGCCAGCTCCGTCCGGCCTGGGACCAGATGATGCAGTCGCTCAACCAGGCGGCGATTCTCGACCCGGTGGTGGTGATGAACGGCGCGCCGGACGGCGCCTATTTCCCGAGCCATCTGGCGGTGCAGGGCTTCTACCTCCTGCGCGCCCGCACCCAACTCCGCGAGATCACCAATATCCTGCTGAAGTAGGGGGCGAGCGTACCCTTTCCCCTCTCCCCGGCCTCGCGCCGGGGCCCAGGGAGGGAGCAGCCGGAACTCAAGAGATCTTGTCGAGCAAGCTCCAGCGATATGGCGGCTGGGTCCCGGCTCGAGGCCGGGAAGACGATTTTGATGGGACCAGCCCTACGTCACCACGTCCACGCCCGGCGGTGCGGTCCGGCGGGTGGTGGCGCGGTCCACGGTTTCCTGAACCGACTGGTAGCGCCGGGCCGCCTCCGCGCTGCCGGTGCGGCTCCCCGTCTCCGCGTCCTGGCCGAACGACTGGGCCAGGAAGAGCGAGGCCGGTCGGCTGGCGAACAACGGGCGGCGAAACGCTTCGCCGCGCTCGAGGAAGGGATTGCCACGCGGCTCCTCGGAGCCGCCGACCGGAACCGCCACCGCGTCGGCCGCAGGACGGCTCGACCGGTCCGGGCGACCACGTCCGGCCTCCCGCGCCTCCTCGGCATCGGCACGCGTATAGGGAACGACGGCGCGTCCGCCCGCCGGCACCGGTAGGTAGCTGCCCGGCGGGGGGCCGGGGCCGTCGACGGGCGAGACCATGGGGGCCTGCCTCCCTTAGAGCAAATCACGATCAGAAAGATCGGATCGTGCGAATCCGCTCTATTTCCAAGATCTTAGACGGCGATTCACGGTTCAGATCGAGTCGATCCGAACCGATCGCGCCTTAAAGATCGACGGCCCAGTCTAGCGCAGAAATGTTAAGAGAAAACCCGGGAAAGCTTTAAGATCCAAGGTTAACAACCGTTAACCACGTTAAGACTCGTTGGTGTCCCGCTTCGAAAGCGAGCCGGTCCCAAGCTCCATCAGCTGCCGCTGCAGCGTCTCGAGCTGGGTCTGGAGCTGACGCACCGCCGCCGCCGTATCCTCGCTCGATCCGCCCGAGGCCGGCTCGGCGCTGGACGGGGCCGGCTTCGCCGCACCGCCCTTGCCCGGCGGGGTGAACATGGTCATGGCCTGTTCCAGCATGGTCAGGTTGCGCTTGGTCATGTCCTCGATCGAGCCGAACGGGTACATGCCGCCGAACGCCTCCTGCATGTAGCTGCGCATCCGCTCCTGGTTCTGGGCGAAGGCGGCCATGGAAGATTCCAGATAGCCCGGCACCACCATCTGCAGGTTGTCGCCGTAGAAACTGATGAGCTGCCGCAGGAAGCCGATCGGAAGCAGGTTCTGCCCCTTGGCCTCCTCCTCGACGATGATCTGGGTCAGCACCGCGCGGGTGATGTCCTCGCCCGTCTTGGCGTCGTAGACCACGAACTCCACGCCATCCTTCACCATCTGACACAGGTGGTCGAGGGTGACGTAGCTGCTCGTCGCCGTGTTGTAGAGCCGTCGGTTGGCGTATTTCTTGATGGTGATCGCTTCCGCGCCGCCGGCAGCACCGGCCCCATCCTCCGCTTCCGACCGCCTGCCGACCGTCGACGCCTTCGCCGCCGCAGCCCTGCGGCCGGGGGCCCGGGTCGTCTTCTTGGCGGCCTCAGTCTTTGAGCTATCCGTCATGGCGTACTGTCCCACCCTCGGTTCAGTTTCTTGGCGTTTCTTTTAACAGTGCGCCGCTCGTTTGTGCTTTGCAACGATGATGTCCGGAATCCGTGCAATTTCCCGGCTTTGCCGCGTGTGGCGGCGCGGAAGGCTATACAACCAGTAGGGTTGCCTCCCCCGTGCTTGGCCCACTTCCGACGGCATGAGATACTGCCGCTCCATGACCGGACCGCGTGATATGAACGATTCCTCCGACAGCTCCGCCCCGCCGCCCGATGCCGGCGATCTCGCCCGCCGGTTCATGGACCTGTGGCAGTCCCAGGTGCAGGCCATGGCGACCGATCCGGAGGTCGCCGACGCGGTGCGCCGCTGGACCGCCCTGTGGACCGGACAGGGGTTTGCGCAGCCGCAGGCACGGCCGATGCCGGACGGGCTGCAGCCCGGCTACGCCCCCTCCTCATCCGGGCCCGCATCTGCCTATAGTGCCGGCCATGACGGCGGCAGCGGACAGCATCGGCAGCAGTACCACGCGGGAGGGCGCCCCACGGCCGGGGCCGCGCCCGCTGCCCCTGTATCTGAGCGCGGCAGCGACGACCTGGCTCTCATCCTACGCGAGCTCCGTCGCCTGGAAGAACGGATCGCTCGACTGGAAGCCCGGCTTGAGCGAGACGGCGGCGAGCCTGAAGGGCCAGCTCGACGCCCTGGAGGCGGCAAGAGCGGCGGCAGCAGCCGGTCATAGCCCGGCGCCCACGCCCGAGAGCTTCGAGAGCGCGATGGAAGAGGAGGTGCGCCGGCGCCTCGACCGCTTCCTGTCGGGCATCGAGCGCTACCGCCATCACCCCTATCGCCGGACCGTCGCCGAGCCGGCCGTGTGCTGGAAGGAGGGCGGGACCCTGCTGCTGGACTACGGCACGGTGCCGGGCGCGGTCCCGGACGGCATCCCGATCCTGGTCGTGCCCTCCCTGGTCAACCGCGGCTATGTGCTCGACCTCACCGAGGAGCGCTCGCTACTGCGCGACCTGGCCCGGCGCGGCTACCGCCCGTTCCTGGTGGACTGGGGCTTTCCGGGAGAGGCGGAGCGGCGGTTCTCGCTGACCGACTATGTCGCAGGACGGCTGGAGGCGGCCCTGGAGGCGGTGCTGACCATTACCGGCGCGAAGCCTGCCCTGCTCGGCTACTGCATGGGTGGGCTGCTGACCCTGGCGGTGGCCCAGCGCCGGCCGCGCGACATCGCCGGCCTGCTGCTGCTCGCGACCCCGTTCGACTTCGCCGCCGACGCGCCGCCGATCGCCGCGTCCCTGCCGATGGCCGAGCCCTGGCTGTCCGGCACGATCGAGACGTTGGGCTGGCTGCCGACCGACTGGATCCAGGCGCTGTTTTTCGCGCTGGACCCGCTGCTGGTGATCAACAAGTTCCTGCGCTTCGGCGAGGCCGACGCGACAAGTCCGGAGGCGTCCGAGTTCGTCGCCCTGGAGGACTGGCTCAACGACGGTGTGCCGCTGGCGGCCCCGGTGGCGCGCGAGGCGCTGTTCGGCTGGTACGGCCGCAACACCCCTGCAATCGGGGACTGGCGGATTGCCGGGAGGACGGTTATTCCGGAACAGGTGACGGTGCCGGCCCTCGCCATGATCCCGGCGCGCGACCGCATCGTCCCGCCCGCCTCGGCCCGCGCCCTGGCCGACCGCCTGCCGAACGCCACCCGCGCCGACGTGGCCTTGGGTCATATCGGCATGGTGGTCAGCGCCGGTGCGCCGAGCCGGGCCTGGACGACCCTGCATACCTGGCTCGTCGAAACGATGCCGGGCTGAAGAAACAAGACGAGATCAACGATCGCCCGCCACGGGCATCCGGGAGGAAGACCGACCATGAATGACGCCGCCGCTACACCCGAGTTGGGCCCCGTCTCGGATGCCGATCTGGCCAAGGTGCGCGACGAGTTCCACGTGCTGCACGAGATCGTCAAGCGGGCCCGGGTGAACCTGGACCGCAACACCTGGGACTACATGCGCGGCGGCACCGAGAGCGAGACCACGGTCAAGCGCAACCGCCTGGCCTTCGACAAGATCGCCTTCCGGCCGCGCGTCCTGCGCGACATGCGTGAGGTCGAGACCACAGGCGATTTCCTCGGCGCCAAGGTCTCCCTGCCGGTGGTGCTCTGCCCGGTCGGCAGCCTGGAGAGCTTTGCCGCCCACGGACCGGTCCAGGCGATGCGCGCAGCATCCCAGTATGGCGTGCCGCTGTTCTTGTCCTCGGTCGGCACCGTCCCGCTGGAGGACGTGGCGAAGATCGCGGGCGGCACCAAGGTGTTCTGCCTGTACAAGCGGGGCGACGACGCCTGGCTGGACGACATCGTCGCCCGCGCCGTCGACCACGGCTACCAGTCCTTCGCCCTGACCGTCGACAGCGCCTGGTACAGCCGGCGCGAGCGCGACATGGCCAACCGCTTCGTGAAGCCGTGGCGCCAGGTGCCGGGCATGGAGTTCCAGAAGGCGCTGAACTGGAAGGACGTGGAGCGGTTCAAGAAGACCCATGACATCCCGCTGATCCTGAAAGGGATCGCCACCGCCGAGGACGCCCGCATGGCCGTCGAGCACGGGGCCGAGATGGTCTTCGTCTCCAACCATGGCGGCCGCCAGCTCGATCACGGGCTGGGCGCGCTCGACGCCCTACCGGAGGTGGTCGACGCGGTCGCCGGCCGGGCGAAGATCGCGGTCGACGGTGGGGTGACCCGCGGATCCGACATCGTGAAGGCCCGCGCGCTGGGCGCCGATGTGGTCGGCATCGGCCGGATGCTGTGCTGCGGCCTCGCCGCGGGCGGGGCGGCCGGCGTGATCCGGGTACTGGAGCTCTTGGAGGAGGAGGTCCGCATCGATCTCGGCCTGCTCGGCCTGAACTCGTTCGACGGGATCGACGGGCGGTACATCGCCTATACCGACCCCGTGGAGCCGGCCCATGTCTGGAGCCAGTACCCGCTGCTGGCGCCCGACGACTATACCTACTGACGGACGCGCTACGGCCTGACGGACACGGACGCGCCCTCAGTCCGGCGGCGTCAATACTCCGTCACGCGTGCTGGTAGTACTTCTCCGCCCGCAGGTGCGACACTCTGGCACGGGCACCGTTGGAGGCTACATAACAGGCGTGAAGGCTCGTCACCGTCGGCCGACCAGACCCTCTACGGAGACACAATGACCGAAGCTCCCAACCCTGCACCGTTCGAGGAGACGGTGCTGAACCAGCTCAAGACCGACGACGATGCCGGGCGCGTGCTGGCGCTGGAGCGCTACGACGTTCTCGACACCCAGGAGGAGCGGCCGTTCGAGAACATCGTCAACCTGATCGGCCAGATCCTCGCGGTGCCGATGAGCGCGGTGACCCTGGTCCACACCAACCGGCAGTGGTTCAAGGCCCGCCGCGGGCTGCCCGCCGAGACGCCGCGCAACGTCTCCTTCTGCACCTACGCCATCCAGCAGCCGGAGCCCCTGATCATCCCCGACGCCAAGGAGGATCCGCGCTTCGCCGAGAATCCGCTGGTGACCGGCGAGCCGTTCATCCGCGCCTATATGGGCGTGCCGCTGCGCACCCCGGACGGCTACAATATCGGCTCGCTCTGCGCCATCGACACGAAGCCGCGCGACTGGCCGGAGCATGAACGCAGCATCCTCATCAACTTCGCCAAGGTGGTGATGGACGAGCTGGAGCTGCGGCAGATCGCCAATGCCGACGTCCTGACCGGGGCGATGACCCGGCGCGCCTGGATGGAGAGCGCCGAGGCGGAGATCAAGCGCGCCCGACGCTACGGCCACCCGTTGTCGCTCGTTGTCATGGACATCGACCGGTTCAAGTCGGTGAACGACACCCACGGCCACGCCGCCGGCGACGAGGTCATCAAGGGGCTGGCGGGGCTGATGATGGACGGCATCCGCGAGCAGGACGCCTTCGGCCGCTACGGCGGCGAGGAGTTCGTGCTGCTGATGCCGGAGACCGACGGCCCCCAGGCCTTCGAGGTGGCCGACCGCCTGCGCCTCGGCTTCGCCGGCCTGCGCATCGAGGCCGGTGGCGGGGTCGCGCTGAGCTGCACCTGCAGCATGGGCCTGGCCGTCCTGGAGCCGGACGAGACGCTGGACGAGTTCATCAAGCGGGCCGACCGCCGCCTCTACACGGCGAAGGAGGAGGGGCGCGACCGGGTGATCGCGGAGGACAGGTCATGAAGAATAGAGCCGACGAGATCGTCGCGGAGACCCTCTCCGCCGTCACCGAGGCGGGCGTGGAGATCTCCGCCCTGCCGCCGGAGCTGCGCGCCTCCATCGCCAGCCACCAGACCAACCTGACCAACCTGGCGGCCGCCCTGCTGGCCGGCGGCCAGTCGGAGGAGGTGGTGCGCTCCACCCTCAACCAGCTCTTCGCGAGCTACAAGCAGGAGCTCGCCCGGACGATCGTGGCGCTGCGCGAGCAGAACGGCCCGAACTGACCCCGGGGGCCGCTACTCCAGCCCGTAGCGCCGGCGCACCTCCTCGGTGGTGAAGGCCGGCGCGCTGCCGTCATTGACCACATCGACCACCACCCCGACCACCGGGGTCTCGCCGATATTCTCGATCCAGTGATCCACCCCGGCCTGCTCGGTGCGGGCGTCGCCGGCGCCATAGACGATCGGCGCCTTGTCGGCGGGGTAGTGCTCGCGGACCCGCCCTTCCAGCACATAGACGATGGCCGGCCGGTCGGTATGGGAATGCAGCGGCAGCGCCCCGCCGGGCAGCAGCGTGACCTTGCGCATCCGCAGGCTGCGGCCCTCCATCCCGGGGATCTCCTTGCCCAGGTCGATCACCTGCAGCGTCTCCGGCGGCAGGGCGTTGCGTGGCTTGGCCGGCGCGGTGGCGGGATCATGGGCCGCCGCCGGCAGGGCGCAGATCAGGCCGGCGCCGATCAGGGTGGCGGCGGCAATGGCGGCACGGGGACGATGGAACATGACCGGACCTCGGATCGGTTGGGGGACGCCTGCGGACGGCGCACGGGGCGGCGCGCGGACGCTGCTGGCAGGCGGTTGCCGGCAATAGCCCGCCAGAAAATCCGGTCTTTTGCAAGACCCCATCCAAGCGGAACATGCCGGAAGCAAACATCTCGACACCGTTTATTTCGGCGAGATAGTCTTCCGCCGCGCTCAACAAGATGTCGGCGGCGAGGGAAACGGAATGCTCAAGCTCTTTGTGTCGGTGCTCTTTGTTCTGGTCATCGCCGGCAATTGGGCGGCGGCGCAGGCGGAGACGGTCGTCGTGCGCTGGAACAAGGCGGCCATCGAGGCGGTCAAGGCCAGCGCCAGCAGCGATCTGGTCACCGCACGTGCCCTGGCCGTCCTTCATCGGGCGATGTACGACGCCTGGACCCCCTATGCCGCGAGCGCGACCGGCGTGCGGCTCGACACCGCCGCCCTGCGCCGCCCGTCGGCCGACCGGACCGACGCCAACAAGGCGGCCGCCGTCAGCTATGCCGCCCACCGCACCCTGAGCGACCTGTTCCCGGGCGAGACCGCACGGTTCGACGCGGTGATGACCGAGCTCGGCCTCGACCCGGCCCTGTCGTCGACGGACACCGCGACGGCGGCGGGGCTCGGCCTGCAGGCGGCGGCGCTGGAGCTGCACCACGCCCACCAGGACGGGGCCAACCAGCTCGGCGACCGCAGCCCCGGCGCCTATGCGGACTACACCCGCTACACCCCGCCCAACCCCGCCGACCGGGTCATCGACCTGCGCCGCCATCAGCCGATCCTCAGGGGCGACGGCCGGCCGGCGATCTTCGACGGCGCCCACTGGCCGCTGATCACGCCCTTCGCGCTCTACCGGGCGGACGAGTTTCGGCCGGCGAGCGCCCCGGCCCTGACCTATTCCGAGCCGGAGCTGCGGGCGCTGGCCCAGCACATCATCGACGTGAACGCCGAGCTGACCGACCGGGATAAGGCGATCGCCGAGTTCTGGACCCTGGGCAACGGCACGCCCACGCCGCCGGGCCAGTTCCATATCCTGGCCCAGCACATCTCCCAGACCCGCGGCCACGATCTCGACCGGGACGTCACCCTGTTCTTCATCCTGGGCAACGCGCTGCACGACACGGCGATCGCCAAGATCGAGGCCAAGATGCATTTCCTGACCGCGCGGCCGGAGACCCTGATCCGCGCGTTCTTCGCCGGCGAGCGGATCCTGGCCTGGGGCGGGCGCGGCAAGGGGGCGCAGATGATCGACGGCCGCGACTTCAAGCCCTACCGACCCACCGCCGCCGCCCCCGAGCACGTCTCCGGCCACAGCGCCTTCGGCTATGCCGGGGCCGAGGCGATCCGCCTGGCGACCGGCAGCGACGCGCTCGATCTCACCGTGGTGGTCCCGGCCGGCAGCTTCGCCTTCGACGACGGGCCGGCGGCCGACGTGGTCCTGGCGATGGAGACGCTGAGCGAGGCGGCGCGCGACATCGCCCTGTCGGGGATCTACGGCCAGGCGCATTTCACCACCGGGGATCAGGCGGGCCGCATCCTCGGCCAGGCGGTCGCCCAGAAGGTCTATGCCCACGCCATGCGGTACATCGACGGCTCCCGATGATGACGAAGCCTCCTGTGCGCGCCCTCCCCCTCGCGGCCCTCCCCCTCCCAGCTCTCATCCTCGGGGCCCTCTTCCTCTCGGCCGCCCTGCTGGCCGTCGGCCCGGCGCTGGCCCACGACACCTGGGTGATCACCCACGACCAGGAGGAGATCGCCCATGCCAAGCCGCTGCCGGAGATCTTCACCTCGCTCGGGATCGCAAACGTGTCGATCTCGCTGCTGGCGCTGGCCGGCGTGATCGCCTGGATCGTGATCGGCCGCACCGACATCCCGGACCGGGTCGTGGCCCGGCTCGGGCTGCCCCGGGTCGATACCGCGCGCCTGGAGCCCTGGGTCCCGACCGCCCTGCGCCTGGGCCTCGCCGCCATGTTCGTCACCGCCGCCTTCGCCCTGCATCCAAGGCTCGGCTATGCGATCGGCGAGAGCCCGGTGCTCTTCGCCTCGGACCTGGAGTTCCGCCACCTGGCCGGCGACTGGGACTGGCTGATCTGGGTCCAGGTCGCCCTGGGCGCCGCCTTCCTGCTCGGGATCTGGACGCGGGTGGCCTCCCTCCTGCTGGTGCTGCTGGTGCTGGTCGGCTTCTGGCTGTTCGGGGTCGACATGCTGGCCTATGCCGGCGTGCTGATCGGCACCGCCTACTACCTCTTCGCCAGGGGCGGCGGCCGACTCGCCCTGCTGGGCGATCCCGAGGCGGTGACGCGCCTGACCGAGACCACGCCGCCGGGCCGCCCCCAGGCGGTACTGCGCATCCTGACGGGCCTCAGCTTCCTGTACCTGGGCATCCTCTACAAGTTCCTGCACCCGACCTACCTGCTCGCCGGGGTGGAGTTCTACGACCTGCCGCTGTTCGGCTTTCCGCCCGAGGTCTTCGTGTTCATCGTCGCCACGGTGGAGGTGGTGGTCGGCATCCTGATCACCGCCGGGGTCATGGTGCGGCCGCTGAGCTTCGTGCTGGTCTTCGCCTTCGCCTTCTTCTCGGTCTCGATGAACGAGGGCGTGCTGGGCCACAGCTTCCTCTACGGCATCGTCTTCGCCCTGTTCGTCAGCGGGGCGGGGCGGTGGTCCGCGAAGGACGCCTAGCCGCGCGCCTCACCGCTTTCCAGGCCGACCCGCCGGCCGGGCCGGTCCCGCCGCCACCGGCATCGCCAGCACCCGCAGCAGCAGGTAGGCATAGCCGAGCGCGTCGTCCTCCGCCCGGTGGCTGTGCGGCACGGCGCCGAGCCAGTCGGGCGGGTAGCGCTTCTCGTGCAGGGTCGCCGGGTCCCAGCCGAGCCACCCGGCGATCAGGCTCGGCAGGTCGAGCGCGCTGCGGGCGAACAGCCGCTCGCCCTGCATCGCCCCCCGGTCGCGCGGCAGGCCCAGATAGCGGCGCAATTCAGTTGAATCAGACTAATTAAGAAGGGCCGTCGCAGGGCTTTTCCGATCGACTTAAATTCCAGACCTTGCACCTCAGCGGAGTTTAATTACGCCGTTGAGAAAAGTGATCCAGTATAGAACCTTTACAAATCAATTTTTTATCAGTAATTTGTAATATCTCGTAAGATAAAATATTATATCAAATAGCTTTCGCGATCATCGTATTGATGGAGTTATGACCACCCCAGGCTCTTTTGCAGGTTTTCTTTTCCGCTAAACTCAGATATCTTGATGCATAAAGTATGGCGCTGCGAACATACTCCGACTGCTCACCCTCGTATGACGTTCGGACCGCCCGTTTCTGGACTGCGACGCCGTGCTTGGCTGCAAAAATGGCAGCCATTGCCCGCGTCTCCTTAGCGACTCGCGGGTTGTGTAGCCACTGAATTGCAGTGTTTATCGTCGACCGTTCAACGGTTCGCGCTTGGATCAGAACTGCGAGTAGGAACATCCTTTGGTAATCTGACACTGTTTCGTCAGCGACAAGTCCTTCCAGTGCCTCGACCACATCCACATTCGCGCGAACAAATGTGGAGATATAAGAGAAGTAAAGACGCGTAAGATGCGGTTTCTCTTTCAATCTCTCCAGAACATATTCGACAGCCGAGTCAGAGGCTGCAGAGCGCAAAATTGGTAAACAAAACCTCTCTATTTGGTCTTCATGATCGGGATAATGTCCGATATTCTCCATGAGACGTTCGACCGCGGCATTTCCAATTTCACTTTCAGTTTCCCCATCTTCGGACTCCTCATGCTCCTCCCATTCCACTTCAAAAGCATATGGGCTAGCACGCCTATACGCCTCATCGTCCTCGACTTCTCCACGAATCTCATCAAATAGACGATCGATAGCCGTTTCCTCTTGTATCACATCCTCCGCCCTCAGGATTCTCGACTTATACTCATTTAAGTGAAGGCCATCCTTTCTCAGCGTCTCGATCAATTCAGCGAGACCTTGGCGAGCCTCCGATTCAGACGCAAACCCCATATAAATATCGTCAACGTAACGTGCCGACAGGATACCCACGAGTTCGCAATACGCGTCAAAATCACTCAAGAAGAAGTTGCCAAGCGCATCAGAAGGGTAAACTCCCTGGATAATACCGAAGGAATTCCTTTCCCTGAAAGCCAGCATCATCTCCTCGAGTAGGTTGACTACTTCTGGCACACACCCTGCCGCCGTCATCAAATTAACTAAATGATGCTGTGGCAGCCGCTCGAAATAGTGAGAAATATCAGCCTTTAAGATGAAAGAACTATGGTCGCAAATCTCAGCGATCCGGTCCTGGAAATGCTCCCAGGATACGTGATTTGGCTCGAACATCTGTCCTTCGTCATCCGACGGGATATGACTGAAAGATCTCTGCCGATCCAGGCTCTCCTCCAACTCGTCCATAACGTGGTCAACAAGCGCCTGATAGAGGAACCGGTCTGCAGGGCGAAGTATACTACCCGGCCGAGTGAAAAAGCGCTCCTTCGGCACGCTCATTGTGACCGGAAGTTCCGGTTGGTAGGTTCCCGCAGCAAGTTGTTGCTTGAGTTGCTCCCATAAATCGTCGCCTGATCGGTTAATTACTGCGTTGTAGTGCGGAGCTAGGATGAAGTCGCTACGGATATCGGACTTCAAATGAGCGATAACGCTATCGTGGTCGATTGCCCGAATTATCGATCTATCTAACCCCGGCATGCCGCCCCCCCTCTTGAAGACAAACTGCAGTCGTATTTAGGATTGATTTATCTGTCTAAAACATCAAAATTCGAAGACTTGATCAGTCGCAGCTTTGCCAGCTTAGCGCATCACGCAAGCTGACATATTATTCAATTTCCAGTCGATAGAGCAACGTGTGTTTCTGGCGCCTGGAGGAGAAGACTATCTGGCTCACTCCCCTTGATCCACATCAACCCCACACCCCTCGTGGTTGTGGCACCTTCCCCCCGCGCTTATGTTTAACGTACGGGCCAGGACGGCCCGGTCTGTGATATTCCCCGCGCCGCGGCCCAAGGCTCGCGGGCGCGCACCAGTCCGAGACGGACGACTGACAGAGCAGAACTCGTAAGAGACGATCCAGGAGGAGAGACCCGATGACCGAGGTCGTGATCGCCGGAGCCGCCCGTACCCCGGTCGGCGCATTCAACGGAAGCCTGAGCAGCGTCGCCGCCAGCTATCTGGGCGAGGTCGCCATCCGCGCCGCGCTGGAGCGGGCCAAGACCGAGGCCGGCGAGGTCGACGAGGTGGTGATGGGCCAGATCCTCACCGCCGCCGCCGGCCAGAACCCGGCCCGCCAGGCCGCCATCGGCGCCGGCATCCCGGTGGAACGCACCGCCTATGGCATCAACCAGCTCTGCGGCTCGGGCCTGCGCACCGTGGCGCTCGGCTACCAGGCGATCAAGCTCGGCGACGCCGAGGTCATGGTCTGCGGCGGCCAGGAGAGCATGAGCCAGGCGCCGCACGCCCAGTACCTGCGCGCCGGCCAGCGCATGGGCGACCTGTCGCTGATCGACACCATGATCAAGGACGGGCTGTGGGACGCCTTCAACGGCTACCACATGGGCAACACCGCCGAGAACGTCGCCGAGAAGTTTCAAATTACCCGCGACGAGCAGGACGCCTTCGCGCTGGCCAGCCAGCAGAAGGCCGGTGCCGCCATGGCCTCGGGCCGGTTCAAGGACGAGATCGCCCCGGTCACCATCAAGTCCCGCAAGGGCGAGACCGTGGTCGATACCGACGAGCATCCGAAGCCCGACACCACCGCCGAGACGCTCGCCAAGCTGCGCCCGGCCTTCCAGCGCGACGGCGGCACCGTGACCGCCGGCAACGCCTCGGGCATCAATGACGGGGCGGCCGCCCTGGTGCTGATGTCGGCGGCGAACGCGTCGAAGCGCGGCGTCACCCCGCTCGCCCGCATCGTGTCCTGGGCCACCGCCGGTGTGGATCCGGCGATCATGGGCACTGGCCCGATCCCGGCCAGCCAGCGCGCCCTGGAGAAGGCCGGCTGGTCGAAGGACCAGCTCGACCTGGTGGAAGCCAACGAGGCCTTCGCCGCCCAGGCCTGCGCGGTGAACAAGGGCCTGGCCTGGGATACGTCTAAGGTCAACGTGAACGGCGGCGCCATCGCGCTCGGCCACCCGATCGGCGCGTCCGGCGCCCGGGTGCTGGTCACCCTGCTGCACGAGATGCAGAAGCGCGACGCCAAGAAGGGCCTCGCCACCCTGTGCATCGGCGGCGGCATGGGTGTCGCCATGTGCGTGGAGCGCGACTGACCTCCCAGGGACCGGCACGCGGGGCGGGACGGAACCGCGCCGCCGTGCAACCATGATGAACCAACGGCGTTGACGGACGGGGTGCGCCCGTCAACGCTCACAAAAGCCAACGCGGCCGCTCAATGCCGCGAGGACCGAACAGGACAGGACAGGGAGGGACAGCATGGCACGTGTAGCACTGGTTACCGGCGGAACCCGCGGCATCGGCGAGGCGATCTGCGTCGCGCTGAGGGACGCCGGCTGCAAGGTCGCCGCGAATTACGGCGGCAATGACGAGCGGGCGAAGGCCTTCACGTCGCGCACCGGCATCCCGGCCTTCAAGTGGGACGTCTCCGACTTCGAGGCCTGCAAGGACGGCATCGCCCAGGTGGAGAAGGAGGTCGGCCCGGTCGACATCCTGGTGAACAACGCCGGCATCACCCGCGACGGCACGATCCACAAGATGAGCCACGACGCCTGGCAGGCGGTGATCGACACCAACCTCGGCTCCTGCTTCAACATGTGCCGCAACGTGATCGAGGGCATGCGGGCGCGGAATTTCGGCCGGATCGTGAACATCGGCTCGATCAACGGCCAGGCCGGCCAGTACGGCCAGGTCAACTACGCTGCCGCCAAGTCCGGCATCCACGGCTTCACCAAGGCGCTGGCCCAGGAGGGCGCACGGGCCGGCATCACCGTCAACGCCATCGCGCCGGGCTATATCGACACCGACATGGTCGCGGCCGTGCCGGGCGACGTGCTCGACAAGATCAAGGCGCGCATCCCCGTCGGCCGTCTCGGCGACGCCTCGGAGATCGCCCGCGGCGTGGTGTTCCTCACCGCCGACGAGGGCGGCTTCATCACCGGCTCCACCCTGTCCATCAACGGCGGCCAGCACATGTATTGAGCGGCGGTCCGCGCGACCGTCTGGCGGCCCGTCTCCCCGCGAGGCGGGCCGTTCGTATTTCAGTCCATCACGTTTTCGTGGCGCCCCGGTGACCGGGCGGCCGGATTGATCCATATTCTGCGCCATGAGTGACGACGCCCGCATCGCCGCCAAACGCGCCAAGCTGGTCTCCGAGAAGGAGCGCTGGGCCAGGGAGAACAAGCAGTTCGGCAAGCCCGACGCGCCGTCCGGAAGGCTGCCGCGCGGCCAGCACCTGGTGCGCGACTGGCCGGTGCTGGATCTTGGCACCCACCCGAACATCCCGGCCAAGGACTGGACGCTGCGGGTGGAGGGGCTGGTCGACGTGCCGACCACCTTCGACTACCGCGAGCTGTCGCTGATCCCGCGCAGCGAACGCACGGTCGACATCCACTGCGTCACCTCCTGGTCCCGACTGGGCGACACCTTCGCCGGCGTGGCGACCCGCGACCTGATCGCCGAGGTGCGGCCGCGCGACGCGGCGAAGTTCGTGCTGATCAAGTCCTTCGACGGCTACACCACCAACCTGCCGGTCGAGTACCTGCATGAGCCGGACAGCCTGATCGCCACCCACTGGAACGGCGCCCCCCTGACCCGCGAGCATGGCGGGCCGGTGCGGCTGGTCGTCCCCGCCCTGTATTTCTGGAAGAGCGCCAAGTGGATCCGGTCGATCCGTTTCGTCGAGCATGACGTAAAGGGGTTCTGGGAGTCGCGCGGCTATCACATGCTGGGCGACCCGTGGAAGGAGCAGCGCTATGCTTAGACCTCTGACGCGCGCCCTCGCGGCGCTGGCCATGCTGACGGGAGCCGCCCTGATGGGAACCGACACGACCGCCCAGGGCGCCACGCCCCAACCCGCCGGAACCGGCCCCGCCCACCAGTTCAGCTTCACCTCGATCGACGGCGCGCCGATGTCGATGGCGGATTTCGCCGGCAAGGCGGTGCTGGTGGTGAACACCGCCTCGCGCTGCGGCTTCACCCCGCAATACGACGCGCTGCAGAGCGTGTGGGAGACCTACCGCGACCGCGGGCTCGTGGTGCTCGGCGTGCCGTCCAACGATTTCGGCGGCCAGGAGCCGGGGACCGAGGCGGAGATCAAGGCGTTCTGCGAGACCAATTTCTCCGTCGACTTCCCGATGACCGAGAAGCAGGTGGTGGTCGGCGCCGGGGCCCATCCGTTCTACCGCTGGGCGGCGGAGGCGGGCGGACCGGACAAGGTGCCGGGCTGGAACTTCCACAAATACCTGATCGGCCCGGACGGGCAGTTCGTGGCGGCGATCCCGACCCGGGTGTCGCCCACCGATCCGCGCGCGATCGAGACGATCGAGAAGGCCCTGCCGAACTAGACCGGCGCCACCCCCCGCGCTCACAGCAACAGGTTCGACCATGCGTTCCACTCTCCTGCGGGCCTCGATGATCGCCCTGCTCGCCCTGGCGGCCCCGTCCGTCGGTTTCCCGGTCGCTGCCATGGCCCCGTCGCCGACCGATCAGCCGACCATGATGGAGGATCCGGAACTGGAACGGGCGATCGCCCTGGTCTGGGCCGAGGAGTTCGCCGAGGCCGAGCCCCTGCTCCACGCCGCGCTGAAGCGCAATCCGAAGAACCCGGACGGCTGGAACTATCTGGGCTTCGCCACCCGCAAGCTCGGCAAGTTCGACGAGGCGCGGGAATACTACTTCAACGCCCTGCGTCTCGACCCGGAGCACCTGAAGGCGATGGAGTATCTGGGCGAACTCTACCTGCAGACCGGCGAGCCGCAGCTCGCCCGGGACCTGCTCGACCGCATCACCGAACTCTGCCCCGCCGCCGAGTGCGAGGAGCGCGACCAGCTCGCCGCCGCGATCGAGAAGCACGCCGCGACGAACTGACGCCTATCCCCGGTGCCGCCCGGCCCGGCTCAGTTCGTGGGCCGGCACCACGGTGTCCAGCACCCAGCGGGCGAGCGACGCGCCCTTCAGCCCGTCGATCCGGGGCACCAGGCCCGGCCCGTGCAGCCCCCGCTCGATCTCGTGCTGGCGCACCAGATGGCGGTAATAGCTGATGATGAAGACCCGGGTCGCCGAGGTCAGGCCGACCGAGCCGCGCCGCAGGTCGATCTGCGTGCACAGGCTGTTGATGGTGACCCCTTCGGTCCTGGCGATCTTCTCCAGCGAGTCCCACATCTGGGGCTCAAGCCGCATGCTGGTCCGCTTGTTGCCGACCGTCACATTCCGGCTTTCCAGGATCGAGGTCTTGTCGGTCTCGGATGACAAAGCGAACTCTACGCTCGTGGAACGCGCAAATTGCATGCAATTTCTAAGTGCAATATAGCAATGGCATGGCTCTCTATATTTCGCAACCATTAAACGTTATTTTTCTCACATAACTATTTTCGGTTGCTCACCTCGCTTCTTCCGGAGTACGCAGGACCAGGGCGAGGGCGTGCACCCGCTCGCGCAGCTCGGCGGCCAGCACCTCGTGCACCAGACGGTGACGCTGCACCCGACTGGCCCCGGCGAAGGCGGCGGACACGATCGTGACCCGGAAATGGGTTTCCCCTTCGGGCCTGGCCCCCATATGACCGGCGTGGAGGTGGGATTCGTCGACGATCTCCAGGGCGGTCGGTGCAAAGGCGTTTTGCAGCTTGTCGTGCATGGTTTCGGCGATGGTCATGTATGGACTTTCCTTTCGGGCGCGCTAGGGTCGGAGATCCGGTCTTGTTACACGCCTATGGAGCAGATGGGCACACCAATGCCGAAGGCCAATCCAGACTCTTTCCTGGAGGATTTCGCACCGCGCAAACCGGCAGTGCGGGTCTGCGACCATCCGGGCTGCGGCGAGGAGGGAACCCATCGCGCGCCCAAGGCCCGCAACCGGCTGAATGACTATTACTGGTTCTGCCTCGACCATGTGCGCGAGTACAACAAGGCCTGGAACTACTACGACGGCATGAGCGATAACGAGGTCGAGGAGGATATCCGCCGCTCCACGACCTGGAACCGCCCGTCCTGGCCGTTCGGCACCATGAAGCCGGGCCAGGGGCCGCGCCGCCGGGTCAACGATCCGTTCGGCTTCATGGACGACGACGAGGAGGGCGGGGAGACCCGCCGCCGGCAGCCGGCCGACACCGCCGAAGGCAAGGCAGCCGCCGTTCTCGGGCTGGAACCGCCCTTCACCCTGGAGCGGCTCAAGGCCCGCTACAAAGAACTGGTCAAAAAACACCATCCCGACGCCAATGGCGGCGACAAGGCGGCGGAGGAACGGTTGAAAAGTATCAACGAGGCCTATACGACTTTGCGTCGGTTTCTAAGTTAAGGCTCATAGAGCTACGGTATCCCTTCTGTGGAGCATCGGCTCCCCACTCCCGAGAGACAGGATCTCGTCCATGACGAACGACAGCGTCATCGAGCGTAAGCCCGCCCACCCGCTCCTCCAGCCGGACATGAAGGTCTCGGCGCGGGAGGTGTTCGGCCTCGATATCGACCTCGAACTGCCGGCCTTCAGCGAGCCGAGCGAGTACGTCCCCGCGAAGGACGACTCCTACCTGTTCGACCATGACACCACGCTGGCCATTCTCGCCGGCTTCGCGCGCAACCGCCGCGTCATGATCCAGGGCTACCACGGTACCGGCAAGTCGACCCATATCGAGCAGGTGGCGGCGCGCCTCAACTGGCCCTGCATCCGCGTCAACCTGGACAGCCATGTCAGCCGCATCGACCTGATCGGCAAGGACGCGATCGTGCTGCGCGACGGCAAGCAGGTGACGGAGTTCCGCGAGGGCATCCTTCCCTGGGCGCTGCAGAACCCGGTCGCCCTGGTGTTCGACGAGTACGACGCCGGCCGCGCCGACGTGATGTTCGTCATCCAGCGTATTCTGGAAGTCGACGGCCGCCTGACCCTGCTGGACACCAACAAGGTGATCACGCCGAACCCGTATTTCCGCCTGTTCTCGACCGCCAACACGGTCGGTCTCGGCGACACGACGGGCCTCTATCACGGCACCCAGCAGATCAACCAGGGCCAGATGGACCGCTGGAACATCGTCACGACCCTGAACTACCTGCCGCACGACGCCGAGGTGAACATCGTGCTCGCCAAGAGCCCGACCTACGCCACCGACGAGGGCAAGCAGATCATCTCCAAGATGGTGGCCTGCGCCGACCTGACCCGCGCGGGCTTCATCGCCGGCGACATCTCCACGGTCATGTCGCCCCGTACGGTGATCACCTGGGCCGAGAATGCCGACATCTTCGGCGGCGACGTGAACCTGGCCTTCCGTCTGACCTTCCTCAACAAGTGCGACGAGGTCGAGCGGACGATCGTGGCGGAATACTACCAGCGCTGCTTCGGTGACGAGATCACCGAGCTCGGCATCAAGGCGGCCGAGTAAGTCAGCCAGCGAGGACATCCATGAGGAGCAACCGCGCGCCCGACGATCCGGCGTTCGAGGACTTCAAGCGGTCCACCGCCGCCTGCCTGCGGGCGATGTCGGGGGAGATCGAACTCGAGGTCACCTACGGCGCCGAACATGCGACGGCGGCGGGCACCCGTGCCCGCCTGCCCTCGCCGCCCAAGGACATGGATCCCGCCGCGCTGGCCCGACTGCGCGGCGAGGCGGATTCCATGGCCCTGCGCCTGAAGCACCATAACGACGAAGTCCATGCCCGCTACGCCCCCCAGGGCCAGGCGGCGCGCGAGATCTTCGAGGCGATGGAGCAGGCCCGGGTCGAGGCGATCGGCGCGCGGCGGATGGACGGGGTGGCCCACAACCTGTCCGCCATGCTTGACGACAGCTTCCAGCGCAAGGGCCTGGACCGGGCCGAGAAGGACGATGTGTCGCTGGTCGACGTCATGCGCCTGATGGCGCGGGAGTCGATGACCGGCGAGGCGCCGCCGGAATGCGCCCAGCGGGTGATCGACCTGTGGCGACCCTGGGTGCAGTCCAAGGCCGGCGCCGACCTGACCGACCTGGTCAAGCATGTCGAGGACCAGAGCGCCTTCGCCAAGCTGGCCCGCCAGCTCATCACCGATCTCGACCTGGATGTCGGCGACGAGGGCGTGGCCGATGACGACCCGAGCGAAGCCGAGGGCGAGGACGAGGGCGGCGACGTCGACGAGACCAGCGACGGCGGCACCCGCGGCACCACCGAGGACGGCGACGAGAGCGAGAGCATCCCGTCGGACATGCAGGCCGGCGACGAGAGCGCCGAAGGCGAGGATGCCGAGGAGATGGACCTCGAGCCGGGCTCCGGCGATGAGGAACCGGCCAATCCGGGCTCGCCCATGCATCCGAACATGGACGGCCGCAACTGGCAGGACCAATCCTACCGTGCCTACACCACCGAGTATGACGAGGTGGTGCAGGCCGACACCCTGTGCGACGCCGACGAGCTGACCCGCCTGCGCGCGCTGCTCGACCAGCAGCTCAGCCACCTGCAGGGCGTGATCGGCAAGCTGGCCAACCGCCTGCAGCGCCGCCTGATGGCGCAGCAGAACCGGTCCTGGGACTTCGACCTGGACGAGGGCGTGCTGGATGCCGGCCGCCTGTCCCGCGTAGTCACCGCCCCGCTCTATCCGCTGTCCTACAAGATGGAGAAGGACACGGACTTCCGGGATACGGTGGTCACCCTGCTGATCGACAATTCCGGCTCCATGCGCGGCCGGCCGATCACCATCGCGGCGATCGCCGCCGACATCCTGGCCCGCACCCTGGAGCGCTGCGGCGTGAAGGTCGAGATCCTCGGCTTCACCACCCGCGCCTGGAAGGGCGGCTCGGCGCGCGAGCGCTGGATCTCCTCGGGCAAGCCCCAGGGACCGGGCCGTCTGAACGACCTGCGGCACATCATCTACAAGTCGGCCGACGCCCCCTGGCGCCGGGCCCGCAAGTCGCTCGGCCTGATGCTGCGCGAGGGCATCCTGAAGGAGAACATCGACGGCGAGGCCCTGATGTGGGCGCATAACCGCATCATCGCCCGGCCGGAGGAGCGCCGCATCCTCATGGTGATCTCCGACGGCGCGCCGGTGGATGACAGCACGCTTTCGGTGAACCCGGGCAACTACCTGGAGAAGCACCTGCGCGATGTCATCAAGTATATCGAGTCGCGCTCTCCGGTGGAGCTGGTGGCCATCGGTATCGGCCATGACGTGACCCGCTATTACCGGCGCGCGGTGACCATCGTCGATGCCGAGCAGCTCGGCGGCACGATGATGGAGCAGCTCGCCTCGCTGTTCGACGAGGACAGCAAGGGCGGCGCTTCCGGCGGACGCCAGCGGGCCGGCGCCCGGCTCTGACCGCTCCGCCTCGATCCAAACCAGGCGTTGCCCGGGTCGGATAAGACCTTGGCAACGCCTTTCTTTCGCCACGGCCTTGGGTCACACTCCCCGCTCTTTCAGACTGTCGGGTGACAGAGGGACGCGGTGGTTCGCTTTGAGAACGTCTTCATGCGCTATGACGGAGGCCCCGTCATCCTGCGCGACGTGTCCTTCGACCTGGAGCCGGGGTCGTTCCACTTCCTGACCGGCGCCAGCGGCGCGGGCAAATCGACCCTGCTGCGGCTGATGTATCTCGCCACCCGCCCGGTCTCCGGCCAGGTCAGCATGTTCGGGCGCGACATCGCCAAGGTGACGCGCAAGGAACGCCCCGCCTTCCGCCGCCGCATCGGCGTGGTGTTCCAGGACTTCCGCCTGCTGCCCCACCTCTCCGCCCTCGACAATGTCGCCCTGCCCCTGCGCATCGCCGGAACCCGTGAGTCGCTGATCCGCGAGCATGTGCCGGAGCTGCTGGCCTGGGTCGGGCTGTCGGGCCATCTCGACGCCCTGCCCGCCACCCTGTCCGGCGGCCAGCAGCAGCGCATCGCCATCGCCCGCGCCGTGATAGGCCGCCCGTCCCTGCTGCTCGCCGACGAGCCGACCGGCAACGTCGACGACCGGATCGCCGTGCGCCTGCTCTATCTGTTCGAAGAGCTGCACAAGATGGGCACGACGGTGATCATCGCGACCCATAACGAGAGCCTAGTCGACCGGTTCGACCACCCCCGCCTGCATCTGGAGGATGCGCGGATCACCCGACGCGCACCGTCCAGCCTGCTGCGTCGTCCGCCGCCGCGGGCCAGCACGCCGCACTCCTCGGTGGCAGACCCGCGATGATCGGCCATTCCGACCTGGCGCTCGGCCGGGATTCCTCCACCCGCTTCCTGCCCGGCCTGCTCGCCGTCATGGTCTATCTGGCGGCCCTGGCGACGGTCGGTGCGCTGGCCGCCCGCGGCTTCGTGGCCGACTGGGACGAGCGGCTGTCCGGCGCGGCCACGGTGCAGATCCCGCCGGTGGACGGGCTCAGCCAGCAGGAGCGGCTGGACTCGGTCCTGCGCCTGCTGGGTGTGACCCCGGGCATCGCCTCGGTCGAGCCGATGCCGCCGAAACAGTCGGCCGCCCTGCTCGCCCCCTGGCTCGGCGCCGAGCTGGCCGAAACCCTGCCGCTGCCCCTGCTGGTCGACCTGCGGCTCGACCGCGGCCAGGACGTCGATCTCGACAGCCTCGCCACCCGCCTCGACAACGCGGCACCGGGCACCACCCTGGACGATCACGGCCGCTGGCTGGCCGAGGCCCGGGCGCTGGGCAATTCGGTGGCGATCGCCGGCACCGCGATCCTCGTCGTGGTGCTGCTCGCCGCCGTGCTGGCGGTGATCTTCGCGGTGCGCACCGGCCTGTCGGTACACCGCGAGGAGATCGAGATCCTGAACCTGATCGGCGCGCCCGACCGCTACATCGCCCGCCAGTTCCAGTGGCATGCCGGGCGCCTCGCCCTCTATGGCGGCATCGCCGGCGCCCTGCTCGCCGTGGCCAGCATCATCGGCCTGCAGATCGGCGTCGGTCAGTGGTCCGGCGAAGCGGCGGAGATCGGCGTCTCCAGCATCACCGCGCTGGTGCGCATCGGCTGGACCGAATGGCTCGCCCTCATCCTTCTTCCCCCCGTCACCGCTGCGATCGCCATGGCGACCGCGCGCGTGTCGGTTCAGACAGCCCTCGCCAGGATGGCCTGAAATGGCACGACGCAATCGTTTTCGCAGCGCCCGCGCGCAGGAAAGACGCTTGGGGGGCCTCGGATGGCTGGCCCTGCTGGCCATCATCGCGCTTTTCGTCGTGTGGACCGTGGGCCTGGTGCGGTTCGTCGACCGGCTGCCCCGCGCCGCCGAGGCGCAGCCGCAGAAGGCCGATGCGGTGGTGGTGCTGACCGGTGGCAGCCGCCGCGTGGATGAAGGGGTCGCCCTGCTCGAGGCGGGGGCGGCGCCGGTGCTGTTCGTCAGCGGCGTGGACGAGCGGGTCGACGGCAAGGGCATCCGCTCTCTGCTGGACGACGGCGACACCCGCCTGCCGGACAAGCTGATCGACTGCTGTCTGGTGCTCGGGCACGGCGCCAGCGACACCATCGGAAATGCCCGGGAATCCGCGATCTGGATGGCGGTCGGCGACCGGGAATCGATGCTGCTGGTGACCTCGAACTACCACATGCCTCGGGCGATGCTGGAGTTCGCCCATGCCATGCCCGACGTCCGGATCACCCCCCACGCGGTGATCCCGCCGGATGTCCGGCTTGACCACTGGTACCGGTACCCCGGAACCCTGGCGCTCCTCGCCAACGAGTATTCCAAGTATCTGTTCGCCACCGCCCGCGTCACCGTGGCCGGCTGGTTCATGGCCGTGGCGAGTTGAGGCCGCGGCTCAGGACGTCACGATGCGGTGGTGCGGCAGGTCCACCGTCACCGTCGTGCCCTCGCCGGGGCGGGTATCGATCTCCAGGCTGCCGCCATGCAGATGGACCAGGTGCCGGCAGAGCGGCAGACCGATGCCGAGACCCTCATGGCGCCGGTTCATCGGGCTCTCCACCTGTTCGAACAGTTGCAACGAGGCCTGGACCTGGCCCTCGGTCATGCCGGGACCGGTGTCCGAGACACGGATGCGGACACCCCCGTCCTCCTGGCGGCGCTCGGCCGCCAACGCCACCGTCCCCTGGTCGCCGGCGGCACGGATCGCGTTGAGCACGAGGTTGATCACCACCAGCAGCAGCCTCTCGCGATCGCCCCGGATCGACGGGAGTTCTTCGGAAAGTTCGACGCAGATCCCGCTCTCCGGCGCCATCATGGCACCCTCGACCGACCGGACCGCTTCCTCCAGCATCGCCTTCACGTCGATCTCGGACTCCTCGAGGATCAGCCCGCCGCTCTCGGCCTGGGCGACCTCCAGCAGGGCGGTGACCAGACGCAGCAGATGGCGCCCCCCGCCCTGGACGAACCGGACATAGCTGCGGGCGGACTCCGTCGGCTGCTGGTGTTCCAGCAGGTCGGCGAACCCGATGACCGCGTTCAGCGGCGTGCGCAGCTCATGGCCTATCACCGCCAGGAAGTTCGTCTTCGCCTGGTTGCCGGCCTCCGCCCGGTTCAGGGCGTCGCTCAATTCCGAGGTGCGCTCGTCGACCCGGCGGCGGATTAGGGCGTTCTGGTAGATCAGCAGGCAGACCGCCAGTCCGACCAGCAGGCTCAGCATCGAGCCGCCGATCCCCAGCATGAGGGCCGGCACCGTGTCCACCCCGCCGTCGAAACTCGGCAGCAGGCTCCACTGCAGGTTCCAGCGGGCCTCGCCATGGGTGAACCGGTGCTCGAAGGTGACGACCGCCTCGCGCGGCGGCTCGGTCACGCCGCGGACGATTTGCGGTTCGGTGTCGAACTCCCAACTGCCCGGATACTCCAGCAGCCGCATCGACAGGCCCGGCAGTTCCCAGCGGATCATCCGCTCGAACAGCTCGTCGACCTCCAGGAAGCCGACCAGGAGACCCTGGGTGACACCGTTCGGGGCGGCGACCGCGAAGGCAATGAGCCGGCGGTCGTCGATCACGAATGTCGGGCTCATCACCACGCTTCGATCCAGCCGGGCGGCCGATAGCGCCATGGAGCGCAGCGGGGCGATCGCCGCAAGGTCGGCGCCGCGATGGAACTGGGAGTGGCTGCGGCTCGCGAGCAGCACCGGGAAATGACTGGCCGCCGGGGGTGCGGGCTTGTCCAGACGGCCCGGCACGGTCAACCGAGTGCTGTGGCGTTCCTCGTGATCGGCCCGTTCGCTGTCGTCGATGATCGCGGCGAAGGCGAGGCCAGACAGGGTCACGCTCAGCCCCTCGGAGTAAAGACCGGCCTCCGCACTGGCGAGTTCACCGGCATCCACGAACTCCGAACTGTAGAACAGCGTGGCCAGCGCGCGGATCTGGGCCTCGAGCTGCAGCAGTGCGCCGTCGACGGCGGTGGACAGATCGAGCGCCTGGCTGCGACCGCGTTCCATCCAGGTGCGGTGGCTGTATTCCGCGAGGCGCAGGGCGCCGAGGATCGAGCCGGCGACGCCGAGGAGGGTGAGCAGGAGGACAAGCGCGACCGCGCCCAGGGAAACGCCTCCGCCGAGCGGACGGTCGGCGTCGAGCGATCTCGGGCGTGCCTGATCTGGCTTGCCTGGTTCCCGTGACACGTGCGTTGCCGGGCCGACTGTCGGCCTCCCCCCTCAGATTCTTGTTTAACAGAACGTGCTACGCCCCAATTGTTAAGAACGCCATAACGCAGAGCGGCCGGGCCGGTACGCCTGCCGGAATTCTTGTCTGCCGGACACTATCGAGATAGACTGATGAGCTTGCGTCAGAACCACTACATGTAGGATTCGATGAACGATCTCGCGCCGATCAGTACGCAGATCTGGGACATGAAGTACCGCCTGAAACAGGGCGGATCCGCCATCGATGCGACGATGGAGGACACCTGGACACGGGTCGCGAACGCCCTGGCGCAGGCCGAGAAGCCGCGCGAGCGTGCCCAGTGGTCGGCGAAGTTCCGCGAGGTGCTGGAGGGCTTCCGCTTCCTGCCCGCCGGCCGGATCGTCGCCGGTGCGGGCACCGGGCGCCAGGTCACCCTGTTCAACTGCTTCGTCATGGGCACCGTCCCCGACAGCATGGCCGGCATCTTCGACGCGCTGAAGGAAGCGGCCCTGACCATGCAGCAGGGCGGCGGCATCGGCTACGACTTCTCCACGATCCGGCCGAAAGGCGCGCCGGTGAAGGGGGTGGGCGCCGACGCCTCGGGCCCGCTGTCCTTCATGGATGTCTGGGACGCCATGTGCCGCACCATCATGAGCGCCGGCTCCCGCCGGGGTGCCATGATGGCGACCCTGCGCTCCGACCATCCGGACATTGAGGCCTTCGTCGAGGTGAAGCGCGACCCCGTGCGGCTGCGCATGTTCAACCTCTCGGTCCTGGTCACCGACGCCTTCATGCAGGCCGTGGAGACCGACGGCGACTGGGATCTGAAATTCGACGGCACCGTCTACCGCACGATCCGCGCCCGCGACCTGTGGGACCGGATCATGACCGCGACCTATGACGTGGCCGAGCCGGGCGTGATCTTCATCGACCGGATCAACCAGCGCAACAACCTGCACTATTGTGAGACCATCGCCGCCACCAACCCCTGCGGCGAGCAGCCGCTGCCGCCCTATGGCGCCTGCCTGCTCGGCTCGATGAACCTGGCGACCTTCGTGCGCCACCCGTTCGAGCCTGATGCCCGCCTGGACGAAGACGCGCTGGCCGAGGCGGTGCCGCTCGCCGTGCGGATGATGGACAACGTGGTCGACGTCTCCCTGTTCCCGCTGGAGCAGCAGCGCGCCGAAGCGCTGGCCAAGCGGCGGATCGGCCTGGGCGTCACCGGGTTGGCCGACGCGCTGATCATGTGCGGCCTGCGCTACGGCTCACCGGAGGCGGTCGCGGCGGTGGAGCAGTGGATGGACGCGGTGCGCCGCCACGCCTACCAGGCCTCCATCGACCTCGCCGCGGAGAAGGGCGCCTTTCCGCTGTTCGACCGCGACGCCTATCTGGCCGGCGAGAGCATCTCGGAACTGGACGACGACCTGAAGGCCGGGATCGCCAAGCACGGCATCCGCAACGCCCTGGTCACCTCCATCGCGCCGACCGGCACCATCTCCCTGCTGGCCGACAACGTGTCCAGCGGGCTGGAACCGGTGTTCAGCTTCACCTACGACCGCACCGTCCTGATGCCGGACGGCTCCAAGAAGGTGGAGGAGGTGAGCGACTTCGCCTACCGCCTGTACCGGCGCCTGAAGGGCGAGACGGCGGAGCTGACCGACGCCTTCGTCGATGCCCAGAGCCTGACCCCGCACGACCATGTGGTGATGCAGGCGGCCGTGCAGAAATACGTCGACAGCTCGATCTCCAAGACCATCAACGTGCCGGAGGACATCGCCTTCGAGACGTTCAAGGACGTTTATCGCGAGGCCTACCGCACCGGCTGCAAGGGCTGCACCACCTACCGGCCGAACCAGATCACCGGCTCGGTGCTCGCCACCAAGCGCGAGGAGCCGGAGCAGCCGGCCCCCGCCGCCATGGAGGGGTCGCCGGAGGTCGTCCATCTGATGCAGCCGCTGGACCGGCCGACGACGCTGCCGGGGGCCACCTACAAGATCAAATGGGCCGACAGCGACCACGCGATCTACATCACCGTGAACGACATCGAGCAGGACGGCCGCCGTCGCCCGTTCGAGGTCTTCATCAACTCCAAGAACATGGAGCATTTCGCCTGGACCGTCGCCCTGACCCGCATGATCAGCGCGGTGTTCCGGCGCGGCGGCGACGTCAGCTTCGTGGTCGACGAGCTGAAAGCGGTGTTCGATCCGCGCGGCGGACAGTGGGTGAAGGGCCGCTACGTCCCCTCCCTGCTGGCCGCGATCGGCGATGTGATCGAGGAGCACATGCTGGCCATCGGCTTTCTGAAGGCCCCGGACTCGGAAAGTGCGGCGCCTCAGGTAGTGAAGCAGGTGATCAATATCGGTGGTGCCCCGGCACAGTGCCCGAGCTGCGGCTCCGTCGCGCTGGTGAAGCAGGAGGGCTGCGACCTGTGCACCGCCTGCGGTTATTCAAAGTGCGGCTGAGGCGCCGTCCCTGATCTCCGTCCGCGGCCGCGCGCCGCGGGCGGAACAGGCGCTTTCCTCAGGCCTGAAATACGACTAATCGACACCAGGTGTGATCTGTTGGATCACCCCATCGGCTGTTACGCACGCCACGCGCCGTCCGCTCCTGTTGCGGCCCGGATCTTGGCCATTAGCGCTGACTGCACGGCGGCGCATCGGGTCAATTAATCATACAACCACCCAATCACTTGACCTTCCGGGATGGTCCCGACAAAGTCGGACCCATGTCGGGTGAGGCGTTATTCTGCACCGTTTGAAAACCAATGCAGGTAAGCTCGCCGATGAAATACATCCTGCCTGACATGGCGGGATCAAGAAGCCGGAACTCCGGCAGCCCATAGGGAGGACGCGATGACCAAGATTCGGAAACTCGGACCCGCCGTGGCGGCGGCGCTGCTGGCCGCCGGGCTCAGCACCGCGGCGATGGCCCAGAGCACCAGCCTGCGGATCCAGACCCACTACGCGCCGGAGACCGTGTCCGGCAAGCTCGCCGCCGAATATGTCGACAACGTGCAGACGATGTCGAACGGCGAGATCCAAATCGAGATGTTCTACTCGTCCTCGGTCGTGAAGTCCGTCGAGACCTTCGACGCGGCGGCGACCGGCATTCTCGACTGCGACATGACGGGCGGCGCGTATCAGACCGGCAAGAACCCGGCCTTCCAGTTCGTCGGCGACATCATGGGCGGCTATTCCACCCCCTATCAGCAGCTCTCCTGGCTGTATTACGGCGGCGGCCTGGAAGCGGCCCAGGAGCTGTACAACAAGTTCGACATGCAGCTCGTGGGCTGGTGGGTCTACGGCCAGGAGTCCCTGGCCTCGTCCAAGCCGATCCGCAACGCCGCCGACCTGAAGGACTTCAAGTTCCGTTCGCCCCCGGGCATGGAGACGAAGATCTTCGAGAATCTCGGTGCCAAGCCGATCGTGATGGACTTCACCGAGATCTTCACCGCGCTTGAGTCCGGCATCATCGACGGTGCCGACGCCTCGGGCCTGGCCAACAACCAGTCGCTCGGCCTGTACGACCTGGTGAAGCACGCCAACTATCCGGGCTTCCACTCCATGCCGTCCGACCACCTCGCCTGCAACAAGGCGAAGTGGGACGCGATGCCGGAGCATCACCGCCGCATCATGTCGGTGGCGATGGAGGCTCTGGCCCTGCGCACCGCGCTGACCTTCGAGAAGAAGAACGCCGAGGCCGCGGCCGACCTGAAGACCAAGGGTGTGACCCTGCACGCCTGGTCGGATGAGGAGCTGCAGAAGTTCCGCAACGCCGCCCAGTCCGCCTGGGTCGACTTCGCGACCACGCCGGAGGCCAAGGCTCTGGTCGAGAGCCACATGACCTATCTGCGTCAGCTCGGCCTGGTTCAGAATTGATCCTGACGGGTCGCGGGGGCAGGCGCGCCCCCTGACAGACTGCACCGGCCGCCCCCTGGGGCGGCCGGTCCGCCTCCCGACCCTTGCCAGTCCAGCAAGGCCCGACCGGGCTCGGCTTCACGGTCCGCAGGCTGACGACGACGGTCAGAAACAGCGCAAATCAGTCATACAAAACCCTATGCCTTGACCTGTCTTTCAGCGCCCGACACAGTCGGAGGGATATCGGTCGAGGCGCTATTCTGCCCCGGTGAAAACCATTGCAGGTATCCTCGCCGAAAAAATCGGGTCTGGCCGGACGGGCGAGACCGAAAAGCCGGAACACCGGCACCAATGGGAGGACTTGATGAGAATGATCGCGAAACTTGCGCCTGCGGTTTCGGCTGCGTTGCTCGCCGCCGGGCTCAGCACCGCGGCGATGGCCCAGAGCACCAGCCTGCGGATCCAGACCCACTACGCGCCGGAGACCGTCTCCGGCAAGCTCGCCGCCCAGTACATCGACAACGTGCAGACGATGTCGAACGGCGAGATCCAGATCGAGATGTTCTACTCGTCCTCGGTCGTGAAATCGGTGGAGGCGTTCGACGCGGCGGCCACGGGTATTCTCGACTGCGAGATGACCAGCGGCGCCTATCAGACCGGCAAGAACCCGGCCTTCCAGTTCGTCGGCGACATCATGGGCGGCTACTCCACCCCGTATCAGCAGCTCTCCTGGCTGTATTACGGCGGCGGCATGGAGGCGGCCCAAGAGCTGTACAACCAGTTCGACATGCAGCTCATCGGCTGGTGGGTCTACGGCCAGGAGTCCCTGTCCTCTTCCAAGCCGATCCGCAACGCCGACGACTTCAAGGACTGGAAGTTCCGCTCCCCGCCGGGCATGGAAACCAAGATCTTCGAGAACATGGGCGCCAGCCCGATCGTGATGGACTTCACCGAGGTCTTCACCGCGCTTGAGTCCGGCATCATCGACGGCGCCGACGCCTCGGGTCTGGCGAACAACCAGTCGCTCGGCCTGTACGATCTGGTGAAGCACGCCAACTATCCGGGCTTCCATTCCATGCCGTCCGACCACCTCGCCTGCAACAAGGCGAAGTGGGATGCCATGCCGGAGCATCACCGCCGCATCATGTCGGTGGCGATGGAGTCCCTGGCCCTGCGCACCGCGCTGACCTTCGAGAAGAAGAACGCCGAGGCCGCCGCCGACCTGAAGACCAAGGGCGTGACGCTGTACGCCTGGTCGGACGAGGATCTGCAGAAGTTCCGCAACGCCGCCCAGGCCGCGTGGGTCGACTTCGCGACCACGCCGGAGGCCAAGGCTCTGGTCGAGAGCCACATGGCCTACCTGCGTCAGCTCGGCCTCGTGCAGAACTGACCCGGGGTATCTGACCCAACAGCCGGCGGGCGACGCCTCGATCGCGCCGCCCGCCGGCACCCTTCCGGCAGAACGACCGGAAGCCGCCGCGGCGCATGCGGCATACTGTTCATAGGGAGTCGGGAATGGTCGAGCATGAGCGCACCGGTCCGCTGGACTGGCTCACGTGGGGGTTCAGCCGGATCGCGATGTGGGCGCCTGCCTTCATCGTCGCGATCATCTTCTACGAAGTGGTCGTGCGGTACGTCTTCCTGGCCCCGACGCTCTGGGTCAACGAGATGTCCCTGTGGGTCGGCGGCGGCATCTACCTGACCGCCGGGCTCTACGCGCTGCAGCAGCGCAGCCATATCCGCATCTTCATCCTCTACGACATGGCGCCGAAATGGATGCGCCAGCTCTTCGACACCCTGTCGGTGCTCTGCGTCGTCATCTTCGCCTTCGCCGTCGTCTGGGGCGGCTACGGAGAGGCCAAGGCCAAGTTCCTGCGCTGGGAGACCTTCGGCACCGCCTTCGACCCGCCGATCCCGGCCACCATCAAGCCGCTGATCCTGATCACGCTGGTGTTCCTGGCGCTGCAGTCGATCTCCAACCTGATCTACGACTGGAACAAGGAACCCCAATCCCACGATCCGTCCGACGATCTGGACATGCCGAACATCGGCACCGATCCGAAGACCACCCGGACCGACTGAGGAAGCGCCGTCATGGATATCGGGACAATTTCGCTGATCCTGCTGTTCGGCATGCTCGCCCTGCTGGCGATCGGCATGCCGCTCGGCTTCGCCTCCGGCTTCCTCGCCGTTGTGGTCATGGTGCTGAAGTTCGGACCGGACCTGCTGTTCGGCACCTTCGGCACCGGCCCGCTGAACATCCTGGCCCAGCGGCTCTACGGTATCACCACCAATTACGTGCTGGTCTCGGTCCCGCTGTTCATCTTCATGGCAACCCTGCTGGAACGCTCCGGCATCGCCCGCGACATGTACTCGACCCTGAACCTCTGGCTGTCGCGTACCCGCGGCGGCATCGCCGTGGTCACCGCGGTGATGGCCATCGTCATGGCGGCGATGTCCGGGATCATCGGCGGCGAGGTTGTGCTGCTCGGCCTGATCGCCCTGCCCCAGATGTTGCGCCTGGGCTATGACCAGAACCTGGCGGTCGGCACGATTTGCGCGTCGGGTTCGCTCGGCACCATGATCCCGCCGTCCATCGTGCTGATCTTCTACGGGCTGATCACCGAGACCTCGATCCACGCGCTGTTCCAGGCCGCCTTCCTGCCGGGCTTCATCCTGGCCGGCTGCTACATCATCTACATCCTGATCCGTACCCGCATGCATCCAGAGCAGGCCCCCCTGCCCGAGCCGTCGCCGGACGACATGACCGGCACGGAGAAGCTCACGATGGGTCTGAGCCTGCTGGCGATGATGGTCGGCGGCGCCGCTGCGCTGGTGGTGTTGCGCGGGGCCGTGCTCTACGCCCTCGGCTCGATCGACGACGAGACGACGCTGATCGACGCCCAGTCACTCGGCACCGCCGCGGCAATCGCGGCCGCCTGCCTCGGCTATCTGCTCCTGGTCGTCGGTCGCGAACGGGCCGCCGATGCCTGGGAGAAGGGCAAGGGTCTCGTCGCCCCGCTGCTGATCGTCGTGGTCGTGCTCGGCTCGATCTATGGCGGCATCACCGGCATCACCGAAGCGGCCGGCATGGGCTCGATCGCCGTGCTGGTCCTGATCATCCTGCGCGGCGAATTCTCCTTCCAGCTCCTGCAGGAAGCCTCCATGCGGACGTTCAAGTCGACGGGCACCATCATCTGGGTGACCTTCGGCGCGACCGCGCTGGCCGGCGCCTACACCATCGCCGGCGGACCGACCTACGTCGCCAACCTGATTCTCGGCTACGACCTTCCGACCATGGGCGTGCTGCTGGTCATGATGGTCATCTTCCTGTTCCTCGGTGCCTTCATGGACTGGACCGGCATCGTGCTACTGGTCATGCCGGTGTTCCTGCCGATCGTCCTGAAGATGCCCATGGAGGAGCTCGGCCTGACCGGCGGTCTCGACAGCGTCACCCTGGTGAAAGTGTGGTTCGGCATCCTGTTCTGCGTGAACATGCAGGTCAGTTTCCTGTCGCCACCCTTCGGACCCGCGGCCTTCTATCTGAAATCCGTGGCGCCGGCGCATATCTCGCTGACCGACATCTTCCGGGGCTTCCTGCCGTTCATCTGCATCCAGCTCCTGATCCTGGCGCTGATCCTGCTGGTGCCGGAGATCACCACGGTCTTCCTATAAGCCGGACCACCCGGCCGCCGCCTGCCCGGTCGGGCGGCGGCCGCCGATCGGTGTTGAGAGCGATCAGCCGGCCATTCGGCAAGTCTCTTCAATCGTTCGGAAATCCGATATTTTACGTATATGCAATCATTCCGATAGGTTTGCTGGCATCTGCCTCGCGAGACAATTGACCATTCGGCTTCCGCCGATCAAAATCGTCCCCATGGGAACGGAGCCTGGCTTCCTTCCCTGACTTGCTGAAGCGGCAGCGTCGGGCGAGCGGATGGTCGTCGACGCCAAGAGGTCGGACGGACACGTGAACCAGAATCATCGAGAAAAGCGTCTCGTCCGGCAGCAGGTGATGCTCACGGACTCCGAAATCGACCAGTTGAAGGACTGGCAATTCGAGAATCGTGTTCCCTCGATGGCGGCCGCGATCCGCGAATTGCTGCGGATCGGCCTGACCCATGCCAGCGATCTCGACCTCGGGGACAACTTCACGAACTGAGCGCCGGCACACCGGCGCCACAGCCTTCGCGGTCAGTCCATTTCCTTTTCCACCAGCCAGTGGCCGATGATGGCCGTCACCGCTTCCGGGCGGAACGGCTTCTGGATCAGAAAGTCCGGCGGGATGACCGAGTGCTTCAGCACCGAGTGAGGATAGGCGGTCACGAAGCCGACCGGCGCGCCGGTCAACTCGCGCAGCGGCTCGATCGCCTCGACCCCTGTCTCGCCATCCTTCAGCCGGAAGTCGGCGAAGATGATGTCGGGCAGGTGGTCCTGGGCCAGTTGGATCGCCTGATCGACGGTGCGGGCCAGATAGACCTCCGCGATCCCGGCGCGCTTGGCCAGCGCGCTCAGTTCCTCGGCGATCAGAAACTCGTCCTCGATGATCAGCGCCTTGCAGCCCATGGCCGGATCGAGCCGGTTCAGGCTGCGGCCGACGGCCAGCGCCTTCTCCGCCGCCGCCCGGTCTATGCCCATGATCTCGGCGGCCTGGTCGAGCGGGAACCCGGCGAAATCCGCCAGCATCAGCACCTGACGCGGCACGTTGTCCGGTCCCGGAAGGGCGCTGAACAGGGCCGCATCGGTGAACAGCGGCGCCCCGCGCGTCGACACGCCCTCGCGCCACGCCTGGTAGAACTGCTTGAACGCGTCCATGCGCTGGCTGTCCGGGACGGCGCCGCCCTGGAAGGCGCGATCGCTCGCCAGCCGGAAGAGCTCGTCTCCGACATCCCGGTCCCACAGCATGACCCGGGCGTGATGTCTTAGTTCAGCCTGTTCGTTAGACATCGGAAGAGATTCCTGAAAAAGGTTCTCCGTCGGTACTCAACGCGCGAAGGGGACGGCGGTTCCTATTCTGATTTGCAGCACTGTGCTGTTCAAGCACGGCTTGCTACAACTCCCACAGATCGCCACGATCCGCCCGTCGCCGCGCCGCGGTCGCGCCCGAAGGTCCAGCAGCGAGGTCGATGACATGCCCGCCGATCCGGAGGACATCGCAGACCGGGAGACCGGCGAGGACGGGTCGGGCGGACAGCACCCGTTTCCGGTGGTGGCCATCGGGGCCTCCGCCGGTGGCCTGCACGCATTCCGGCAGTTTCTGGAAGCGATGCCGCCGGACAGTGGGATGGCCTTCCTGCTGATCCAGCATCTCGATCCGAACCACGAAAGCCTGATGGCGGAGCTGCTGGAACGCCACAGCATGATGCCGGTCCACACGGCAACCAACGACACGGCGATCGCCCCGAACACCGTCTATGTGATCCCCTCCAGCCAGTATCTGCGGGTCGTCGGCCACACCCTGGTTCTGGAGCGATCGGTCACCCAGCGCGGCGTGCGCATGCCCATCGACTACTGTTTCCGCTCGCTCGCCGAGACACACCAGCAGCGCGCGGTCGGCATCGTGCTGACCGGCACCGCCTCCGACGGGACGGCCGGCCTGCGCGAGATCAAGGCGACGGGCGGCCTCACCCTGGTTCAGGATCCGCAGACCGCCGAGTATGACGGCATGCCGCAAAGCGCGATCAAGGCCGGCGTGGCCGATTTCGTCGTGCCGATCGTCGACATGCCGGACCTTCTGGCACGCTATGCCGGCCACCCGTTCATCGCAGCACCGGAGAGCGCCGACCAGGTCAGCGACGAGGAGCCGGCCGCCTTCCAGGCGCTTCTCCGCCTGCTGCACAGCCAGACCGAGCACGACTTCAGCAGCTACCGCCCGGCCACCCTGAACCGGCGCATCCGTCGGCGCATGGGACTGGCGCAGGTCCAGACCATGCAGGCCTATCTGGAACGGCTGCGCAGCGACCGGACGGAACTGGAAAGCCTGGCCGGCGACCTGCTGATCGGCGTCACCCGGTTCTTCCGCGATCCCGAAGCCTGGAACCTGTTGTCCAGGCTGGTGATCGGCCCCCTCATTCGGGAGCATCGCGGCGACGATCCCATCCGCGTCTGGGTGGCCGGCTGCTCCACCGGCGAGGAGGCGGTCTCCGCCGCCATCATGCTGGCCGACGCCTTCGACCGCGCCGGCCAGGAGCCCCGGTTCCAGATCTTCGCCACCGATATCGATCAGCGCGCGGTCGATACCGCCAGAGACGCGAGCTTTCCGGCGAGCATCGCCGAGGACGTCCACCCCGACCGCCTGACGCGCTACTTCTTCGAGGAGAATGGCCGCTACGTCCTCGGCAAGCCGCTGCGGGACCGGATTCTGTTTGCCCGCCAGGACCTGCTCAGCGATCCCCCCTTCTCCAAGCTCGACCTGATCCTGTGCCGCAACGTGATGATCTACCTCGACCCTCAGGCCCAGGCTCGCATTCTGCGGATGTTCCATTTCGCCCTGAAATCCGATCGCTACCTGTTCCTGGGCAGTTCCGAGACGGTCGGTAAGCAGAGCCCGCACTACGCGACCCTGTCGAAGGAGTGGCGGATCTACCGGTGCATCGGCGAAAAGCAGAGTGAGCGAGTCACGCTTCCCCACACCACGACGGACGTTCATGGTGGCGTCCGAAGTTCCGAAACTCGGGCACCCGCACGCATGCAAAGCTACCGACACACCTCCATCGACATGGCCAAGAACGCGATGATGACGCGGTTCGTTCCGGCCAGCATCCTGGTGAACCAGCGCAACGACGCGATCTACTTCCATGGGCCGGTGCGCGACTATCTCGACTTCCCGCCGGGCGAACCCACCCGCGACGTGACGCTGATGGCGCTCGACGGGCTGCGCACCCGCATGCGCGCGGTCCTGCGGAACGCCTTCGATACCTGCGAGGTGCAGACCGCGACCGCCCAGCGGGTCCGGCGCAGCGGCAAGGAGGTTGCGGTCCGGATCACGGCCGAGCCGGTGCGGCTGGAGGGCGATCAGTGGGCGGTGCTGCTGTATCTGCAGGATATCGGCGAGCCGCGACCGGCCGAGCCGATGGACGAGATCGCGCCCGACGAACAGAGCGCGGTGCAGCGGCTCGAGTTCGACCTGCAGGCGACCAGAGACGAACTGACCTCGACGGTCGAGCAGCTCGAAGCCTCCAACGAAGAACTCCGCGCCTCCAACGAGGAGGTGATGTCGATGAACGAGGAACTCCAGTCCTCCAACGAGGAGCTGGAGACCTCGCGCGAGGAACTCCAGTCGCTCAACGAAGAGCTCTCCACGGTGAACAATCAGCTCGAGAGCAAGATCGTCGAGCTGGAGCGGGCCAACAACGACATCTCGAACCTGATCAACAGCACGCAGCTCGCTGTCCTGTTCCTCGACAAGGGGCTGATGATCCGCCGCTTCACACCGGCCGCGGCCGACCTGCTGCGCATCCTGGACTCCGATATCGGCCGGCCGATCTCCGACCTCGCGGTGCGGGTGAACGACGCCAGGCTGTTCGAGGATGTCGACAAGTGCATCTCAAGCCTGGCGACGCTCTCGGCCCATGTCTCCAGCGCCGACGGCCGCTGGTTCCATCGCCAGGTGCTGCCCTACCGGACCTCGGACAGCCGGATCGAGGGCGTGCTGATCACCTATAACGACGTCAGCGACCTGTACCACGAGACCGAGTTGCGCGGCCGGCGTGAGCGCCAGCAGCGCGCGGTCGCCAATATCGGCCGCATCGGCCTGTCCGACGCACCGCTGTCCTTCCTGTTCGACGCCGCCTGCCGCTGCCTGGTGGAGGGCCTCAACTGCGCCATGGCCAAGGTCCTGCGCCATCGCCCGGAACAGGGCGACCTCCTAATGATGGCGCAGCGCGGCTTCCGGGATGTGGAGGTGGGTGTCTCCGCTGTGCCGGACGGCAGCGACAGCCAGGGCGGCTATACCCTCATCAGCCGCCAGCCCGTGGTCGTGACCGATCTGCCGAACGAGAGCCGCTTCCAGGGTCCCGAATTGCTGACCCGCAGCGGCGTCAAATCGGGGGTCAGCGTGGTGATCGGCTCGGAGGACACGCCCTGGGGCGTGCTCGGCGTCCATTCCACCGACGTGAAGCAGTTCTCCGACGACGACGTCGCCTTCGTCCAGGCCGTGGCCAACGTCCTGCACGGGGTGATCACCAACGCCAACTTCAAGCAACAGCTCCTGGAGAATTCAGAACGGCTGCGCCTGGCGCTGGATGCCGGCCGCATCGCCACCTGGAACTGGGATCCGCGGATCGACCTCGCCCAGTGGGATGACCGGCTCTATACCATGATGGGCCTGGAGCCGGGCGCCATCCCGCCCAGCGTGGAGAAATTCCATTCCTTCATTCACCCCGACGACCGCGAATACGTGCTGCGGGAGCAGACCGAGGCGGTGGAGCGGGGCGATGTGTTCGACGTCGAGTTCCGCATCATCGACAGCCAGGGCCACGAGCGATGGCTGGTCAGCAAGGGCAAGATGTTCACCGAGCGGGCCGAGGGTCCCCGCCTCATCGGGCTCAGCTACGAGATCACCGACCTGAAGCAGAGCGCCGCCCGGCTCGCCACCCTACTGGCCGAACTCGACCACCGGGTCCAGAACATGCTGACGGTGATGGGCTCGATCGTGAACCTGGCGGACAAGGAGGAGCATGTCGCCAGCTTCAAGGCGAACCTGCGTCAGCGGCTGCTCTCGCTCGCCCGCACCCACTCGATGCTCAGCCATGCCCAGTTCGACGGCGCCAGCCTGCGCACCCGGATCATCGAGGAATGCGCCCCCTATTCCGGCACCATGGCCGAGCGCATCCGGTTCGAGGGCAAGGACATCCGCCTCAACCCCCAGGCCGCCCAGACCCTCGGCATGGCGATCCACGAACTGGTCACCAACGGCCTCAAATATGGTGCGCTGTCGACCGAGAGCGGAATGATCACGGCCCGCACCGAAACCAAGGACGACCGGATCATCATCCACTGGGTCGAGAGCGGTGGCCCGCCGGTCAGCACGCCGACGGAGTTCGGCTTCGGCATGCGGGTCATTCGCGACCTGGTGCAGTACGAGCTCGACGCCACGGTGACCGTGGATTTCCGCGAGAGTGGGCTGGTCTGCCACTTCGACCTGCCCCTGGAGGCGATCGAACATACGGTGGAGTAGAGCCGTCGCCTCGAACAGCCGGAGGATGGCGCAGATGGCCGACGACCAGGACGCGACGCCCGGAGGTGAGGATCCCTGCTTCGGCCACAGGCTGGTCGACGGCCACGTGGTCGACTGCGAGACCGCCCGGGACGTCGCCCGGTTCCGGAAGGTCGAACGCGCGCGTCTCTACGCCCTGCGCCAGACGATCGGCGCCGGCGACCGGCAGGCGCGTGGCCAGGCCATCGCCGACGGGTTGCGTCGTACCCTGGGAGCGCTGGCCGGGCGCAGCGTCGCGGTATACTGGCCGATCCGCGGCGAGCCCGACCTGCGGCCCTGGATGCGCGAGATCCACGAGGGCGGCGCCACCGTCCTGCTGCCGGTGGTCGAGACCCGGGACCGGCCGCTGGTCTTCCGCCGCTGGGAGCCTGGCTGCCCCATGACCCGCGGTCTCTGGAACATCCCCGTCCCAGACGGCACCGAAGCCGGCCGGCCGGAGGTCGTCATCGCCCCGCTCCTGGGCGTCGATGCGGATGGCTACCGGCTCGGCAATGGCGGCGGATACTACGACCGCACCCTGGTGCGGATCGACCCGCGGCCGCAGGTCGTCGGCATCGGGTATGCCGAGGGTGCCCTGCCGACGATCTTTCCGATGCCCTGGGATGTCCCGATGGACGTCGTCGTCCTGGATGACGGGAGCTGCCGCCGCCGTCAGCCGGCGTGACGGCCCCGCCGCTGGGCGGTCGGCTTGCGCTTCCCTCCGGTACGTCCCGCCAGGCGGTTGCCGTCGCGGCCGGCCTCGGCCGGGCGGTGCGGCATCTTCCAGCCGGCCGGGCCGCCCTTCGCCCCCGCACGCCGCCGGCCCTCGCCGCCCGCCTTGCCGGTGCCGGCGGGCTGCCAGCGCGGGACAAGGTGGTGCTTGCCGTTGCCGATCAGGTCCTCGCGGCCCATCGCCGTCAGCGCCTCGCGCAGCAGCGGCCAGTTCTCGGCGTCATGGTAGCGCAGGAACGCCTTGTGCAGCCGGCGCTGGCGCAGACCCTTGGCCGTCTCGACCCGGTCGGTCCCGGTCCGGCGCACCGGCTTCAGCGGGTTGCGGCCGGAATAGTACATGGCCGTCGCCATCGCCATGGGCGTCGGCGTGAAGGTCTGGACCTGGTCGGCCCGGTAGCCGTTCTTCTTCAGCCACAGAGCGAGGTTCATCATGTCCTCGTCGGTGCAGCCGGGGTGGGCGGCGATGAAGTACGGGATGAGGAAGTACTTCTTGCCGGCCTTGGCCGCCGCCGCGTCGAACATCTCCTTGAACCGGTCGTAGGAGCCGATGCCCGGCTTCATCATCTTGGAGAGCGGGCCTTCCTCGGTGTGTTCCGGCGCGATCTTCAGGTAGCCGCCCACATGGTGGGTGACCAGCTCCTCCACATATTCCGGGCTGGTCACCGCCAGGTCGTAGCGCAGGCCGGAGCCGATCGAGACCTTCTTCACCCCGTCGGTGCCGCGCGCCGCCCGGTACAGGTCGATCAGCGGCTTGTGGTCGGTGTTCAGGTTCTTGCAGATCGTCGGATAGACGCAGGACAGCCGGCGGCAGGACTTCTCTATCTCCGGGTCCTTGCAGGCCATGCGGTACATGTTCGCGGTCGGCCCGCCGAGGTCGGAGACCTGGCCGGTGAAGCCCGGCACCTTGTCGCGCATGTCCTCGATCTCGCGGATGATCGACTCCTGGCTGCGCGACTGGATGATCCGGCCCTCATGCTCGGTGATCGAGCAGAAGGTGCAGCCGCCGAAGCAGCCGCGCATGATGTTCACCGAGAAGCGGATCATCTCCCAGGCGGGAATGCGCGCATCGCCGTAGAACGGATGCGGCGCCCGTGCGTAGGGATGGTCGAAGACCCAGTCCATCTCCTTGGTAGTCAGCGGGATCGGCGGCGGCGTCACCCAGACGTCGCGGTCGCCGTGGCGCTGCACCAGCGGACGCGCGTTCCCCGGATTGCTCTCCAGATGCAGGATGCGCGAGGCCTGGGCATAGACCTCCTTGTCGTCGCGCACGGTCTCGTAGGACGGCAGGCGGATCACTTGCTCTTCGTCGCCGCGGACGGCACGCTCCGGCGCGTCGTCGATCGAGGTCATGTCGATCTCGCGGTAGTCCGGTGCGGCGTCGTTGCGGATCAGCGCCAGACCGCGGATGTCGAACAGGTCGCGCGGGTTGTCGCCCTGGGCGATGCGGTGGGTGACGTCGATGACGGCCCGCTCGGCATTGCCGTAGAGCAGCACGTCGGCCTTGCTGTCGACCAGGACCGAGCGGCGGACCTTCTCGCTCCAATGGTCGTAATGGGCGATCCGGCGCAGGGACGCCTCGATGCCGCCGAGCACGATGGGGGCATCGGGGAACGCCTCGCGGCAGCGCTGGGAGTAGACCAGCACGGCGCGGTCCGGCCGCTTACCGGGAGCCGCGTCCGGCGTGTAGTTGTCGTCGGTGCGGATGCGCTTGTCGGCGGTGTAGTTGTTGACGAGGCTGTCCATGTTGCCGGCCGTCACCCCGAAATAGAGGTTCGGCTTGCCCAGCTCCTTGAACGCCTCGGCACTGGTCCAGTCCGGCTGGGCGATGATGCCGACGCGGAAGCCGTGCGCCTCCAGGGTGCGGCCGATCACCGCCATGCCGAAGCTCGGGTGGTCGACATAGGCGTCGCCGGTGACCAGGATGACGTCGCAGCTGTCCCAGCCGAGCAGATCCATCTCCGCCCGGCTCATGGGCAGGAAGGGGGCCACGCCGAACCGGTGGGCCCAGTACTTCTTGTACTTGAAGATCTCCCGCGCGCCCTGGCGGGGCCGCGCGGGCGGGACAACGGCGTTCACGGCACAGGCCTCGTATGATGGAATTGGCGCGGGTTGTACCCGCATGAGCCCATTTTAGCAAATCCCCGGCCGAGTCGCGACCATGTTGCCCGGCCGCGCCCCGCCAAGGGCGCGGCCGGTACTTAAGCAGGGCTATCGGCGATAGAGCACCATGCCCGCGTGGTACAGGACGCCGTCGACGAAATCGCCGTCGGCCGTGAAGCCGGTATCGTCCCAATATTCGATGTGGTCGCCGGTCACCTCGTAGCGGCCTTCATAGGCCCGTTCCCGCGACCCGCGGGCCTCCACGTAGCGGCCGTTCGGCAGCAGCTCGTGGCGGATCCGTCCGTCCTTGGTGACCCACATCCCGACATAGGGGTGGTCCGGCTTCACCTCGGTCCCGCCGGCGTCCACGGGTATTGCGAGCATGGCGGCAGCCATGAGCGTGGTCAGGGTCTTCTGCATGTCGGTCTCCTTATCCTCGGGTGCCGGTCAGTTCGGCGAGCGGGTGGGGCGGATGGTGATCTCGGTGGTGTCGACGCTCTGAGGCGCCTCGATCACCTGGCGCACGGCCCGGGCGATGTCCGAGGGCTTCAGGGCGATGGCCCGGTAGTCGTCCATCAGGGCCTTGGTCCCCTCATGGGTGATCGTGGAGGCGAGGTCGCTCTCGACGACGCCGGGGTTCACGCAGGTGATCCGGATCGTGTCGCTCTCCTGGCGCAGGCCGTCCGACAGCGCTCGCACGGCGAACTTGGTCGCGCAGTAGACGGCGGCGGTCGGCACGACCGACAGGGCCCCGATCGAGCCGATATTGATGATCTGGCCCGACCCCTGCCGCTCCATGACCGGCAGTACGGCCCCCATGCCCCAGAGCGTGCCCTTGATGTTCACATCGACCATCCGCTCCCACTCGTCGTGCTTTCCGGCCGACAGCGGGGAGAGCGGCATGACACCGGCATTGTTTACCAGAACGTCGATCCGGCCCCAGCGGGCCACGGCCGCCTCGGCGAAGGCGAACACCGCCTCCCGGTCCGTGACGTCCAGGGCGTGGGCCTCCGCCGTGCCACCAGCGGCGCGGATCTCCGCCGCGACGGCCTCGATCCGGTCGGTCCGACGGGCGCCCAGGAGCACCTTCGCGCCATGGGCGCCCAGCTCGCGGGCAATGCCCTCGCCGATCCCGCCGGAGGCGCCGGTAACAAGAATGACCTTATCCATCGTTGTCTCCGTGATTGCGTGGAGACCCGGAGATGGACCTTGGCGGCGGTTACCGGTATCTAGGTATCGATGGACAAACTGGTTAGCAAAACTTGACAATCAATATCGACCTGAACCTCCTGCCCCTGTTCGCGGCGGTGGCCGAGGAGAGCAACTTCCGCGCCGCGGCCGACCGGCTGGGGGTGACGCGCTCCGCCGTGAGCCAGGGCATGCGCCGCCTGGAGGACGGCCTGGGTGTGACCCTGGTCACGCGGACCACCCGCTCCGTGCGGCTGACCGAGGCGGGGGAGCGGCTCTACGCCACCCTGTCGCAGCCCATGGCCGATATCGGCGACGCCCTGGAAGGCCTGGCCGGCGAGGAGCGGCCGCGCGGGATGCTGAAGCTCGCGGTGACCTCCATCGCCGAGGAAGTCCTGTCGGGGCCGTTCCTCGTCAGCTTCGCCGAGGCCCATCCCGAGGTGACCCTCGACGTGACGGTCACCGACGAGGAGTTCGACATCGTCGCGGCCGGCTTTGATGCCGGAGTCCGGCTGGGCGAGGTGATCGAGATGGACATGATCGCCGTGCCGGTGACCGGCGACCAGCGCGAGGCGGCCGTGGCCACCCCGGGCTATATCGCCGCCCACGGGGCGCCGGCCCATCCGCGCGATCTGGTCCGCCACCGCTGCATCGGCTGGCGCCGAGCGACCAATGTGGCTCCCCACCGCTGGGAGTTCGTGGAGAACGGCGTCGCCTTCGATGTGGCGGTGGATCCCTATGTCACCACCAACGATCTGTGGCTCATGCTCCGCATGGCGCTGAGCGGCGGCGGCATCACCTTCGCCACCTCCGACACCTTCCGTCCCTATCTCGAGCGCGGCGAGCTTGTCTCGCTCCTTGAGGACTTCCTGCCGCCGTTCCCCGGCTTCTTCCTCTATTATCCCCAGCGCCGGAACCTGGCGCCGAAGCTACGGGCGCTGGTCGACCACACCCGCAACTGGCGCTGATCCCCCGTCTGCAAAAGCAAACGGCAAGCCTCCGGATGGAGGCCTGCCGTTCACGTGGGCCTGGCCGGAGCCTAGAGCACCAGGGCCAGCAGGATGACCACCGACAGCGGCATGCCGAGCAGCCACAGGATCAGGTAGGGCATGATGTCTCCTCCAAGGCGGCGGCGCGGTCAGCGGCGCGGATGGGTGAACCAGCGGATGACGGTTTCCTGGTCGCGATGGGCGCCACCGACGCCGGCGGCCCACCACGATCCCGCCGCGGCGATCAGCAGGGCCGCGGCCAGCACGAAGGCGCTGAGCACCGTCGCGATCCGGGCGGTCTCGGCTGCCGCTTGAGCCTCCTCGACCGAGGCCTGGACCGCGGCGGCCATCTGGTTGACCCGCAGGATGGCCTCCTGCTCGCTCAGGCTGGTCTCGGCCGCGACGACCTCGGCCAGATAGGCCCGGTCCGGCTGGGAGATCTCGCCACGTTCGACGGACCGGGTGACGATCGGCAGCAGGTCCTCGACCGCCGCCGCCCGGCTCTCCGGCTGGGAGGCGTAGCCGCCCGGCTCGGCGGGGCGCAGGAGCTGGTTCAGCTCGTACGCGTAGCTTGAGCCGGCCATCTCCGCGACCGCATCGCCGGCCGCCGCCGCAACTTGGGCGCCGGTCCGGGCGGCGGTGTCCACCGTCGCCGCCAGCAGGAAGGCGCTGAACAGCACGCCCAGCGCCCAGACCGCCAGGCCGTGCACGCCGTCGCGCACATCGGACTCGTGCTCGGTGGCATCGAACAGGCGCTGGCGCATCCGGCCGGTGACATAGGCGCCGGCCATATGGCTGGAGACCAGCACCCAGATCGTCCAGAGCGCCACGGCGATCAGCAAGGCGGTGCCGCCGATCCCCTCCTCGCCGAAGGGCGAGACGACCGACAGGCCGATCGCCGCCCCGAAGGTGTTCAAGACGAAGGACACCGCCGTCGCCAACAGTGCCCCCACGAAAATCGCCTGCCAATCGATGTGACTGGCGGCCGTTCCGGTATCGCTACGCACGACCGCCGCTGGCTCCGCGGCACGCATGTTCTCTGCCATTGTGGTCTCCTAAATCAGCCTGCCGCGCCGGCCCAGCGGACCGGCCGGGCTTCAGCCGATGCCAAGCAGCGAAAGGATCGCGAGAACGATCACGACGAGGCCGACGAGATAGATGATTCCATGCATGGGATTGTCCTTCCGACAGGATCGCGGTGCCGGAGGAACGTGCGGCCGAATTCAACGGTTCCCGCAGGCGTCAATGAAACTGCGGCTGGATGGAGTCGTTTGACGACGGATGCAGGCTTTTTCCGATGCCCCACCCTAACCGGCGGCGGCGATCGCCTCGGCCATGAGCTCCAGGCCCAGGTCGATCTCGGCGTCGCTCGCGGTCAGCGGCGGCGCGATGCGGAACACCGCGCCCATGGCCGGGATCTTCACCACGTTCATGCTCAGGCCCCGGGCCATCGACTCCGCGGCGATCCGGTCGCCCCGGTCGAGGTCGGGCAGCTTGCTTGCCCGGTCGGTGACGATCTCCATGCCGAGCAGCAAGCCGCGGCCGCGGACGTCGCCGATGCAGTCGAAGCGCTGCTTCAGCGCCTCCAGCCCGTCGCGCAGGCGGGCCCCCGCCACGGCGGCCCGTTCGACCAGCCCGTCGCGCGCGACCACGTCCAGAACCGTCAGACCGACGGCGGCCGGCAGCGGGTCGGAGACATGGGTGGTCAGGAACACGAAGCCCTTCTCGTAGGCGGTCTCCTCGATCGCCTTGCTGGTCAGCACGGCGGAGAGCGGCAGGCCGGCGCCGAGCGTCTTCGACAGGGTCAGGATGTCCGGCGTGATGCCGTCGCGCTGGAAGGCGAACATGTGGCCGGTGCGCCCCACACCGGTCTGTGCCTCGTCGAGGATCAGGAGCATGTCGCGCTCCTCGCATTTGCGCTTCAGCGCGGCGAGGTAGCCCTCGGGCAGCTCGATGATGCCGCCGGAGGACAGGATCGGCTCGGCGATGAAGGCGGCGAGGCTGCCGGTCGACTGGGCGTCGACCTGGGCGAAGGCGTCGTCCAGTTCGGTCTGCCAGTCGAGACTACCGTCGGAATGGGTGAAGCGCGGCCGGTAGGCGTGGGGTGCGGGGATCGCGATGTTGCCGACGGTCACCGGCCCGTACCCCTTGCGCGCCGAGCTGTAGGTCGCGCCGGCGGCCGCGCCGGTCATGCCGTGCCAACTCTTGTTGAAGGCGACGATCTCATGGCGGCCGGTGACGCATTTGGCCAGCCGGATCGCCGCCTCGTTCGACTCCCCACCGGTCGACAGCAGCATCGCCTTTTCCAGCCCCGGCACCATGCCGCCCAGGCGGGTGCACAGATCGACCACCGGGCGGGACAGCATGCCGCTGAACAGATGGTCGAGCCGGCCGACCTGCTCCCGCACCGTGCGCACGATGTCGGGATGGGAATGGCCCAGCAGCGAGCTCATCTGGCCCGAGGTGAAGTCGAGGATCCGGCCGCCGTCCTCGTCGAAGACGAAGCTGCCCTCGGCGCGGGCGATGACCCGTTTCTCGAAGGCCGGGCCGTAGCGCATGACGTGGTTTTCCACGTCCGACCAGAAGGCGTCCTGTGTCTTCCCGCTGTCCTGCTGGGTCATCCGCGTGCTCCCGTCTCGGCGGCCGTTCGACAGGGGGAAGACTAGCGGCGGCGGGCACGTTAGAAAGTTTCATAGTATAAATGCCGGACTTAAAAATTTCTTATAGCGATGGCCACTCTCGACATCCTTCTGCTCCGCAGCTTCGTCGCCGTCGCCCGGGCCGGGTCGTTCCGGGCCGCCGCCGACCGTGTGGGCCGCACCCAGTCGGCCGTCAGCCTGCAGATGAAGCGGCTGGAGGACATCACCGGGGAGCGGCTGTTCCACCGCACCGGCTCCGGCGTCACCCTGACGGTGGCGGGCGAACGGCTGATGGTCGGGGCCGTGCGCATCCTGTCGGCCCATGACGAGACCCTGGCGTCCATCCGCGCCCAGGGATTGCAGGGGGCCATCGCCTTCGGGTGTCCGGAGGACTACCTGACCGCCTTCTTCCCCGACCTGCTGCGCCGCTACGGCCGGGACAACCCGGAGGTGGAGGTCGAGATCGTCTGCGCGCCGACCGTCGCGCTGCGCCCGCTGCTGCAGCGCCGCCACATCGACCTGGCCATCGTCTCGGTCCCCCTGTCCGGACCGGGATCGGCCCCGGCGGAGGAGATCTTCCGCCGGGAGTCCTTCGCCTGGATCGCCAATGCGCCGGAGCCCGACCTGCTGACGGCGCCGTTCCTGCCGCTGGCGCTCTCCAGCCCGGAGACCCTGGACCACCGCACGGCGAAGAGCGCTCTGGAGGAGGCCGGCCGGCCCTACCGCGTCACCCATGCCAGCGACGGCTTCGCCGGGCTGCTGGCCATCGCCCGCGCCGGCCTGGCGATCAGCCTGGTGGTCCGCTCGGCGGTGCCGTCGGACCTGCATGTGGTGGAGACGGGCCTGCCGCCGCTGCCGGAGATCGGCATGTCGATCGCCTACGCCTCCACCCGCCCCTCCCCGGTGGTGCGGGCGTTCGGGGAGTTCATCGCGGGGAGTCTGGGGCAGGCCTGACGCCACTTCGGGGTCGGCCAAGCGCCGATTGTCTGGATGTAATGTTATGTTATAACATTTCATATTAATCCCCCTCCCCCTCAGGAAGCGAAGAACGTCATGACAGCAAACGTTCAAGAGAAACTGCCGGTCACGGTCCTCTCCGGCTTTCTCGGCGCCGGCAAGACGACCCTGTTGAACCACGTGCTCAACAACCGCGCCGGCAAGCGCGTCGCCGTGATCGTGAACGACATGAGCGAGGTCAATATCGACGCCGACCTGGTCCGCGCCGGCGGAGCCGATCTCAGCCGCACCCAGGAAGCGCTGGTGGAGATGTCGAACGGCTGCATCTGCTGCACCCTGCGCGACGACCTGCTGGCGGAGGTCCGCCGCCTTGCCGCCGAAGGCCGCTTCGACTATCTGCTGATCGAATCCACGGGCGTTTCGGAGCCGCTGCCGGTCGCCACCACCTTCGACTTCCGCGACGCGGACGGCGACAGCCTGTCCGACGTCGCCCGGCTCGACACCATGGTGACCGTCGTCGATGCGGTGAACCTGCTGAAGGACTATGGCTCCACCGACTTCCTGCGCGACCGGGGCGAGACCGCCGGCGCCCAGGACGACCGCAGCCTCGTGGACCTGCTGGTCGAGCAGATCGAGTTCGCCGATGTCATCGTGCTGAACAAGCTGGACACCGCCTCGCCCGAGCAGCGCGACGCGGCCGTCGCCATCATCAAGGCGCTCAATCCCGATGCCGACCTGATCGAGACCAGCCAGAGCCGTGTTGCCCTGGACCGGGTGCTGGATACCGGCCGGTTCGACCTGGAGAAGGCCCAGAGCCATCCGCTGTGGTTCAAGGAACTCTACGGCTTCGACGCGCACGTGCCGGAGACCGAGGAGTACGGCGTGACCAGCTTCGTGTTCCGCGCCCGGCGGCCGTTCGAGCCCATGGCGCTGGCCGCCTTCATCGACCGGAGCTGGCCCGGGGTGATCCGCGCGAAGGGGCATTTCTGGCTCGCCACCCGGCCCGGCTGGGTCGGCGAGGTCAGCCAGGCAGGCGCCCTGGTCCGCACCGAGCGGCTCGGCCACTGGTGGTGCAGCGTGCCGAAGGAACGCTGGCCCCAGGACCCGGCCTGGGTCAGCCATGTGGAAGGGCTGTGGCACCCGGTCCATGCGGACCGGCGGCAGGAGATCGTCTTCATCGGCCAGGGCATGGACGAGGCGGCGATCCGCGCCGAGTTGGAGGCCTGTCTGGTGGGCGCCTCCGACGACGAGCCCTTCGACCCGGCCGACTGGCAGGGCCGGCCGGATCCGTTCCCCGCCTGGGAGCGGGAGCAGGCGGCATGACGATGCAGGCGCTTTCTTCCCGCACGCCCCTCGGCGGTACAGAGGACGGCGTGGTCGCCGCCGCCACGCCGGACGAGCTGAGCCGGATCCACGACGCCGGCGTGGACCTCGTCCGTTGGGGGCGTTCCATGCCCGGGGCGCTCGCATCCTGGCTGGACGGGCTGCCCGACGGCCGGCTCCCCCATGTCCGGTTCAGCGCGCCGCTCGGCGCGGTGGAGCGGGCGGCCATCGCCGCCTTCGACTCCGCCGGTCTCGGCCCCTGCGTCGGCCGGCATCTGCTGATCGGCGACATCGTGCTGCTGGCCATGCTGTACAGCCACGTGGAGCAGTCCGAATGGCTGTCGGTGCGGCTCGACCGGATCGACCACGACGCCTGCCGCAAGCCGCATATCGACCGGGTGACGACGCGGCTGCTCTGCACCTATCGCGGCGACGGCACGGAGTTCGGCCTGCCCGGCCACGATGATGTGGGGTGGCGCCGCGGCGGGTCGCTGGGCCGTTTCGAAGTGGGCCTGGTCAAGGGACTGCTCCACCCGGCCCGCCGGCTGGCGGCGCCCGCCCTGCTGCACCGCTCGCCGCGCTTCCAGCCGGGCAGCCGCGAGCGGTTCCTGCTCTGCATCGGCGCCGCCCACGCGCCGAGCGCCGAAGGCCGGAATTCGGAAACGCTGCACTGAGGGCTGCGCACCGGACGGGGCCGGGCGTCGAGGCGCTCGGCCTTAGCGCATGCCGGTCGACCGGCGCAGGCCGCGAGAGATCAATCGGAGCTGGTTTAAGGAAGTTTGGCGGAGAGAGAGGGATTCGAACCCTCGGTGAGCTTGCGCCCACAACGGTTTTCGAGACCGTCCCGTTCAACCACTCCGGCACCTCTCCATAAGGCTCGTTCAGGAGCAGGCCGGGAACCTAGTCAAAGCCGATGCACGATGCAAGCACGCGATGCGGGGCTTCGCCTCTAATCGGCCTCGACTAGACTCGGTCCCGTCCGGCGGCCGCTCTTCGTACCGCTCCGACAGCCCTCGGGACGGCCCCGTCGATACATCCCCCGATACATCCAACGATTCAACATCACTTCGTGTTGACACGCAAAGCGCCATACGTATAGTGCGCGCTCCGTTGCGTGCCGACAGGCGGCGCGCCCACTAGTTTTGCCAGGATCGAGCCGATGTTCGCAGTCGTTAAAACCGGCGGCAAGCAGTACAAGGTCGCCTCCGGGGACGTGATCAAGGTCGAGAAGCTCGACGCCGAGGCGGGTGCCACGGTCGAGATCGACCAGGTTCTGATGGTCGGCGACGACGCCAATCTGACCGTCGGCGCCCCCCTGGTGGCCGGTGCTTCCGTTGCCTTCGAGGTGCTGGACCAGCGTAAGGGTCCGAAGATCACGATCTTCAAGAAGAAGCGCCGTAAGAACCATCGCCGCACGCGCGGTCATCGCCAGAACCTCACCGTTCTGCGCGTGACCGGCATCAGTGCCGGCGCCTAACCGAGCTAGAGGAGAGTAGATCCATGGCCCATAAAAAGGCAGGTGGTAGCTCCCGTAACGGCCGCGACTCAGAAGGTCGCCGCCTGGGCGTGAAGAAGTTCGGCGGCGAGTCCGTCATTCCGGGGAACATCCTGGTCCGCCAGCGCGGCACCAAGTTCCACCCGGGCGACAATGTCGGCATGGGCAAGGATCACACGATCTTCGCCAAGGTCGAGGGCAAGGTCGAGTTCCGCCACACCCGCGGCCGCACCTATATCGGTGTCGCAGCCGCCGAGGCGCCGGCCGAGTAAAGCCGCCCCGACAACCGGGAGCGGCATCGAAGGGAACGGTTCGCCGTTCCCTTTTTTCGTACCCGCGCGCAGGATGTCTCCTCCGCGGGGGATCGCGGAGGACGTGACGTGAAGTTCCTCGATCAGGCCAAGGTCTTTGTCCGCAGCGGCAACGGCGGCAACGGCTGCCTCAGCTTCCGCCGCGAGGCCTTCATCGAATTCGGCGGGCCGAACGGCGGCGATGGCGGACGCGGCGGCGACGTGATCGTCGAATGCGTGGCCGCGCTGAATACCCTCATCGATTTCCGCTATCAGCAGCATTTCAAGGCCGAGAACGGCCGGCCCGGCATGGGCCGGGACATGACCGGCGCGTCCGGCAAGGACATCGTGCTCCGCGTGCCGCTGGGCACCCAGGTCTGGGACGAGGATTACGAGACCCTGCTCGCCGACATGACGGAGGTGGGCCAGCAGGTGAAGCTCGCCACCGGCGGCGATGGCGGCTTCGGCAACGCCCGGTTCAAGTCCTCCACCAACCGCGCACCGCGCAAGACCACCCCCGGCTGGCCGGGCCAGGAGATGTGGATCTGGCTGCGGCTGAAGCTGATCGCCGATGCCGGGCTGGTCGGCCTGCCCAATGCCGGCAAGTCCACCTTCCTGTCGGCCGTGACCGCGGCCAAGCCGAAGGTCGCCGACTATCCCTTCACCACCCTGCATCCGGGCCTCGGCGTGGTCAGCCTCGGGGACGAGGAGTTCGTGCTGGCCGACATCCCCGGCCTGATCGAGGGGGCGCATGAGGGGGCCGGCCTTGGCGACCGGTTTCTCGGCCATATCGAGCGCTGCGGCGCCCTGCTTCATCTGGTCGACGCCACCGGCGAGGATCCGGTGGCCGCCTGGGAGACCGTGCGCGAGGAGCTGGCGGCCTATGGCGGTGAGCTGGAGACCAAGCCCGAGGTCCTAGCGCTGAGCAAGACGGACACCATGACCGCGGAGGACGTGGCGGCGCTGCAGGACCTGTTCGAGGAAGAGACCGGCGAGCGGCCCATGGCCCTGTCCAGCGCGTCCGGCCAGGGCGTGCGCCAGGCGCTGGGCCGGCTGATGGATCACATCCGCGCCGACCGCAGCGACCGCCAGGCCGAGGAACAGGAGGCCGAGCGCGAAGAAGGGGATCCGGCGTGGGTACCGTAAGCGTCACGGCCGAGGCTCAGCCCGCCGTGTCCGGCCATCGGATCGACGAGTCCCGCCGGCTGGTGATCAAGATCGGCTCCGCCCTGCTGGTCGACGAGGAGACCGGTGCGGTCCGCCGGCCCTGGCTCGACGCCCTGGCCGACGACATCGCCGAGCTGCGCCGGGCCGGGGTGGAGGTGCTGGTCGTCTCCTCCGGCGCCATCGCACTGGGGCGCCGGCATCTGGGCATCGACCAGGTCCGCCCGAAGCTGGAGGAGAAGCAGGCCGCCGCCGCGACCGGCCAGATCCTGCTGGCCCATGCCTATCAGGAGGCCCTGGCCCGCCACCACCTGACCGTGGCGCAGATCCTGCTGTCGCCCGACGACACCGAGCAGCGCCGCCGCCACCTGAACGCGCGGGCCACCATCAATACCCTGCTGGCGCTGGGGGCGGTGCCGGTGATCAACGAGAACGACACGGTCGCGACGGCCGAGATCCGGTTCGGCGACAACGACAGGCTCGGCGCCCGGGTGGCCCAGATGGCCAGCGCCGACACCCTGATCCTGCTGTCCGACATCGACGGTCTTTACACCGCCGACCCGCGGCGCAATCCCGAGGCCCGGCACATCTCCGACGTGGAGGGTGTCACCGCGGAGATTGAGGCGATGGCGGGGGCCGCGGGCAGCGGCTATGCGTCGGGCGGCATGGTGACCAAGCTCGCCGCCGCCAAGATCGCCGGGGCGGCCGGCTGCCGCATGGTCATCGCCAACGGCCGCGAGACCCATCCGATCCGCCGCATCGGCGAGGGCGGGCGCTGCACCTGGTTCCATGCCGGCGCCTCGCCGCTGACCGCCCGCAAGCGCTGGATCGCCAGCTCGCTCGCCCCGCGCGGCCAGCTCATCCTCGATGCCGGCGCGCTTCGGGCGCTGAACGCGGGCAAGAGCCTGCTGCCCGCCGGGGTGACCGAGGTGGTCGGCACCTTCGAGCGCGGCGACCTGGTGACCCTGCACGGCCCCGACCGGGTGATCCGCGGGCGCGGGCTGGTGGCCTACGGGTCCGACGACGCGCGGCAGATCGCCGGGCTCAAATCCCGTGAAATCGAGACGGCCCTCGGCTACCGTGGCCGCGACGAAATCGTCCACAGAGACGATCTGGTGCTGGCCGACGGCCGCGCCGCCGAGGAGGAAGACGCGCGATGAGCCTTGTGGAAGACAAGCCCGGCGCCCAGGCGAAGACCGGCGATATCGACGCGATCATGCTGGAGATCGGCCGCCGTGCCCGTGCCGCCGCCGCGGTGCTGGCCCAGGCCTCTTCCGCGCAGAAGGACACCGCCCTGCGGGCTGCCGCCACCGCGCTTCGCGAAGACACACCGGCGATCCTGGCCGCCAATGCCAGGGACATCGCCGCGGCCCGCGAGAAGGGGCTGCGCGACAGCATGGTCGATCGGCTGCTGCTGGATGCGGGCCGGGTGGAGGGCATCGCCAACGGCCTTGAAGTCGTCGCCGATCTGCCCGATCCGGTGGGGGCGACCATGGCCGAGTGGGAGCGGCCCAACGGGCTGCGGTTCGAGCGCCGGCGCGTGCCGCTGGGCGTGATCGGCATCATCTACGAGAGCCGCCCCAACGTGACCGCCGATGCCGGCAGCCTCTGCCTGAAGGCGGGCAACGCGGCGATCCTGCGCGGCGGTTCGGAGAGCTATCACTCCTCCACCGCCATCGTCGCCGCCCTGCACAAGGGCCTGCGCGCGGCGGGTCTGCCCGAGGATGCGATCCAGTCGGTGCCGACCACCGACCGGGCCGCCGTCGGCAAGCTGCTGACCATGCCGCAATATGTCGACGTGATCGTCCCGCGCGGCGGCCGCTCGCTGATCGAGCGGGTGCAGACCGAGAGCCGGGTCCCGGTCTTCGCCCATCTGGACGGGCTGTGCCACGTCTATCTCGACGCCGGCGCCGACAGGGACAAGGCGGTCGCCATCGCGGTGAACGCCAAGATGCGCCGCACCTCGGTCTGCGGCGCGGCCGAAACCCTGCTGGTGGACCGCAAGGTCGCCGCCGACCTTCTGCCGCCGGTGGCGGACGCCCTGCGCAAGGCGGGATGTGCCCTGCGCGGCGACGCGGACGCCCGGGCGATCGTCACCGACATGGAGCCGGCCAGCGACGCCGACTGGGACACCGAATATCTCGACGCCATCCTCTCGGTCGCCGTGGTCGACGGCGTGGCGGGGGCCATCGCGCATATCAACGAGCACGGCTCGCACCACACCGACAGCATCGTCACCGAGGACGACGCGGCGGCGGAGCGGTTCCTGGCGGAGGTCGACAGCGCCATCGTGCTGCACAACGCCTCCACCCAGTTCGCTGACGGCGGCGAGTTCGGCTTCGGCGCGGAGATCGGAATCTCCACCGGCCGGATGCACGCTCGCGGCCCGGTCGGCGCGGAGCAACTGACCAGCTTCAAGTACCTGGTGCGCGGGACCGGCCAGACCCGCCCGTGACCCTTCAGCGGCCATGACCCTCTTCACCCCGATTCGCGGCCCGCACAAGGACCGCCTCCCGCCCGATGCCGGCTCCGCGCTGTTCGCCCGGGTGCGCCCCCATGCCCTGCGCATGCCGGCGAGCGAGGCGGCCGCCCTGCCCCGCGCCGGGGCTGACCGGCGACGGCTCAAGGTCGGGTTGATGGGCGGGTCGTTCAACCCGGCCCATGACGGCCACCGCCACGTGGCGGAGACGGCGCTGAAGCGGCTCGGGCTGGACGAGGTCTGGTGGCTGGTAAGCCCGCAGAATCCGCTGAAACCCCGCGACGACATGGCCCCCTTCGCCGAGCGTCTGGCCTCGGCCAGGGCGGTCGCGCGGCATCCGCGGATCAAGGTGAAGGACATCGAGCTCTACCTCGGCACCCACTACACCGCCGATACCCTGGTCGCCCTGCGTCGCCGCTGCCCCTACATGTCCTTCGTGTGGATCATGGGGGCGGATAATCTGGCCAGCTTCCACCGCTGGGAGCGGTGGCTGCTGATCTGTCACACGGCCGCCGTTGCGGTTTTCGACCGGCCTACCTATTCTTTAAGGGCTTTGGCGAGCCGAGCCGCCAAACGTTTCGCAAGGGCCAGGGTGCCCGAAAGGGACTCCCGAAGCCTGGCGGGGCGGCGGCCTCCGGCCTGGGTGTTCCTGCACACCCGCCATCATACCGCGTCCGCGACCCGTATCCGGGCGCAGCGCAAGGGTGGAGGGACCGGCTAGGAACCACGCAGACCGATATTCGGAACGACCAGGGCAACCATGGGCACCGGGGCACGCCGGTGTCCGCTATCGCTGACGAAAGGAGTGCGACCCATACTCGACACAGTTGCTCCCAATCTGGGGGACGGCCTGAAGAAGCTGGTGATGACCTCACTGGACGACGACAAGGCCGAGGACATTGTGGCCATCGATCTGGCCGGAAAGTCCGCCATCGGCGATTACATGATCATCGCCACGGGCCGCTCATCGCGGCAGGTTTCGGCCATGGCCGACCACATCTGCAGAAAACTCAAAGATCAGGGCGTCGACGGCGTCACCGTGGAAGGACAGTCCCGCGGCGACTGGGTGCTGATCGACGCGGGCGACATCATCGTCCACCTGTTCCGACCCGAGGTCCGGGAATTCTACGGGCTGGAGAAGATGTGGGGCGCCACCCCGCCGCCGAGCCGTACCGTCCGCATCGGCGGCGAGGCCGGGGCCGACACGGGCGCCGAACCGACCTTCGCGCATGCCTGATTGATCGCCGGGTTCCTGGCGGTGCCAGGAGCTGAGCCCGGACAGGAGGCAGTGTGAAGATCACGATCGTGGCGGTGGGCCGCATCAAGCGCGGCCCGATGGAGGCGTTGTGCCGGGAGTACGGCGACCGCCTCCCCTGGTCGCTCGCGATCCACGAGGTGGAAGCCAAGAAGCGCCTTGAGGGGGACGCCCTCAAGGCCGAGGAAGCCGCCTTGATCGCCGCCCGCATCCCCGACGGCACGGTGCTGGTCGCGTTGGACGAGCGCGGCAGGGGACTCTCGAGCGAAGCCCTGGCGACCCGGATCGGCGGCTGGCGCGACCAGGGGCGCGGCGAGATCTGCTTCGTGATCGGCGGCGCTGACGGGCTCGACCAGAGCATCCGCGACCGCGCCGACCTCACCCTCGCCTTCGGCCCCCAGACCTGGCCCCACATGCTGGCGAGGGTGATGCTGATCGAGCAGATCTACCGGGCCGAACGGATCCTGGCGGGGCACCCGTATCATAGGGCCTAACGTTTTGTTCTGACCTCATCGTGAGCAACCCCGGCTCAAGGCCGGGGCGTGTCGAAGGGCCGCCCCTCAGTCCCGGACACGCCCTTCGACAGGTCGCTGCGCTCCCGCTCAGGATGAGGTCGGAAGTATTTCGTCTCTTCTCCGTCATCCCGGGAGACCCCGGACTGGATCCGGGGGCTGCCCGGGACCCTGCCCCCGGCGGATATTCTGGGTCCCGGTCGCCCTCCGGATCCAGTCCGGAGGCCACCGGGATGACGGGAAGAGCTGGCGAAGCGCACAAACGTCCAAGACCCTCTGCCCCGGCTCCGCGAGAATGGCGGCATGATCGACGCCCTGATCCCGCTCTGGCTCGCCGCGCTGCCGCTGATGGGCAGTCCCGGGCCCGCGACCCTCAGTTCGGCGGCCATGGGCACCGCCTTCGGCATGCGGGCGGGCCTGCCCTACGTCGCCGGGATCTGCCTCGGCACGGCCAGCGTCCTGCTGCTGATCGCCACCGGGATCTCCGGTCTGATCTTCATCGTGCCCGGCGCGGTGCCGGTCGTCACCGTGCTCGCCGCCGCCTACATCCTCTATCTCGCCTGGAAGATCGCCACCGCCCCGGTCGGCGGGCTGAACCGCGATCCCGGCGCCCGGCCGGCAGGCTTCGTGGGCGGCTACCTGCTCGCCGTCGCCAACCCGAAGGCCTTCGCCGCCATCGGCGCGGTCTATTCCACCCACCCGGTGGTGCCCGGCGACCCGGTGCTCGACGCCGTCGCCAAGATCGCCGCGCTCGCCCCGGTGATCGTCCTGGTCAACGTGACCTGGCTGGCCTTCGGCTCGCTGTTCTCGCGCTGGCTCAGCCATCCGATGCTGGGCCGGGCCGTCAACGTGATCTTCGCGGTGCTGCTGGTGGCCTCGGTGGCTGCGGCCATCCTTTAGGAACGCCGCCGAAAAAGACTGCCCCTTCGGCCATGCGCAGCCCGTGACCTTGCCCCCGGGAAGGATATATAACCGTCCCATGAGCAAGACATCCCATACCCCCCGCCCGGTCGTCCTGTGCATCATGGACGGCTGGGGTCACCGCACCGACCGCGACGACAATGCCGTCGCCCTGGCGAACACGCCGAATGTGGACGCGCTCACCGCCCGTTGGCCGGGCGGTCTGATGAGCGCGTCGGGCGAGTCCGTGGGCCTGCCGGACGGCCAGATGGGCAATTCGGAGGTCGGGCACATGAATCTCGGCGCCGGCCGCGTGGTCATGCAGGACCTGCCGAAGATCAACGCCGCGATCGCCGACTGCAGCCTCGCCAAGCAGCCCGCCATCGCCCAGGTGCTCGACGCGCTGAAGACATCCGGCGGCACCTGCCACCTGATGGGCCTCGTCTCCACCGGCGGCGTGCACAGCCACCAACGCCATGTCGCCGCCCTGGCCAAGGTGCTGGCGGCCGGCGGCGCCAAGGTCGTGGTTCATGTCTTCACCGACGGCCGCGACTGTCCGCCGAAGAGTGCCGCGTACCAGCTCCGCGCCTTCATCGAGGATCTCGACGGGTCGGCGACCATCGCCTCGGTCAGCGGCCGGTTCTTCGCCATGGACCGGGACAAGCGCTGGGAGCGGGTGGAGCAGGCCTGGAAGGCCGTCTGCCTCGCCGAGGCCGAGCAGAGCGCCGAGGACGCGGTCGCCGCCGTGGAGGCCGCCTACGGGCGCGAAGAGACCGACGAGTTCATCACCCCGACCGTGATCGCCGGCGGCGTGGCGGTTCAGGACGGCGACGCGCTGGTCATGGCGAACTTCCGCGCCGACAGGGCCCGCGAGATCCTGGCCCCCTTCGTCGATGACGACTTCGACGGGTTCAAGCGGGCCCGGAGCCCGAAGCTCGCCATCGTCGCCGGCATGGTGGAGTATTCCTCGGTCCTGGCGCCGAAGATGGCGACCATCTTCCCGCCGGAGGACCTGACCGACACGCTGGGCGAGGTCGCGGCCAAGGCGGGCAAGACCCAGCTCCGCATCGCCGAGACCGAGAAGTACCCCCACGTCACCTTCTTCCTCAACGGCGGCCGCGAGGACGTGTTCGAGGGCGAGGACCGGATCATGATCCCCTCGCCCAAGGTGAAGACCTACGACCTGCAGCCGGAGATGTCGGCGCCGGAGCTCCGCGACAAGCTGGTCGCGGCGATCGACGACGGCACCTACGACCTGATCGTCGCCAATTTCGCCAACCCGGACATGGTCGGCCATACCGGCAGCCTGCAGGCCGCGATCAAGGCGGTGGAGACGGTGGACACCTGCGTCGGCCGGGTCGCCGAGGCGGTGCTGAAGGCCGGGGGGGTGATGTTCCTCACCGCCGACCACGGCAACTGCGAACTCATGCTGGACCCGGAGACCGGCGGGCCCCACACCGCGCATACGACCAACCTGGTCCCGACCATCCTGGTCGGCGCGCCGGAGGACGTGAGGTCCCTGAAGACCGGCAAGCTCGCCGACGTGGCGCCCACCCTGCTGTCGCTCATGGGCATAGAGCCGCCGGCTGCGATGACCGGCGACTGCATGCTGGTGCGCGACCGCCAGGCGGCGGAGTAGCCGCCGCGGTGCGACGCCTGGCGCCCTTGCTGATCCTGGTGGCGGTGCTCGGCGCCGTCGCCGGGGACGTTCGGGCCCAGTCGTCGGGCGCGCCCGCCCCCCAGGACCCGACGGCCGAACTCCGGCGCATCGAGAAGGCGTTGGAGGGCGAACGCCGGGCCGGCTCGAAGCTGGATCGGCTGGCCAACGACCTGGCCGGCGAGATCGACCGGCTGCGCGACCGGATGGCGGCGGCCGCCACTCGGGCACAGCGGACCGAGACCGACATGCTGGACGCCGAGCAGACGCTCGACACCCTGCGCCAGGAGGTCAAGGACAAGCGGGCCCGCCTGCTGGAACGCCGGCAGGAGCTCTCCCACCTGACCGGCGCGCTGCAGCGCCTCGCCCGCCACCCGCCGGAGACCCTGCTGCTGGTCGGCCGCGCGCCGCTGGACACGGTCCATACCGGCATCCTGCTGGAATCCGCGATCCCGCGGCTGAGCGGGGACGCGCGGGCCCTGCGCCGCGAACTCGACACCCTGGCGACCCTGGAGGCGGACATCCGCGCCCAGCGCGACCGCCTGGAACTGGCGGCCCAGGACCTGGACGCCGAGCGCACGGCGCTGTCCGAACTCGCCGCCGAGAAGGCGGAGTTGCTGGCCGGTACGCGCACCCGCGCCAGCAACGCGGCCGACGAGATCCGGGCGCTCAGCGAGTCCGCCCGCTCCCTGCGCGAGCTGATCGACAGCCTGGAGCGGCGCGAGGCGGCCGAGGCGGAGGAACAGCGCAAGCTGGCGGCCCTGGTCACCCCGAAGCTGCGCCCGGCGCGTCCCGCCCGGCCCGATGCCGCCGCGGCGGAGGAGGAGACCGGCAAGGTGGATGGCGGCGAACCGGCCCCGCTCCCCGCCACCGAGACACCCGCCGGTGATCCGATTCAGTCGGCCGCCCTGCCCCCAGGACCGCCGCTGACCAGCGCCCGGGGAAACCTGTTCGCGCCGGTCGCGGGAACGGTCGTGCAGCGCTTCGGCAAGGGAAAGTCGGGCGACCTGACCCGTCAGGGACTGCTGCTGCGCACCCGTCCCGGCGCGCTGGTAATCGCCCCGCATGACGGAATCGTGTTGTATGCTGGGCCGTTCGAGGGTTTCGGACGGATTTTGATCATTGAACACGGCGACGGATATCATACCCTTCTGGCAGGGCTCGCGCGGGTCGATTTGAGTGTCGGGAGCCACGTGCTCGCCGGCGAGCCGGTGGGTGCGATGGCGGCGGCCGAGAACGCCGCACCCGAGCTGTACCTGGAACTTCGCCATAATGGTGACCCGATCGACCCCTTACCGTGGTTTGCGGGACTTACCGAAAAGGCCAAAGGATGAGTCGGATGAACGAACCCCGTCTTGATGACACCGCCGCCACCGGTGGCGCCCCGACCCGCCCTGAGCAGGGACGCCGTCGGACGATCCGCCGTGTCGCGGTGTCCGCCGCCCTGGCGTTCGCCGTCGGCGGGGGCGTCCTGCTCGGTGCCGCCGGCGGGGGACAGAGCCAGACCAACTCGACCGACACCTACCGCCAGCTCAGCCTGCTCGGCGACGTGTTCGAGAAGGTCCGCGCCCAGTACGTGGAAGAGGTCAGCGACGAGAAGCTCGTCGAGGCGGCCATCAACGGCATGCTCACCTCCCTCGACCCGCATTCCAGCTACTTGAGCGCCAAGAGCTTCCAGGACATGCGGGTGCAGACCAAGGGCGAGTTCGGGGGCCTCGGCATCGAGGTCACCATGGAGAACGGCTTCGTGAAGGTGGTCTCGCCGATCGACGACACGCCGGCCTCCGAGGCCGGGCTGCAGCCGGGAGACTACATCACCCATCTCGACGGCGAGGCGGTGCTGGGCCTGACCCTGTCCGACGCCGTGGAGCGGATGCGCGGCAAGGTGGGGACCTCCATCACCCTGACGATCCGCCGTGCCGAGGAAGAGCCGTTCGACGTCGAGATCACCCGCGCCATCATCACCATCAAGTCGGTGCGCAGCCGGGTCATCCAGGACATCGGCTATATCCGGATCACCACCTTCAACGAGCAGACGACGGTCGGCCTTCAGGAATCCGTCTCCGAGATCAAGGAGGAGCTGGGCGACCGGCTGCACGGCTTCGTCATCGACCTGCGCAACAATCCGGGCGGTCTGCTCGACCAGGCGATCTCGGTCACGGACGCCTTCCTGGAGCGCGGCGAGATCGTGTCCACCCGAGGCCGCGACGAGGCCAATGCCAGCCGGGTGAACGCCACCCCGGGCGACATCACCGACGGCACGCCGGTCGTCGTCCTGATCAACGGCGGCTCCGCCTCGGCCTCCGAGATCGTAGCCGGCGCCCTGCAGGACCACCGCCGGGCGATCATCCTGGGCACCCAGTCCTTCGGCAAGGGATCGGTCCAGACCATCCTGCCGCTCCAGGGCAACGCCGCCATGCGGCTGACCACGGCGCGCTACTACACGCCGTCGGGCCGCTCCATCCAGGCCAAGGGCATCGAGCCGGACATCACCGTCGAGCTCGCCAAGATCGAGAAGATCGAGGAGGGCCGACGCCGCCGCGAGGCCGATCTGCGCGGCGCCCTGGTCAACCCGGACGACAGCGACGCCCCGGCCGCCCAGCCGCCGGCGGAGGTGCCGACGCCGGGCGAGGCCGCCTCGGAGGAGAACGAGGACCCGCTTGAGGACTACCAGCTCGCCCGTGCGGTCGACCTGCTGCGCGGCTTCCATCTGTTCCAGAACCGCGTGGTGAATTGAGGCTGCCTAAGCCGAATATCCGTCTGCCCCGCCTCCCTCTGCCGTTCAGGAAACGGCGGGGGGGCGGAGATCCGGACGATCCGCTGGACGAGGCGGATGCGGGGGCCCCGCCACCCGATGATCTGGAGCGCGGTCTGGACGACGAACCCGCCCCTCGCAAGAAGGGGCGCTGGAAGCGTGTTGCCTCCGCCATCCTGACCACCCTGCTGGCCGTCGCCGTGATCGGCGGCGCCGGCGGGCTGGTCGGCTGGCTGATGGTCAATGCCGAGCACACCGAGTCGATGCGCGAGATCCAGCGCCCGCAGCTCACCGTCAACATCCTTAACGAGGGCGAGGAGCCGGAGCCCAACAGCTCGGCCGGGCCGACCCGGGAAACGGCTCAGGCCGAGGGGGCCGCGCCCAGCGGCGACGACGCCCCCGCGGCCGCCGACGGCGCGACTGAGGACGGCACGGCGGCCAAGGACGGACCCGAGGACGGTCCGAGCGCGGTCGCCGCCTCCGCCCCGGCCGACGGCGTCACCCTGACCCCGGTCGATCCTGCCCTGATGGAGGTCCGCGAGGATGCCCGCCTGCCGATCATCGCGATCGACGGCCGGCAGCCCTGGTCGACCTACGCCCGGCCGTTCGACGTGGACGACACCCGCCCCTGGGTCGCCGTCATGGTGACGAATCTCGGGCTCAACCGGCGCGAGACCGACGCGGCGATCCAGCTCCTGCCCGGAGCGGTTTCCCTCAGCTTTTCGCCCTATGCCAACAACCTCGACGCCTGGCTGGAGGCCGCCCGGTCCGCGGGACACGAGGTCTTCATGGACCTGCCGCTCGAGCCACTCGACTTCCCGCGCGACGATCCCGGACCCTCCACCCTGCTGACCAGCCTGTCGACGGCGGATAACCTGAACCGGATGGAATGGGTGCTGGGCCGCGCGCCGGGCTATGTCGGCGTGGCGACCTGGATGGGATCCCAGTTCACCACCGTGGAAGACGCCATGATGCCGGTCCTGGAGGGCCTGAAGGAGCGCGGACTGATGCTCGTCGACAGCCGCGGCTCGTCGCGCAGCATCGCCACCGAGCTCGCCTCCTCGATCCAGCTGCCCCGGGCCTTCAACAACCGGTTCCTGGACGCCACGCCCTCGATCTCCGCGATCGACCGGGCGCTGGCCGACCTGGAGACCGTCGCCCAGGAGCAGCGCGTCGCCATCGGCATCGCCCGCTCCCTGCCGGTCTCCATCGACCGTATCCAGCGCTGGACCGGCAACCTGGAGCGCAAGGGCATCGTCCTGGCGCCGGTCTCCGCCATCGCCGACCGCCAACGTTTACGCTGACCGGACCTCCATGACAGACCGTAGCGACCTTCCCCTCCGGCCCTGCGTCGGCATCGTCCTGTTCAACGACGAGGGCCGGATCTTCGTCGGCAAGCGGATCGGCATCGCCGATGCCTGGCAGATGCCCCAGGGCGGGATCGACGCGGGCGAGACGCCGCGCGAGGCCGGCCTGCGTGAACTGGAGGAGGAGATCGGCACCACGGCGGTCGAGCTCGTGGCCGAGACCGCCGATTGGATCGCCTACGAGTTTCCGGCCGACCTGCCCGGCAAGATCCGCGAGAAGTGGCGCGGCCAAACCCAGAAATGGCTCGCCTGCCGCTTCACGGGGACCGCCGCCGATATCGACCTGCAGACCGAGCACCCGGAATTCGACGACTGGAAATGGGTCGATATCGCCTCGGTGGTCGAGCTGATCGTGCCGTTCAAACGCGCGACCTACGAGGCCGTGGTCGCCGAGCTGGGGCCGGTGATCGCGGCCGCGACGGCGAAGCCAACGCGCTGAAATCTTTTGCCGCCCAATGCATTGTTTGTGAATTTTTCGAGAGCGCGTAAAATCTTCCTTAAGGTCCTCATGCTCTTGTGGCCACACAGAGTTGAGGTGTCCGGCGTCATCGCGCCGGAGGAGAGGGGATGAGCGCGGAGAACAAACCTCAGACTTTCGAGCGTCGGGGCACGACCGTCACGTTTCACAACCGCGACCTCGCCCATACCCGCGTTCGCGAGTATTTCCACGGACCCGTGCGCCAGCTCGAAGCCGTGATCCCGAACTATTCGGGCACGCGGCGCGGCGAGCTGATCGTGCTGCCATGGGAGCAGATCGGCACGCTGGGCGCGCTGAACCCGCGCGACCAGGCGATGATCGAGGCGGTTGCGCATACCAAGACCATCCGCGACCTCGACCCGATCCGGATGCGCGAGGCCTGCCTGCGCTGCGATGCCGAGCACGGCATCGACGACGAGGTGGTCGCCCAGGCGCGCCGGCTGGTGGACAAGGACGACGAGGACAAGGCCATGGTGCGCCTGTCCTTCATCGCCGAGCTGACCCGGGAATGCGGAATCGAGCGGGGCGACCCGCTGATGATGCGCACCAACACCAAGACCCTCATGGACCTGATGGGCGGCAAGTCCGGTCGGTCGAAGATCGATCTCGACCTGCTGATCGAGCGGGTCATGATCTTCGCCGCGGAGCGCACGAACTCGACCGTGGCGGAGGTGAAGACCTATCTGGATCCGCTGGTCGGCATGCTGACCCCCTTCGGCAACGTCACCGCCCCCGGCGAGCCCAAGGAGAACGGCTTCCTCTACCTGCAGCACACCGACCTCATCCAGTTCCGCCAGGAGGTCGACGACTACCAGCCCCAGGTCCGCGAGGAGCTGCTGCCGCAGGTCGCCCTGATCATCACCGCAGCGGACGAGTGCATCGGCTACATCAACGAGCGTCTGGGCGTGCTCAACGGCATGCTGGGCTCGCTGGCCGACATGTTCGACCAGAACAAGGGCGCCATCGAGCGGCTGGAGACCCTACGCAGAGACATCGGCTACGGACTCGACGGCTGGGCGGACATGATCCAGCTCTGGCGCGAGGCCCATCGCGGGCGCGAGGCGATCGGCGGCGACCGGGCGATGGAGCGGGCGATCTCCCGGATCGCCGGCTACGCCCCGCGCATCCCGATCCGCGAGCTGAACCCGGAGCACAGCATCCTCACCAAGACCACGAAGTTCGAGACCGCCGGCCTCAAGATGGTGCAGCAGATGCACAACTGGGAGAACGACCGGCCGGACTACGAGCTGAAGGCCCGCGTCGAGCGCGCCAACCGCCGCCTGGCGGGTGAGGCCGAGGGCGAGGAATAGGTCCTACTTGCGGATCCAGCGCCCGGCGGCATCCATGATGTAGGTGCCGGGGGCGGCACGGTCGATCAGCTTCTGACCGGCCAGCGCCTCCACCTGGTTCAGCGGCACGCTGTTGGACGAGGCCACGCCGTTATAGGCCTGACGCCGTTCGGCGTTGATGGTGTCCACCAGGGACCGGGCCTCGGCCGGGGCGCCGTCGACCACCCCGAGATACCCGTCGCGCCGCTCGCCCACCCAGCCATTGGCCTTGGCCGTGGCCAGATCGAGGGCGTAGCCCAGGCGCGGCAGGGCGACCCAGGCGACGGCGCCGACGATCCCGCCCAGGACAAGGCGTCTGCTGATCACGCGCTGCAGACCGGTCATTGCTTCTTCCCCCCGAACAGGTCGCTCTCCGAGGAGAACAGATCCTCCAGATCCTTCTCCACGCGGATACGGACTTCCTGCTCGATCTTGATGTTCAGATTGATGGTGATGGGTTCCGTCGGCGGCTCGACCTTCACGGTCGGGGTACAGGCGGCCGCGAGGGTCCCGAGGAGGGTCGCGGCGAGCAGGGTTCTAGCCGCCGGTGCGCGCTTCGAGCTTGCGGCGGAGAACGTCGGAGAGACCGAGTGTACGTCTTGCATTGAGGAACATCTCATCCAGGCGACCCGTAAGCGTGACATTGAGGGCGACGGGGTAGCCGTCGAACAGATCCGGATTGGCACCGCGCACCCTCAGTTTGATATCAAACGGTTCGCCGGGCCGTCCGTTCACCTCGAGATCGAATCTTTCATAGACGAGGTTGCGAACGGCCTGCATCAGGAGGCTAACCTCCTCTCCTGCATCCTGCAACGCGGCTGGCGGCGATTCCGGTCGGTACTTCACGGTCCCGCCCGGGTTGATCGCAGAAAGCTGGGCCTGGCGGACGGACAATCCCTCCTCGAAATCCCAGACCAGCGGCAGCCGCCCGGTGAGCGAGCCCGACGCGGTGAGACCGTCCAGTTCGGTCACCTCGGCGAGCCGACCCGCATCCACCCCGTCCACATCCAGCACCATCGAGACGGGGTCGTTCGAGGTCAGCGGAATGGTGACGTCCTCCGTATGGACCCGGCCGTCGGCGAAGCGCGCGGTGACCCGCTCCAGCACCAGGTTCAGGTCGCGGTCGAGGTGGAAGGTCACCTCCGGCTCGGCGATCGGTACGCCCACATCGATGCCGGTCGCCGTGAGCACCTGTCCGTCCAGGGTGGTGATCGGGTCGATCGAGGACAGGCCGACCGCGCCGGTCAGGCCGCTGACCGTGCCGAGGGATCCGGTGAAGGCCAGATCCTCCACCGTCAGGGTGAGCGGGTTGTCCGGCGGCACGTCCCGGCCGGGCCATTCCACCGCCCCTTCCAGCGAGACCTTGCCCGAGGCGTTGCGCAGGATCGCGGCCGCCGCCGGCGACAGGTCGACCGGCTGCAGCCCGCCCGGCACGAAGACCAGGGGATAGAGCCTGATATCGGCGCGACCGGTGCCCCTGGCGAGGTCGTGCACGCCCTTTGCATCCAGCACGAAGGCGCCGTTGGCGCCGCCGAAGCTGGCGGTGAAGGCCAGGGCCCCGTTCGGCGTGCGGGTGGCGAGCCCTTCGGCCCGCAGCGGCGAGAACCGGACCGCCTTGGCCCGGTCGGTCATCCGGTCGGCGGAGACCACGATCCGGTCCAGCAGGACGCCGTCGCCATGGGTCGAGGCCTGAACCTCCAGGGCGACCCCGGCCAGCGCGATGCCGTCCGGCTCCCCGTCCGCCTCGTCGGCGGGAGCGATGTCGATCGCCTCGGTGGTGACCCGCACCGCGGCGCCCCCCCGGCCCTCCACGATCCGGGCCTTGACCATGCCCACCGTCGAACCCAGCGCGATCCGCAGCGGCATGCCGCCCTCTACGGCGGCGGTCATCGCCGGCGCAACAAGGGGCAGGTCGAGGCGGAGCGCGCCCGGATCCTCGAAGCCGTAACGAAGCACCGGGCGCTCGCTGGCCCGAACCCGGACGGTCAGCGGCCCCTCAAGGGCCACGCCGCCAGCCTCGGGCACCCGGGGCAGGGTCACCGAGCCCTGACGGTCCAGAAAGCCGGCCGTGCCATTTTCGTCATGCACCACCCGCATCGGCAGGGAGACGCGCATGTCCCGCACCGCGCCGGCATCGATCTGGGCGATCAGCAGCCCCTCGCCGGACATCGCGTCAGCATCCCCGCTCAGGCTGTCGAGCACCAGGCTGGCCGAGCGCAGCTGCAGCTCGCCGCTCCTGATGTCGGCGAGGCTCGCCGTCCCGGTCGCCGCGGTCAGGCGCGGACCGGCCTCGGCCAGAACCAGCCCGGCATCGCCGTCGAAACCGGCCGAGGCGCCCCCCTCCACTTCGGCGGCGATCGGCCCGCCCAGGGCGAGCTCTGGCTCCTCGAACGGCTCGCGGATCGTCAGGCGGAAGGCCTTGTCGTCCCGGCCCAGGGTGGCGGTCACCGCCCCCGCGCCGAGGATGGCGGCGAGATCTTCCGGCACCAGTTCGGCGGGCAGGGACAGTCGGGCCTGGTCGAGTGTCTCCAGGGCCAGGGTCCCGGCGGCGATGGCGACACCGAAGCGGCCCTCGGCCGCGCCGTCGGGGGCCGTTGCGGAGAGGTCGATGCCGCCGGAGGCCACGGTGCCGGCCCAGACCTGCTGCGGATCGGCCAGGTCCGCCGGCACCGCACCGCGCAGGGTGCCGGACAGACGTCCCTCCGCGCCGCGGGGCGCCTCGCGCAGGGCGGCCGAGACCAGTCGGTCGATGGTGGCCAGTTCGGCGCTCAGATCGACCGCCACATGGCGGCGCTCGCCCTCGGCCGGATCGGCGGCGACAGCGAGGCGCAGGTCGGGCTGCTCGCGATCGCCCAGGCGGAACACGGCCGACAATCCGAGCGGGTCGAGCCGCAGATGGGCCGACGGGACCGCCACGGCGACGCCGGATGCCTCCGCACTGTCGGCCCGCAGGTCGGCGATCGCCTCCAGCGCGCCGTCCTCGGCGATCTCCACCGAGGCGGTGCCGCGCAGGCCGGCGGCGGACAGGTCGCCATGGCGCACCCGTGCGTCGGTCAGGGTGGCGTTCAGTCGGGTATGGTCGTCGCCGAGCGAGACCTGGAAGCGCCCCGCACCGTCGGCCCGCCAGGCCTCGCCTTCCAGGGCGCCCGAGCCGTCGGCGGCGAGACCGAGCCGGCCGTCGGTCTCCCCCAGGGTGCCGCTGGCAGACAGGCTGCCCTCGGCGGCGCCGCGGATATCGATGGTGGCGTCGGAGAACTGAACCACGGGCAGCGGCGCCCCGCCCTCTCCCTCCCCGCCACCGAGCGCGCGCAAGGGCTCGAGCGGGCCGAGGGTGACGGTGCCGTCCTCGGCGATGGTGAGGGTGAGATGGGGGCGGTCCAGGGCGATCGTGCGGACCGCGCCGGTCAGCAGGTCGCGCCAGTCATAGCTTACCAGCACCTCATCCGCCGCGAAGCCGGCCGGTCCGTTCACCTCGACAGACTTCAGCGCCAAGCGGTCGGCGGAGAGGGAGCCGATACTGAAGCCGAGGTCCGTGATCACCGGCTCCTCGGCCCCGCGGCCCGAAGCCCAGGAGTTGATCGCCCATTTGGTGGCGCCGGGGGCCCAGGTGTCGCGGGTCAGCCACGCCACAGGCAGCCCGATCACAAGGATCAGGAGCACGACCAGCAGAAATCTGGCGAGCCACCGCACCGTCATACCTCCCGGGCCCTGAGAACGGGCAGTGCCACACGACCGGGTGTTTCCACCCCATCGTGATGCGCCCGATCCCGCGAATCACCCGTTAAGTATGACAACACGACAAAGGGCCGTCCAACGGACGACCCTTCATCGAGAAATTAACCTGTCGAGACGGATCAGGCCGCGCGCTTCGCCCGGGCCATCGCCTCCAGGGTCTCGACCCGCGCCTCGAGCCGCTCGCGCTCGCCGGCATCGGAGGCGTCCTTCAGGATATCGCGGGTATCGGCGATCTCCTTGTCGACCTTGGCCGGATCGATCTCGTTGAACGGCACGGCGTTCTCCGCCAGCACGGTGCAGCGGTCCTCGGTCACCTCGGCGAAGCCGCCGGCGACGAAGATGCGCTCGACCACCGAGCCGCCTTCATAGATGTCGATCACGCCCGCATCGAGGGTCGAGATCATCGGCGCGTGACGCGGCAGGACACCGAAATAGCCCTCGGTGCCCGGCACCACGACCATCTCGACGGGGCGGCTGAGAACCAGCCGCTCCGGGGAGACGAGTTCGAACTGCGTGGTCTCCGCCATGGGATCCCTCTTTGTTGCCGGCCGTCAGGCCGCCTTAATCCAACTCAGGCCGTGATCAGGCCGCCTCGGCCGCCATCTTCTTGGCCTTCGCGATGGCCTCGTCCATGCCGCCGACCATGTAGAACGCCGCCTCCGGCAGATCGTCATGCTCGCCGTCGACGATGGCCTTGAAGCCCTTGATGGTGTCTTCGAGGCTGACCAGCTTGCCCGGCGAGCCGGTGAAGACCTCGGCCACGTGGAACGGCTGGCTGAGGAAGCGCTGGATCTTACGGGCGCGGGCCACGGTGAGCTTGTCCTCTTCCGATAGCTCGTCCATGCCCAGAATGGCGATGATGTCCTGCAGCGACTTGTACTGCTGCAGCACTTCCTGCACCCGGCGGGCGACGTTGTAGTGGTCGTCGCCGATGATCCGCGGGTCGAGCATGCGCGAGGTGGAGTCGAGCGGATCGACGGCCGGGTAGATGCCCAGCTCGGCGATCGAGCGGTTCAACACCGTGGTCGCATCGAGGTGCGAGAAGGACGTGGCCGGAGCCGGGTCGGTCAGGTCGTCGGCCGGCACGTAAATGGCCTGCACCGAGGTGATCGAGCCCTTCTTCGTGGTCGTGATGCGCTCCTGCAGCTGGCCCATGTCGGTGGACAGGGTCGGCTGATAACCCACCGCGGACGGGATACGGCCGAGCAGGGCCGACACCTCGGAGCCCGCCTGGGTGAAGCGGAAGATGTTGTCCACGAAGAACAGCACGTCCTGGCCTTCCTCGTCGCGGAAGTACTCCGCCAGGGTCAGACCGGTCAGGCCGACGCGCGCACGGGCACCCGGCGGCTCGTTCATCTGGCCGTAGACCAGGGCGGCCTTGGAGCCCGGGCCGTCCTCGACGATAACGCCGGACTCGACCATCTCGTGGTAGAGGTCGTTGCCTTCACGGGTACGCTCGCCCACGCCGGCGAACACGGAGTAACCGCCGTGCGCCTTCGCGACGTTGTTGATCAGCTCCATGATGAGCACGGTCTTGCCCACGCCGGCGCCGCCGAACAGGCCGATCTTACCGCCCTTGGCGTACGGGGCGAGCAGGTCGATGACCTTAATGCCCGTGACCAGGATCTCGGCCTCGGTCGACTGATCGATGTATTCCGGGGCCGGACGGTGGATCGGGTAGCGCATCTTGGCCTCGACGGCCGGGCGCTCGTCCACCGGGTCACCGATGACGTTCAGGATGCGGCCCAGGGTCTCCGGGCCGACCGGCACGGTGATCGGGGCACCGGTGTCCTCGACCGGGGCGCCGCGGACCAGACCTTCGGTCGCGTCCATGGCGATGGTCCGAACGGTGTTCTCGCCCAGGTGCTGGGCGACCTCGAGAACCAGCGTGTTCTCGCCGTTCTTGGTGTGCAGGGCGTTCAGGATCGCGGGCAGGTCGCCTTCGAACTGCACGTCGACGACGGCGCCGATGACCTGCTGAATTTTGCCGGTTGCGTTGTTCGCCATGCTCTCAGCTCCTCGGTTGGGCGGCGGGCGCGGGCTCTAGGCCCTTAGAGCGCCTCGGCGCCCGAAATGATCTCGATCAGTTCTTTGGTGATGTAGGCCTGACGCGTCCGGTTGTAGGTCAGCGTCAGCTTATTGATCATGTCGCCGGCGTTGCGGGTGGCGTTATCCATCGCCGTCATCCGCGCGCCGTGCTCGCTGGCGGCATTCTCCAGCAGACCGGCGAAGATCTGGGTCGCCACGTTGCGCGGCAGGAGAGCAGCCAGGATCGACTCCTCGTCCGGCTCGAACTCGTACAGCGCCTTCAGCTCGCCGGTGTTCTCTTCCTTCCCGCCCTCCGGCAGGCTCGCCGGGATGAGCTGCTGCTCGGTGACGATCTGGGTCATCGCCGACTGGAAGCGGTTGAAGAACAGCGTCGCCACGTCGAACTCGCCGTCCTCGAAGCGCCGGATCAGCTCGCGGCCGATCTCGTCGGCCACGTTGAAGCCGACCACCGTGCGGGCAAGGTTCTCCTTGGAGGAGATGATCTTGTCGCCGTGGATGCGACGCAGCTGGTCGCGGCCCTTGCGGCCGACGGTCATGACCTTGACCGTCTTCCCCTGGGCGACGAGCTGATCGATCTTGCGGCGCGCGGCGCGCACGATCGACGAGTTGAAACCGCCGCACAGGCCGCGGTCGGCGGTAGCGACGACGATCAGGTGAACGTCGTCACGACCGGTGCCGGTCAGCAGCTTCGGGCCATCGCCGCCGGAGACCTTGGCCCCCAGCGCGGCAATCATCCGGTCCATCCGCTCGGCATAGGGACGAGCGGCCTCGGCGGCGTCCTGGGCGCGCTTCAGCTTCGCCGCCGCGACCATCTTCATCGCCGAGGTGATCTTTTGCGTCGACTTGACGCTGTTGATCCGGACTTTCAGGTCCTTGAGATTGGGCATCGTCCCGTCCGCTTATCGTTGGGTCGCGTGGCCGATCGGACCCTCGCTTACGCGAAGGTCTTGGCGAAGTTCTCCATGAACGAGGAGAGCTTGGCCGAGGTGTCGTCGGACAGCGCCTTCTCGGTGCGGATGGTCTCCAGGATTCCCGGCTCCTTGCTCTTGATCTCCGACAGGAGCGACTGCTCGAAGCGGCCGATCTCGGAGATCTGGATCTTGTCCAGGAAGCCCTTCACGCCGGCGAAGATCGACACGACCTGCTCCTCGACCGGCATCGGGCTGAACTGAGCCTGCTTGAGCAGCTCGGTCAGACGCGAACCGCGGGCGAGCAGACGCTGGGTCGAGGCGTCCAGGTCGGAGGCGAACTGCGCGAAGGCAGCCATCTCGCGATACTGGGCCAGCTCCAGCTTGATCGAGCCCGCAACCTGCTTCATCGCCTTGATCTGGGCGGCGGAGCCGACGCGCGACACCGACAGACCAACGTTCACGGCCGGGCGGATGCCCTTATAGAACAGGTCGGTTTCCAGGAAGATCTGACCGTCGGTGATCGAGATCACGTTGGTCGGGATGTAGGCGGACACGTCACCGGCCTGGGTCTCGATGACCGGCAGGGCGGTCAGGGAGCCGGCGCCGTTGTCGTCATTCAGCTTCGCGGCGCGCTCCAGCAGGCGGGAGTGCAGGTAGAACACGTCACCCGGATAGGCCTCGCGCCCCGGCGGGCGGCGCAGCAGCAGCGACATCTGGCGGTAGGCGACGGCCTGCTTGGACAGATCGTCATACACGATCACGGCGTGCATGCCGTTGTCGCGGAAGAACTCGCCCATCGCGCAGCCGGCATACGGGGCCAGGAACTGCAGCGGGGCCGGCTCCGACGCCGTGGCGGCCACGACGATGGAGTATTCCATCGCGCCGTAGTCCTCCAGGGTCTTCACGATCTGCGCGACCGTGGAACGCTTCTGACCGACCGCGACGTAGACGCAGAAGAGCTTCTTGCTCTCGTCATCGCCGGCGGCGTCGTTGACGCTCTTCTGGTTGATGAAAGTGTCGACGGCGATGGCGGTCTTGCCGGTCTGGCGGTCGCCGATGATCAGCTCGCGCTGGCCGCGACCGACCGGGATCAGGCTGTCGATGGCCTTCAGGCCGGTCTGCATCGGCTCGTGCACGGACTTACGCGGCATGATGCCCGGCGCCTTCACCTCGACGCGCTTGCGCTCGACGTCCTGGAGCGGACCCTTGCCGTCGATCGGGTTGCCGAGGCCGTCGACCACGCGGCCGAGCAGGCCCTTGCCGACCGGCACGTCCACGATGGCGCCGGTCCGCTTGACCGTATCGCCTTCCTTGATGTCGCGGTCGTCGCCGAAAATCACGATACCGACGTTGTCGGACTCGAGGTTCAGCGCCATGCCCCGAATGCCGTTCGGGAATTCGACCATCTCACCGGCCTGGACCTGGTCGAGGCCGTAGACGCGGGCGATGCCGTCACCGACGGACAGGACCTGACCGACTTCCGCGACCTCGGCCTCAGCACCGAAGTTTGCGATCTGATCTTTCAGGATAGAGGAGATCTCGGCGGCGCGGATTTCCATCAGCCAACCCCTTTCATGGCGAACTGCAGGCGCTGCAGCTTGGTGCGAAGCGAACTATCGATCATGCGCGAGCCCACGCGCACGATCAGACCACCGATCAGCGAGGGATCGACGGTCAGATTAACGGAGACCTTCTGGCCGACGACCTTGCGCAGGGCGTCGGTAACCGCCTGGACCTCGTCGTCGGACAGGGACACGGCGGAAGTGACTTCGGCAGCGACCTCGCCACGGCGGCGGGCCAGCTCCTCGAGATAGGCGGCGATGATGCCCGGCAGGGCGAACAGCCGACGGTTGGAGGCCAGCACGCCCAGGAACTTGGCGGTCAGCGGATTGGCGCCGAACTTCTCGCACAGCGCGGCCACACCCTTGGTCTGGTCGGCGCGCGACAGAACCGGCGAGCGGATCAGCCGAACGAATTCCTCGCTCTCGGCGAGGAGCTGACGCAGGGCGGTCAGATCCCCCGCGACGTCGTCCAACGCCTTCTGGTCGTCAGCCAACTCATACAACGCCAAAGCGTAGCGAGCGGCGAGGCCTTTTGATTGCGAAGCCACCTGGAAGCGCCCCTTCGTCCCGTTTGACGGCCCGCCCGAACTCATTGAAATTCCAGAGTTCTAGACGATCCGATCGAACACAATATTTGGCCGGCGTAGAAGACTCTCGCCAGCGCGAAGGCTCTCTAGCACAGGGGTATGGGGGGTGCAAGACGGTGAGGCACCGGAAAACGGCCTCATTGCGGCATTGCAGCACCGTCCTTCTGCGCAATCGTCAGCCAGGGCCAGCGGGCCCGATAGCTTTGCATCTTTTCGAGCGCCCGTCCCGGCGTCGGCGTGGCCGGATTGGCCTCCAGCCGGCCGGCATAGAGGTCGTCCAGACCATAAGGCGCGTACAGCTCCCCGGCGGGCGTCAGGCCGACGCAGGTGCACAGGACCTGGAACCGGTCGATGCCGTCGCGGGCCTTCGATACCGGCGGGTAGTCGGCACCGAAGCGCTGCGGATACCAGATCGGCACCCGCTTCTGGTTCTTGAACTCGACCTCCACACCGAGATCGGCCAGGAGGGCTGCACCCCGCCGGATCACCGCGTCCTCGGCCTCCCAGCTGGTGTCCTCGTCCCAGTAGAAGATGTCGTAATCCTTGACGTTCTCCGCCGGCGGCCGCCCGGCCAGACGGTTCCACACCGCCTGGTACAGACACCCGGCGACCAGCCAGGACTGGGAGAGCCCCAGTTCGGGCAGCCGGTCGAGGATCGCGGCGTTGACCGGATTGGTCAGGGCGTCGGCGATGAACTGATCCGGCGAGATCATCGCCTCAGGCCAGGCGCTCTGCCACCGCCGCCAGAACCTCCTCGCGGATGCGCCTCGGCGCCTTCGGCTCGTCCAGCCCGAACATGCCGCGGGTCAGAGCGTCTTTCGGGTCCATCAGGGGAAAGGTCTGGGAATTGCGCGCGGCCTCCTCGAACCTGGGGTGACCGCGCGGCAGGAAGACCACGTTAAACAGCGCCATCTGCTTACCACCCGGCAGCGACCCGGCGCCATCAAGCTGGGTCGGGATCATCGCCAGGGGCGCGAAGCCGGCGCCAATCACGGTCTTCAGGGCGGTCGCCGGTGGGATCTCGCCCCCACCCAGGCACTGCGCCCAGAACACACCTTCCGGCTTCACCACCGAGGCGGCCAGGGCGGCATAGTACTTCAGGGCGGTCAGGTTCATCTCGGTCAGGTTGGCATTCGACATGACCACGTCGTAGCGACGCTCGGCCACCTCCTCGAGCTGCCACCAGGGGAAGTGCTCGGCGCGGACCCTGCGGGTCACTGACAGGGTCAGGGGAAGTTCGTCGTTGTCGAGGATGCCCGGGCCGGCAGCGCGCATCCGGTCATAGGCGATACCGCCAAAGCCGGGGCGGCTGGCATCTGTCTGGGCGCGGTCCCGGAAGCCCGATCCATAGACGTGCCGATTGACGAAATGTTGCATCAGATAGAACGACTCCATCACTTCGACGGAGTCGTAGCGCTTGATCGACGTGTCCTTGGAGAGGAAGAAAGACAGAAGGCCCGTTCCAGGGCCGATCTCGAGGACCGTGCCGCGTGACGGGATCCCGCGCAGTTTCCGAGCGATCGCGTACTGAGAGATCATACCGGACAGCGGCATCGGGATATCGCTGGGCGCGAAGTTCGCCAGGAAGAAGTCCGCGTAGTCGACCAGAGCACCGACCAGCTCGTCCATCGCCTGATCGCTCAGCCCGCCCAACTCCGAGACGAAGGCGTCGAACCTGTTCTCGTGCATGTGGTCGAGTAGCACCACCAACTCGTCGACCGAATTGAGCCGATACGGAAAGGCATGGCCGATCATGTGTGAGCCGGTGCCGTGAATGCCGATATGGCGCAGGCAGCGGACCGACTGATACCCGAGGGATTCGGACAGCCTATACGACGCGATATCCATTGCCTGTCTCTCCAGTCACTCACCGGCCACGGTCGATCGCGAGCTTACCAGGGAAACCTGCGCACAAGGGAGATCAGCGGAAACCACCCGTCGGCCGCGCCGCCGAACGGCGCGGCACCCTCGGTCGTCAGCCGCCGAATCGTTCGATGCCCGACCCCGCCGGTCTACTCCGCCGCCTGGGCCCGGACCCGCACGCCGCCGCGCGGGCCGGTGTTCATGCGGTCGGCGAAGTCACGGTCGAGCGGGCGGCCGTTGCGCAGGTTCAGCCAGAGCCGCCACAGGTCGCGCCGGCGCGCCTCCTCGGGCCAGTCCTCGAAGGCATTGCGGGCGTGCAGGATGGTGTGATTCGACAGGAGCTGAATGTCGCCCTGCTGGAACACCATGTCGTAGCGGAACGGCTTGCTCATGGCGAGCTCGCCCACCGCCTTCACCGCCTCCAGCGCCTTGCCCTCCAGCGGCTGGCCGGCCTTGCGCATGCCGTCGATGATGGTCTTCTCGTTGTAGCGGCAGGACATCCGGCCCTCGAACCACGAGAAGACCGGGACCTTGTGGAAGGTCGTCTCGTCCGGGTTGTCGGTCGCCCCCTCGCCGCGCAGGTCGAAATGGAAGCCCGCCATCAGGTAGGGCAGGTAATCGGGGTGTTCCTTGGCGATGTGGTTGTAGACCGCCAGCGACGAGGCGATCAGGCTCTCGCCGCCGGACTTGGCCGGGTGACGGCACAAGAGGCCGACCACGTCGGCGGCGTCGCAATGGGCCTTGAGCTGGGCGCTGGTGGTGTAGCCGCGCACGTTCTTCGCCTGGTAGTCCCGGCCCTGGTCACGCACATGGCCGAGCAGGTGCCCGTCGGCGTTCTGCGCCACCGGCAGGCCGAGATGCACGCCGATCCCCCAATACAGCGCCAGCAGCGCGTCCTCGTCGTAGCGCTGGGCATCCAGGCCGCGCACCAGCAGGAAACCGCGGCCGTTGTCGATCTCATGGGCCCAGCCGGCGACGGTGTCGGCGAGGCTGGTCAGCGGAAAGTCGTCGCGCGTGAACCGCTGGGCGGTGAGACCCTTGGCGAGCACCGCCTCCACCGCCCGGTCCAGTTCGGCGATCTCGCCGTCCGTGAGATGGTGGATCCAGCGCTCGTCGCGCTCCAGATCCGCGGCCAACCAGACCGCCGGATCGTCGACGGGGCCGTCGGGCATGGCGATGGCAGGCGCGGGGGTGGCCATGGTTTCCTCTCCTTACGGCACGCTCCCTTGACGGAAGCGGATCACCCATAACGGGTAGCAATGCGGCTCTGACGGCGCTTATTGTTGCGATTAAATCATCACAGGGGACGAATGTCATGAGGCTGGATGGAAAGTCCGCCATCATCACCGGCGCCAGCCAGGGCATCGGCGCGGCCATCGCCGAAGCCTATGCGAAGGCCGGCGCCGAGGTACTGATCACCGCCCGCAGCCAGGAGAAGCTGGACACGATCGCCGCGACGATCCGTGCGGCCGGCGGCCGGTGCGAGACCTTCGCCGGCGATCTGAAGCAGCCCGACACCGCGGCCCAGGTCGTGGACGCCGCCCTGGCCACCTTCGGCAAGCTCGACATCGTCGCCCACAGCGCCGGGGCCACGAAATACGGCGACTTCTTCGACCTGACCGACGCCGATTTCGAGGACGGGTTCGCCCTCAAATATTACGGTGCGGTCCGCATGACCCGCGCCGCCTGGCCGCATCTGGTGAAGACACAGGGCTCGATCCTCAACGTGATCGGCGTCGGCGCTCGGGTGTCGGAAAAGAACTTCGCCATCGGCGGGTCGGTGAACTCGGCGCTGACCAACTTCACCAAGGCCATGGCCGACCGCGGCGTGCAGGACGGGGTGCGGGTGAACGCCATCCACCCCGGCCCGGTGCTCACCTCACGGATCCGCCAGCGGGTCGAGTTCATCATGCGCGACGAAGGCATCGACGAGGCGGCCGCGTTGGCAAAGATGGAGGCGAACTGGCGGGTCATGCGCCTGGGCAAGCCGGAGGATATCGCCAACCTCGCCGTTTTCGCGGTGTCGGAAGCGGGCAACCTTCTGCAAGGTAGCGTGATCGACATGGATGGCGGCGCCACCCGCGCCCTCTGACCCCGCCCAAGACCGCCCCGGTTCCTGCCCGAAGGTTCCCGAATGAGACAAGCTGGCCTCTGGTTCCTCACCCTGGCCCTGGGCGGTGCGGGCGGGTACGTGTTCTCGCTGCTCGGCGTGCCGCTGGCCTGGCTGCTCGGCAGCCTCGCGGTGGTGGCGGCGGTCGGCCTGAGCGGGTTCAAGCTGGCCATGCCGCCGGGCGGGCGGCAGGTCGGACAAGTGCTGCTCGGCTGCGCCATCGGCCTGACCTTCACGCCCCAGGTCGCCGCCTATGTCGCTGGCTTCCTGCCGGTGATGATCGGGGCCGCCTTCCTGTCCATCGGCTACGGAGTGCTGGCCGGCCTGGCCCTGCGCCGCACCTCGGGCACCGATCCGGCGACCGCCTTCTTCTCCAGCGTGCCGGGAGGAGTCGTGGAGATGTCGGTGCTGGCCGAGCGGCACCACGGCGACACCGCCTCGGTTTCGCTCGCCCAGTCCCTGCGCATCCTGCTGGTGGTGACCACGATTCCACCGATCGTCACCTTGCTCGGCCTGACCGGTTCCGACCCGTTCGAGCTGGTGGTCCTGCCGTTCCGGCCGCTCGGCCTCGTCGTGCTGCTGGCGGGCTGTGCCGCGCTGGGCTGGCTCGGCGGGCGTCGCAAGATCGCCAATGCCTGGTTCCTCGGCCCCATGCTGGTCGCCCTGGTCGTGTCCATCTCCGGCACCGTCCTGTCCGGCGTGCCCACGGAGCTTGTCAATTTCGCCCAGGTGGTGATGGGCGCCACCCTGGGTCTGCGCTACCAGCGCGACCGGGTGATCGCCCTGCGCCGGTTCCTCGCCCCGGCCTTTCTGTCCACCGTCATCCTGGTCGGGCTCAACGTGGCGACCGGCGTGGTGATCGGGCTGCTGGTCGGGCTGCCGCCGGTCACCATGGCTCTGGCGATCTCTCCTGGCGGCATGGCCGAGATGAGTATCACCGCCAAGATCCTGCATCTGGGCGTGCCGATCGTCGTCGCCTTCCACGTGGTGCGGATCTTCCTGGTGATCGGCTTCACCGGACAGGTCTACAAGCGGATCTTCCTGCCGCGCGCGTAACCAAAGTTAGCGGTTTGACGGGCCCCGTGGCGGCTCCTACGCTTTCTCCCAACAAGCAAATTGTGCTCCATGGGAGGAGACGATGGCCGTTCAGGACACTCTCGACGTCACCCGTGCGCTCGGCGATTTCGCCGCCGGGCTGACGCTTTCCGACATTCCGCAGGACGTGGCCGAGCGGGCGAAGACGCTGATCCTCGACACCATGGGCATCGCCGTGCGCGCCCAGCACGAGGCGCCGTCCACACCGGCGCTTATCGCCGCCGCCCGCGCGCTCGGCTATGCCAACGGTTCGGCCCGGGTGGTCGGCAGCCGCGACGGCTGGACCCCGCCGGGGGCCGCCTGGCTGAACGGCGCCCTGGCCCACAGCCTGGATTTCGACGACACCCATGCCGGCGGCTCGATCCATCCGTCGGCACCGATCGTGCCGGCCGCCTTCGCCGCCGCCGAGATGTCGGGCTGCGACGGCGCCACGGTCCTCGCCGCGATCATCGCCGGCTACGAGGTGCAGATCCGCCTCTCCCTCGCCCTCAATCCGATCGACCATTACAACCGCGGCTACCACCCGACCGCCACCTGCGGCGTGTTCGGCGCAGCGGCGGCGGCCGGGCGCTGCCTCGGCCTGTCCGGCGAGCAGATCGCCAGCTCCTTCGGCCTCGCGCTGAGCCAGGCCGCCGGCAGCCTTGAGTTCCTCGCCGAAGGCTCCTGGAGCAAGCTGTTCCAGGTCGGCTGGGCGGCCCAGAGCGGTCTGGTCGCCGCCCGCCTCGCCGCCGAGGGCTTCAAGGCGCCGCAGCACGGCATCGACGGCACGCGCGGCTTCCTCGCCCTCTACGCCCCGAACGCCACGCCGGCCAAGGCCTCAGCCGGTCTGGGCAGCGTGTGGGAGACGCTGAACATCGCGGTGAAGCCCTACCCGTCCTGCCGCTACAGCCACGCGCCGATGGACGCGGTGATGGAACTGCGCGCCGCCAACGACATCAAGGCCGAGGAGGTCACTTCCATCCGCATCGGCCTGCCGGCCAACGGCATGACCATCATCGGCAGCCCGATCGAGATGAAGCGCAAGCCGGTCACGGTGGTCGACGGCCAGTTCTCCATGCCGTTCCTCGCCGCCGCCTCCCTCCGTCTCGGCGGGTTCGGCTGGGACGACTACAAGACCCATCTGACCGACAAGACGACGCTTGAGCTGACGAACAAGGTCTCCTGCGAGCTGGATTCCCGCTGCGACGCCGCCTTCCCGGCGAACATGGCCGGATCGGCGACCATCGAGACGACGCGGGGGACGTTCCAGACCTTCGTAGAGGTGCCCAAGGGCGAGCCGGACAACTGGCCGAGCGAGGCCGAACACCGGGCCAAGTTCGACGCCCTGGTCGGCCCCTATCTGGCGCCTGAGCGGGCCGAGGCCCTGGCGGAGGCGATCCTCTCGCTCGACCGCCAGACGGCCATCGCCGGCGTGCTCGACCTGACCCGCCCGGCCCCGCAGGCAGTCCGCGCGGCGGGTGAGGAATGAGCGCATCCGCAGGCGGCGCCAAGAAGGAAGGGGACGGCCGGTACTACGAGGACTTCACCGTCGGTGAGGTCTACGAGCACTGGCCGGGCCGGACCATCAACGAGGCCGACAACACCTGGTTCACCCTGCTGACCATGAACACCCATCCGGCCCATTTCGATGCGGAATACGCCGCGGGGACCGAGTTCGGGAAGCTGCTGGTGAATTCCTGCCTGACCCTGTCGATCGTGACCGGCATGACGGTGCGCGACACCTCCCAGCGGGCGATCGCCAACCTGGGCTGGACCGACATCAAGATGCCGGCCCCGGTCTTCGTCGGCGACACGCTCTACGCCAGTTCGGAGATCCTGGAGACGCGGGAGTCGAAGTCGCGCCCGCATCAGGGGATCGTCCGCTTCGCCACCACCGGCCGCAAGCAAGACGGCACGGTGGTCATGACCTATGAGCGCACCATCCTGGTGCCGAAACGCCCGCAGGAGAGTTGAGATGGCGGTGGCGGACGACCAGAGCGCGCTCGACGAACAGGAAGCCCTGATCCTCGACGCGGTCGACCGGTTCCTGGAGCGCGACGTGCGTCCGGTCGCCCACGAGTTGGAGGCCCGCGACGAGTGGCCGGCCGAGATCGTGGAGAAGATGAAGGATCTCGGCCTGTTCGGCGCCACCATCGGCGAGGAATATGGCGGGCTCGGCCTGTCGGCGGCGACCTACTCCAAGATCGTGGAGCGGGTCTCGGCGGTGTGGATGTCGGTCTCCGGCATCTTCAACAGCCACCTGATCATGGCCCAGGCGGTCGAGCGTGCCGGCACCGAGGAGCAGAAGCGCAAGTGGCTGCCGAAATTCGCCAGCGGCGAGCTGCGCGGCGGCATCGCCCTGACCGAGCCGGATGCCGGCACCGACCTGCAGGGCATCCGCACCCAGGCGCGCAAGGACGGTAACGGCTACCGGGTGAACGGCACCAAGACCTGGATCTCCAACTCGGTGCAGGGCCACGTGCTCGCCGTGCTGGTGAAGACCGATCCCCAGGCCGAGCCGCGGCACAAGGGCATGTCCCTGATGCTGATCGAGAAGGGCGAGGGTGTCGCCGTCTCCAAGCTGGAGAAGCTCGGCTACAAGGGCATCGATTCCGGCGAGCTGGTCTATGACGACTGCTTCGTGCCGGCCGACAACCTGATCGGCGGCGAGGAAGGCCGCGGGTTGCAGCAGATCCTCGGCGGGCTGGAGCTGGGGCGGATCAACGTGGCCGCCCGCGGCGTCGGCATCGCCCGGGCCTGCCTGGAGGAGAGTGTGCGCTACGCCCAGCAGCGCAAGACCTTCGGCAAGCCGATCGCCGAGCACCAGGCGATCCAGTTCAAGCTGGCCGACATGGCGACCCAGGCCGAGGCCGCCCGCCTGCTCGTCGAGCAGGCGGCCAAGGCCTATGACCGGGGCGAGCGCTGCGACCTGGAAGCCGGCATGGCCAAGCTGTTCGCCACCGAGGCCGCCGTCCACAACTCCCTGGAGGCCATGCGCCTGCACGGCGCCTACGGCTATTCCAAGGAGTTCAACATCGAGCGCTACTACCGCGACGCCCCTCTGCTGGCCATCGGAGAGGGCACGAACGAGCTGCAGCGCATCATCATCGCCCGCCAGCTCGTCGCCCGGTCGCCGGCCTGACAGTCCGTCCGCGCGATCCGATCCGTCCTGCATCCGATTTTGATCGGATTTAAATCGCATTCCTTGCAATCGGTGCTACCGTTGATCGACGGCAGCGGTTCGATGCAGCGCAACCGCTGGTGAGAGGGCGATCGCGCGAGGCGGAGCGGGATGATCGAAGCCTCAGATGCCGAGGACAGAAACGCCGAGCTGAGCGCCTGGTCGACGCGTACCCCGACGCTGGCCTATGCCATCGGGCTGACGCTGGTGGCTCTGATCACCACGGTGATCTGGTTCACCACGATCTACATGATGTCCACCCAGGACCACCTGGCGGCCGAGATCAATGTGGCCGGCCGCCAACGCATGCTGACCCAGAAGACCGCCTTCCTGACGGCCTCCCTGCCCTCGGCCTCGACCGCGGAGGAACGGGCGGCGCTGATGACCGAGATCTCGGCCTGCGCGGACATGCTGGAACGCGCCCACAGGATCATGCTGTCGCGGGACACGCAGATGCTGCAGGCGACCGCGGCGGAGGGAACGGACTGCGTCCCCGGAACCGTGGAACCGACGCCCCTGGGCGAGATGTCGGCCGAGCTCCGCGCCGCCTATTTCGAGGATCCGCAGCCGGTCGATCCCATGCTCACCTTCTATGTCGGGCTGTTGCGCACCCTGATCGCCCTGCCGCCGGGCGCCGCCGATCAGGTGGAGCGGGCCCGGGAGGCGATCTTCGGCCTTGCCCATCGCGACCTGCCCCGGCGGCTCGACCATGTCGCCCAGATCATCCAGCGCGAGGGCGAGGACCATCTGCAGCGCCTGGTGTTGACCAAGACGCTGATGTGGGCTGCGACGCTGGTGCTGCTGGTGCTCGAAGTCCTGTTCATCTTCCGTCCCATGGTCCGGCATATCGAGCGCACCATTCTGTCGATCCGCGACATGACCTTCTCCCTGGCCGAGCGCCGCCGGTCCGAGCAGGAGCTCCAGATCGCCAGCGACGCCAAGACCCGTTTCCTGGCGCAGATGAGTCACGAACTGCGCACGCCGCTGAACGCCATCATCGGCTACTCCCAGATGCTGACCTCCGCCGACAGCCTGGGCGTCACGCCGGAGAAGCGGCGGGAATACGCAGGCGACATCCGGGCCTCGGGAGAGCATCTGCTCGATCTGGTCACCGACCTGCTGGACCTGTCGCGGATCGAGACCGACACAATCGTCGTCAACCGGGACATCGTGGATGTCGGCCGGGTGGTCAGCGGCGTGGCGGCGATGATGCGCAACCAGGCCCATCAGCGGCACCAGGAAATCGCGGTGGCGCGGCCGGACTTCCTGGTCTCCGCGCGGATCGACGAACGGCTGCTGCGCCAGGCGCTGATCAATCTGGTCGACAACGCGGTGAAGTACGGCCGCGACGGCGGCCATGTCCGCGTCACCTACGGCCAGCCCGACCAGGACGATGTCGAGATCGTGGTCGAGGATGACGGCATCGGCTTCGACATGCGGGACCTGCCGAAGCTGATGGAGCCTTTCGCCCGCGCCGAGAGGGATCCGGGCATCGCCCCGGACGGGTTCGGCCTCGGGCTGCCGCTCGCCCGGCGCCTGATCGAGCTGCAGGACGGCACCCTGTCCATGCGGAGCGCGCCCGGCCGGGGCACCCGGGCCGTCATCCGTATCCCGTCGGTGGAGCGCCCCTATCGGCCGGAGAGCAAAACCGGCTGAACGGCTCAGCGGTGCGACGGCGGCACCCAGTCGGCGGCGGGCCGGTTCCAGAACCGGTTCGGGTTGTCCTCGTCGCGGCCGCGCACATGCAGGCTGCGCAGCGCCGGGGCGAGCAGGATCACCGGCTCCTCGTAGGGATGGGCGCCATAGACCGCCTCCAGCACGGCCGTCACGTCGGCCGATTCCGGCAGGAAACAGCTCAGCCGCTGGCAGGGCACCGTCACGGCATCTCCGGTCGCGGCATTGCGGCCGGTTCCCAAGGACCGGAACTGCTGCCGGCCCGGCAGACTGCGAAAGGCCACCCGGTCGTAGTCACCCCAGCGCAGCGGCACCACCGTCAGGATCGCGTCGACCACCGCGTCGGCCCGTTCCTCGGGCACCTCCACGGTCAGCGTATATCCGGTCTGTGTCGTGAAGCGGCCGGTCTCAAGGGTCGGGAACACGGTCGATCTCCTCGCGGGTCAGGGAGAAATGGCGGGCGAAGGCGGCATAGCCCTGGTCGGTGACGCTCAGCACCCGCGGGGCGCCGCGGCACAGCCAGCCCTGGGCCAAGGCATGGTCCATCAGGGCGGTGCCGAGTGGGCCGGCGAGATGCGGCCGCCGCTCGGTCCAGTCGAGACAAAGCTTGGCGGCCTGCGGCCGCCCGGGCGGTCGTCGGATGCCGAGATCGGCGAAGAAGCCCGGATCTGCGATCGCCACCGTTTCCTGCTGCAGGGCCACCACCCCCTTGGCCATGAGGGTGTCGAGCATCAGGACGCCGAGGCGGCCGGCGATATGGCTGTAGCAGCTGCGCGCGCCAAGCAGGTCGGACGCGCCAAGGCTGCGCCGGGCGCGGTGCAGATAGGGCTGCGGTGTAAGGCCGCCGAGCCGTTCCAGCAGCTCCGCCACCTCCCCTGAGGCGAGCCGGTGATAGACCGAACGGCCGGAACGCAGGGACACGGTCAGCCCGGCCTCGGCCAGGTGACGCAGATGGGCGGTCGCCGTCGGCTCGGCGATGCCGGCGGCCGCGGCCAGCTCCTTGTTGGTGAAGGCCCGGCCGTCCATCAGCACGCAGAGAATCTTCGCGCGGGACGCATTGGCCAGGGCGGCGCCGATCAGTTCGAATTGCGCGGTCAGGGTCATGGGCGGATCATGACGCGCGGGCCGGCCAAGGCAATTCGGAACGCTTCGCGAAAGCCCGAAGGGTTCCTATAGCAGGGCGGAGACGCGGCGGCCGATCTCCAGCGCCAGCACCGCGAGGCTGACGGTCGCCCCCGCCAGCGGCAGCCAGATCGGCAGGTCCGGCGCCTCCGGCGGGGTCGGGCCGCGCCGCTTCAGCCGCCAGAGCGCCAGATTGCACAGGGTGAAGACCGCAAGCGTGACCAGCGAGGTGGTCCCGGCCAGGGTGGCGATGGGGAAGCTGAGGGCGAGCGTCAGGATCATGCCCACCACCAGTACCGTGGCGATCACCGGGGTGTGGGTGGTCGGATGCACCCGGCCGAGCACGGCGGGCAGCGAGCCCTGGCGCGACAGGCCGAACAGCACCCGCGAAGCCATGACCATCTGCACCAGCACCCCGTTCACGGTCGCCAGCACGGCGATGGCGCCGAGCAGCCGGGCATCCCCGCCTCCGGCCGCATAGACCAGGGCGAGCGGCGCCTGCGAACCGGCCAGCTCGACCAGGGGCAGCACCGCCAGGGCCGTCACCGAGACCGCCAGGTACAGACCGCCGGCGATGACCAGGGTGGCGACGATTGCCAGCGGCATGGTGCGGGCCGGCTCCTTCACCTCCTCGGCGACGTTGACGATGTCCTCGAAGCCGATGAAGGCATAGAAGGCGAGCACCGCCCCGGCGAAGACGCCGACCAGTGGGAACGGCGCGCTCGGCGCCAGGATCTCGGACACCGGCAGGCCGCGCTCGCCGCCAACGGCGATGCCGGTGGCGATCACCAGCAGCAGCCCGCCGATCTCCACCAGGGTCAGGACGGCGGCCGCAAGGGTCGATTCCGCGATGCCCCAGATCGCGAGCCCGCCCAGGGTGACGCAGAGCACGACGATGGCCAGCGCTTCCGGGACGGCGACCAGGGTGCGCAGATAGCCCACCCCGCCGACCACCACACTCGCCGCCGAGATGATCCCGGCGATCGCGACCATCAGGCCCACCAGCAGGGACAGCCGCTCGGACGCGAAGGCCTCGCGCACGTACAGCGCCTCGCCGGCGCTCTTGGGCATGCGGGCCGACAGCTCGGTGAAGGACAGGGCAGTGGCCCCGGCCAGCAGGGCGGCGAGCAGGAAGGCGAAGGGCGTCCAGGCACCGGCCCGCGCCGCGACCTCACCGATCAGCACGTAGATGCCGGCACCGATGGTGGTTCCCACGCCGTACAGCGTCAGCAGTCCGGGCCCCAGGCGGCGGGCGAGTTCGGTCTCGGCGGTCATGTCGCCAGATTAGCCGGTTTCCGAACCCGCATCTTGCGCCAGATCAAACCGCCGGACGCAATCGTGCCGCCCGCTTCAGGAGCTATCCGGAAGCGCCAGCCGGATGACGCCCTTGGCAGTGCGGATGTCCACGGGCTTGCCCTTGCGCAGCACCTGAAGGGCGCCGCGGTCCTGCAGGGACGCGGCCGCCGCCCGCACGGCGCGCAGCAGCGGCCGCCAGGTCTGGGTCTCGTTCGGGTTGCCGCCGGCGGCGCGCGCCACCTCGTCCGGGCTGATCGACCTGCCCGGCCCGCTCGCGGCGCACCGTTCCAGGATCAGGGCCTCGAGGCGCTCGACAGTTGCTTCGTTCGGGTCACTTGCCATATAGCCAGCATAGTCCGACAGGCGGGGAGGACCAGAAGAATGCTGGGCACCATCGACGCGGTCATCATCGGTGTGCTCGCGTTCACCGGAGGACACTTCCTTCTCTCCTCCGCACCGATCCGCGACCGGGCCGTCGAGGCGATCGGCGAGGAGAAGTTCCGGGGCCTGTATTCCCTCGTCATGCTGGGCGCTCTGGTCTGGCTGATCCTGGCCTATCGCGACGCGCCCTATCTGGAGGTCTGGCTTCCCTCCGCCGCCACCAAGTGGATCCCCAACATCCTGGTGCCGCTGGCCTGCATCCTGCTGGTCTCCGGCATCACGACCCGCAGCCCGACCTCGGTCGGCGGCGAAGCCATGCTGGCCGAGCCGACCACCTTCAAGGGCATCCTGACGATCACCCGCCACCCCTTCCTATGGGGCACCGGCCTGTGGTCGCTCGGCCATCTGGCGACCAACGGCGACCTCGCCTCGATCCTGCTGTTCGGCGCCATCGCGGTGTTGTCCTTTGCCGGGATGCCGGCGTTGGACGCCAAGCTGCGCCGCAAGGTGGACAGCGCCTGGGGCCCCGTGGCGATGACCACCTCCATCGTCCCGTTCCTCGCCGTCATCCAGGGCCGCACGCGGCTCGACCTCGCCGGCATCGGCTGGTGGCGCCTGGGTCTGGGCGTGCTGGTCTGGGTCCTGCTCTACGGCGCCCACCCCTACTACGCCGGGGTCTGGCCGCATCCGGGGTGAGGCCAGAACCCGCCTCGTCAGACGCGCCGTCCTGCTGCTAGTCTCGGGACCTTTCCCACCGGTACAGGCGGCACGTCATGCCCTCCACCACCCCTCCGATCTTCGACGGCCATAACGACGTCCTGCTCCGCCTGCATCGCAAGGACGCGGCTGACGCGGCCGCCCAGTTCGTGAAGGGCGACAATCGCGGCCATCTCGACCTGCCGCGCATGCGCAAGGGCGGGTTCGGTGGCGGCTTCTTCGCCGTGTTCGTACCCTCGCCGCGGAACCCGGACGCCGACGACTTCACCGACTCCATGCAAGGCGACAGCTACGACCTGCCGCTGCCGGCCGAGCTGGAGATCGGCTACGCCCAACCCATCGCCCTGGAGATGATGGGTCTGCTGTTCCAGATCGAGAAGGAGAGCGAGGGCGGCTTCACCGTCTGCCGCACCGCCGCCGACATCCGCGAGGCCCTGGCGCGCGGCTCGGTCGCAGCCATCCTGCATATCGAGGGGGCCGAGACCATCGATCCGGAATTCCGCTCCCTGGAGGTGCTGTACCAGGCGGGCCTGCGCTCCATCGGCCCGGTGTGGAGCCGGCCGACCGCCTTCGCCCATGGGGTGCCGTTCCGCTTTCCGGGCAATCCCGATACCGGCCCGGGCCTGACCGATCTCGGAAAAGAGCTGATCCGGCGCTGCAACGAGATGCGGGTGATGATCGACCTGTCGCACCTGAACGAGGCCGGGTTCTGGGACGTCGCCAAGCTCAGCGACGCGCCGCTGGTGGCCACCCATTCCAACGCCCATGCGCTCGGCGCCAGCACCCGCAACCTGACCGACAGGCAGCTCGCCGCGATCCGCGAGAGCGACGGCATGGTCGGCGTCAACTTCGCCACCTGCTTCCTGCGCGACGACGGGCAGATGAACGCCCAGACCGGGCTCGACGTGATGATGCGCCACTTCGACCACCTGATCGAGCATGTGGGCGAGGACCGGGTCGGCTTCGGCTCCGACTTCGACGGGGCGACGATCCCGGGCGATATCGGCGACGTGGCGGGGCTGACGACCATGCGCCAGGCGATGCGCGACCACGGCGTGGACGATGCGCTGATGGAGAAGCTGTGCTGGGGCAACTGGGTCCGGGTGCTGGAGAAGACCTGGGGCGCGTGACGCCGTCCCGCCGGACCGACCAAAAGGAGACCCCATGGCGACCGACACCCCGCTGCTGTTCCAGCCGCTGACCATCCGCGGCGTGACCCTGCCGAACCGGGTCGTGCTGTCACCGCTCTGCATGTACTCGGCCAAGGACGGGCTGGCGAACGACTGGCATTTCTCCCATCTCAGCGCCTTCGCCCGGGGACGGACCGGCCTGGTGTTCACCGAGGCGACGGCGGTCCGGCCGGAGGGACGGATCACCCACGGCTGCTGCGGGCTGTGGACCGATGCCCAGGCCGAGGCCTATGCGCCGATCGCGGCGTTCATCTCAAGCACCGGCATGATCCCGGCGGTGCAGCTCGCCCATGCCGGCCGCAAGGCCTCGGTGGCGGAGCCCTGGACGGGCGGCAAGCCGCTCGGCCCGAACTCCCCCAGCGATGCCGAGCCGTGGCAGACGGTCGGCCCCTCGGCCCTGCCGGTGGGCGACGACTGGCCGGTGCCGCATCCGCTGTCGGCGGCGGAGATCGGCGATCTTGTCGACGCCTTCGCCGCCGCCGCCCGGCGGTCGCTGGCGGCCGGGTTCAAGGTGGCGGAGATCCACGCCGCCCACGGCTACCTGCTCCACAGCTTCCTGTCGCCGCTCACCAACCAGCGCAACGACAGCTACGGCGGCGACCGGGCCGGCCGGATGCGCTTCCTGCTGGAGGTGGCCGAGGCGGTGCGGGCGGTCTGGCCGGAGGAGCTGCCGCTGTTCTGCCGGATCTCGGCGATCGACGGACCGCAGGAGGGCTGGTCGATCGAGGATTCTGTGGCACTGGCTGCCGAGCTGGCGGCGCGGGGCGTGGACGTGGTCGACTGCTCGTCCGGCGGGATCGCCGGGCCGCCGGCCTACCGCGCCGACTATGCCGGCAAGCCGCTGCAGCGCGCGCCGCGCGGGCCGGGCTTCCAGGTGCCCTTCGCCGAACGCCTGCGCCAGGAGGCCGGGGTGAAGACCATGGCGGTCGGCGTCATCACCGACGCCCATCAGGCCGAGGAGATCCTGCAGCAGGGCCGCGCCGACCTGATCGGGATCGGCCGGGAGCTGATGTACAACCCGTTCTGGGCCCTACACGCCGCCGAGACGCTGGGCGCGGATCCCGAGTGTGCGCTGTGGGAGACGCAATACGGCTGGGCCATGGTCCGCCGCTCCGAGATCGCCGCCAGCGGCGGGAAGCGGTAGGGGCACCTCTGCTCTCCCTTCCAATACCGTCATCCCGGCGGACTCCGGACCTGATCCGGAGGCCGGCCGGGACCCACAGTTCGTGCGGCTGGGTCCCGGCCCGCTCCCGGGTCGAGCCCGGGATCGTCCGGGATGACGGAGACGGGCGATGAGGGAGTGGGCGTGTCGAAGGGTCGGCGAGCGCGTTACTCGACGTAGATCATCTTCTTCGTCATCCCGCCGTCGATCACCAGATTCTGGCCGGTGATGAAGCCCGCGCGGTCGTCCAGCAGGTAGAGCACCGCCTCGGCGATGTCCTCCGGGCGCCCGACCCGGCCCGCCGGATGCTGCTCGCGGTCGGCATCGCTGTGCTCGGGATCGCGCCGCTTGGACGCCTTCTGCCAGGGTCCCGTCTCGATCCAGCCGGGAGAGATCGCGCTCACCCGGATCGGCGGGGTGTTGCGGTCCTCTCTCGTCCCGAGCGACATGGCGAGCGCATGGGTGACCGCCACCACACCGCCCTTGGCGGCCGAATAGGCTTCCGTGTCCGGCTCGCTCATCAGCGCGCGGGAGGAGGCGATGTTCACGATGGCCCCACCGCCGGCCGCCCGCAGATGGGCCGCCCCGTGCTTGGCGGTTGCAAGAATGCTGACCAGGCTGACGTCCAGCACCGTGCGAACGGCGTCCAGGTCCAGGCTCTCGACCGGGCCGTTGGCGTTGATGCCGGCATTGTTGACGATGGCATCCAGACGGCCGAAGCGGTCGACCGTGCGGGCGATGGCGTCGGCGACCACCGCCTCGTCGCCGACATCGCCGGCGACGGTCAGGATCGTGTCGGGCAGTTCGGCCAGGGCCTCGGCGTCGATGTCGATCGCCGTGACGTTCCAGCCGGCGGCGGACAGGGCCAGCACGACCGCCCTGCCGATGCCCTGGGCGCCGGCAGTGACGAGTGCGACCCTTTCCGCCATGGCGGCCTTACCCCTGCAGCATCTTCTTCAGACGCAGGCGCAGGGCGTTCAGCTTGATGAAGCCGGCCGCGTCCTTGTGGTCGTAGTCGGCGACCGCGCTCTCCTCGAAGGTCACCCAGTCGGCGGAGAACAGGCTCTTCTCGGCCTTGCGGCCGACCACCATGGCGTTGCCCTTGTAGAGCTTGAGGGTCACCGTGCCGGTCACCGCCTGCTGGCTGAAGTCGATCGCCGCCTGCAGCATCTCGCGCTCCGGCGCGAACCAGAAGCCGTTGTAGATCAGCTTGGCGTAGCGCGGCATCAGCTCGTCCTTCAGGTGCCCCATCTCGCGGTCGAGCGTCAGGCTCTCCATCGCCCGGTGGGCGACGTGCAGGATGGTGCCGCCCGGGGTCTCGTAGAGGCCGCGGTTCTTCATGCCGACGAAGCGGTTCTCCACCAGGTCGAGGCGGCCGATGCCGTTGGCCCGCCCCAGCTCGTTGAGCTTGGTCAGGATGGTCGCCGGGCTGAGCTTCTCGCCGTCGATTGAGACGGGGTCGCCCTTCTCGAAGCCGATCTCCACGAAGGTCGGCTTATCGGGCGCCTCTTCCGGGGCGATGGTGTTGGACCAGATGTAGTCGGCCGCCTGTACCGCCGGATCCTCCAGGACCTTGCCCTCGGAGGAGACGTGCAGGAGGTTGGCGTCGACCGAGAACGGCGCTTCGCCGCGCTTGTCCTTCGGCACCGGGATCTGGTGCTTCTCGGCGTAGTCGATCAGCGCGGTGCGCGAGCCGAGGTTCCACTCGCGCCACGGGGCGATGATCTTGATGTCCGGCTTCAGGGCGTAATAGCTCAGCTCGAAGCGGACCTGGTCGTTGCCCTTGCCGGTCGCGCCATGGGCCACGGCGTCGGCGCCGGTCTCATTGGCGATCTCGATCTGGCGCTTGGCGATCAGCGGCCGGGCGATGGAGGTGCCCAGCAGGTAGGTGCCCTCGTAGACCGTGTTGGCCCGGAACATCGGGAACACGAAGTCGCGCACGAATTCCTCGCGCACATCCTCGATGTAGATCTCCTTGATGCCCATGAGCTTGGCCTTCTCGCGGGCCGGCTCGATGTCCTCGCCCTGGCCGAGATCAGCGGTGAAGGTCACGACCTCGCATCGGTAGGTGTCCTGGAGCCAGCGCAGGATGATGGAGGTGTCCAGGCCACCGGAATAGGCGAGGACGACTTTCTTCACGGACTGGGTATCGGACATCGCTTGCTCAAGGCTCCCTTTCGGCGCACCCCGCCCCCAAGGCGGCGCGCGACATTGCTGCGCGGCGTTGTAAGGGGGCGGCCGGGACTCGGCAAGGGGGCGCGGGGCCGGAAGGGCTCGGGTCAGTCGCGCGGCAGGCGGATCGTCACACGGGTGCCGGCACCGGGCCGACTGTCCACAGTCAGCGTTCCCCCATGCAGGCCGATCAGCGCGTTGCTGAGCGGCAGGCCCAGGCCGGTCCCCTGTCCGCCCGACGCGCGATCCTGTTCGAACGGCCGCATGAGCCGCGGGATCTCCTTGGGATCGATGCCGATACCGGTGTCGCGCACGGTGATCACCACGGCGTCCGGTTCCTCCTCGGCGCTCAGTTCCACATGACCGCCGGCCGGCGTGAATTTGATGGCGTTGGCCAGCAGGTTGATCAGCACCTGCTTGATCGCCCGGGGATCAATCCGCAGGGTCAGGTTGGGATCGACCGGCACCACATCGAGATGCAGTTCGCCTTCGGTCACCCGGCCGCGCATCATCCGGACCGCCCGGTCGATCACCTCGGCGAGAAGCACATCCTCGATGACCAGGCTGTACTTGCCGGCCTCCACCTTCGACATGTCCAGGATGTCGTTGATCAGGCTGAGCAGGTGGCCGCCGCTGGAATGGATGTCCTCGGCATATTCCCGGTAGCGGTCCGCACCCAGCGGCCCGAAGGCCTGAAGCTTCAGGATCTCGGAGAAGCCGAGGATCGCGTTCAGCGGGGTGCGCAGTTCGTGGCTCATATTGGCGAGGAACCGTGACTTGGTGCGGCTCGCCGCCTCCGCCCGTTCCTTTTCCACGGTGAGCTGCTCGGTCACGACGGCCAGCTCTGCGGCGTGCCGTTCGGCGTCGGCGCGGGCACTGTCGAGCTCGGCCACCCGGGCGCGCAGCACGGCTTCCTTCGCCTTCAGCTCGGTGATGGTGGTCCCGGCGATGATGATCCAGCCGTCCGGCGTCCGCGTCTCGCTCATCATGCTGACGGCGCCGCTGTCGTACCAGCGCTCGAACAGCAGTGCCTCCCGCTTCTGCCGGTGCAGCTCCAGACGCTCTTCGATATCGATCTCGCGGCCGTCGAAGGTCGTGACCACGTCGGCCTTGGCCGCCGCACTTCGGGCGCAGGCCTCGAAGGTGATGCCGGGCTGCAGCAGGTCCTCGCCGATCACCTGCCCATAGGCACGGTTCCAGACGACCAGACGGTCGTTCGGGTCGAAGATGGCGACCCGGATGTTGATCGATTCCAGCGCCCGATGGAGAACCTCGCGCTGGCGGATGATCTCGGTGACCTCCGAGCCGATGCAGACCTGGCCGCCTTCGCGGGTCCGGCGCTCGCGCATGCTGAAGCTGCGCCCGTCGGGGAGCTCGATCTCGTAGGTGTCGTCCTGCTCGGAGATCCGGGTCTCCTGGCGCCATCGGGCATAGTCGCGGCTGACCGAGGTCGAGTCGTTCCGGCCGGAGGCCTCCATCAGCTCGGCGAACCGGCGGCCGATCACGGCGTCGAGCTCCTGCAAACCGAAGATCTCGATCCAGGCCTCGTTGCAGAGGACCAGCCGGTCCTCCCTGTCGAACAGGGCGAAGGGGTCGGGGCTGGCGATGAAACTGTCGACGAGGCGGGCCTCGGCCGATTCGGCCCGGCGCTCCGCATCCTTCAGCCGACTTGTGCTCTCGGTCTGCGGAACCGCATCGCTCCAGGTCACCAGGATTCCGTGACGGTGCCGGGCGAACCGGACGCCGATCGCCTGCCGGCTATGGGCGGCGGTGGCGTCAAAAGCGCAGTCGACGGGTCGGCCGTCGCGCATCACCGCCTCGGCGAGCCGCAGCGGGTCGCGGCCGATCCAGCCCACCAGACGCCGCACCATGCTGGCGCCGACCAGGGAGTCCTTTTCCAGGTCGAGAAGGCAGAGCGCGCCCGGCGTCACATCGGCGCACAGCAGATCCCGGACGGCGCGATCATCCCGGCGCAGGGGGGACAGCAGCATGGCGCCGAGGAAGGCGGAGTCGAGCGTATCGGCCGCGGGCATCAGCGCGTTGTGCAGACCATCCGTTGCATTTTCTAGAACCGCCAACTGAACCGACACCGTTGAGCCCAACCCGAGGCGTCTGTGCGCCTGCCTGTATTCTCGTTACATGCGGTTAAAATTCTCTGAATTCGACTTCCGGTCATGGATCCGGGGCACCGGCGGCAGCCAGAGGGTCACCTCGGTGCCCTGCCCGACCGCGCTGTCGATCGACAGGGTGCCGCCATGGGCCTCCACCAGCGCCTTCGACAGGGACAGGCCCAGACCCGTCCCTTCCTGGCCGCGCCGGGTCATGTCGGACATCTGCTCGAACGGCTTCATCAGCCGATCGACATGCTCCGGCGGGATGCCCGATCCGGTGTCCTCGACCTGCATGGTGAAGCCGTCTTCATCGCTGCGCACGCGGATGGCGATCTCACCGCCGGCGTCGGTGAAGCGGATGGCGTTGGCCAGCAGGTTGATCAGCACCTGCTTGATCGCCCGGCGGTCGAAGTCGCAATAGACCGGCTCCGGAGGCAGGTCGACCACCAGGATCAGGCCGGCCTCGGCCACCCGTCCCTTGATCATGCGGCGGACCTCATGGACCAGATCGTCCACCGCGTTGGTGGTCAGCACTGGCTCGTACTTGCCAGCCTCGATCTTCGCCATGTCGAGCACGTCGTTGATCAGGCTGAGCAGGTGGTGGCCGCTCGCATGGATGTCGTCGGCATAGCCCCGGTAGCGCTCATGGCCGACCGGACCGAAGGTCTCGTTCTTCAGGATCTCGGAGAAACCGATGATCGCGTTCAGGGGCGTGCGCAGCTCGTGGCTCATATTGGCCAGGAACTGCGACTTGCTCCGGTTGGCGGCTTCCGCCCGCTCCTTCTCGGTATGCAGGAGCTCGGCCATGGCGGTCGCCCGGGCGGCGTGGTGCTCCGCCTCCTTGCGGGCCCGGCCCAGATCCTCGACCCGGTATTCCAGGGCAAGTTGGTGGCCCTTCAGCGCGGTGATGTCGTGACCGATCAGCACCCGGCCCAGCTCGTGGGTCATGTCCTCGTGCACGCGCAGGGTGCGGCCGGTCTCCGCCACCAGCTCGAGCTCGAAGCGCTGCCCGGCGACCGCCTCGCGGGCGACCAGGTCCTCGGCCTTCAGCAGCGCGCCGCTGCGCGACTTCATGGTGACGCTGGCCCCGGCAATGGCCCGCATCACCGCCGCATAGGGCATGCCCGCGGTCAACACGAGGCCCGAGGCCAGGTCGGCCAGGCGGCTGTTCCAGACGGTCAGGCGCTGGTTGGCGTCGAACAGGGCGAAGGCCTGACCGATCGCCTCAAACGCCTCGCCGATCCGGCGACGACTGCGCTCGGCCTCGGTGATGTCGCGGGCGGTGAAGATCCGCTCGCCCGCCTCGGTCTTGTGGAAGCGAGAGAGGACGACCCGGCCGTTCCTCAGATGGATGACCGCCTCCTCCGGGGTCTCGCGCTGGCGATGGGCGAACCAGTGTTCGACCCAGGCCTCGGGGCTCGGGAACCCGGCGGCGGCATGGTCCACATGGTCGGCGCGGGCCTGGATGATATCCCAGGCGCTCCGGCCGATGACGTCGCTCAGCCGGTCGATGCCCATGGTCTTCAGCCACGGGTCGTTGGCCACGACGAGCCGGTCCTGCGGATCGTAGACCGCCACTAGGTCCTCGCCTTGATCGAGCCAGGCGCGGAACCGCCCATAGGCGATGGCCGCCCGCCGATCCTCGGCGGCCTTGTCCGCCGGTGACGCCGACAGGTACCAGGCGACATAGTCGCCGATGGGAACGATCTTGACGGTGGCGATGGACACCTGTTCGTCCTGGCCATGAACCGCGATGCCCGCCACGCGCGCCATCCCGTCTCCCAGGACATCGAGGGTGTGGGACAGGGCGGTCCGGTTGTCGCCGGAGAGCAGGGCGTCGATCGCGCGTCCGACCAGATCCGGCCCGTCGGGCGCCAGCATCCTGCGGGCGGCCGCGTTTGCGGCGATACAGGTCAGGCGACGCTGGGGGGCCGACAGGACGAGCACGGCCTGATCAAGCGGATCGATCACCGCCTGCAGCGTCGAAACATCCCAGTCGTCATCCCGTTGAGACGGCGATCTCACAATACAGCCTGCTGTTACGGCCATGCATTGTCTGGCCGGGGACAGAGTGCCGCCGCGAAAGCTAAGAACCGGTTAAGGAATTGGCGACGGGGCGTGAAAACCGCCCCGTCGCACCACCGGATGCTCAGCTATTCATTGCGCAGCATGGGTGCCGGCCGCTGGCCGAGCGCCCGCCAGGTGCCGACGAAGCCGAAGGAGACCGTGATGCCCATGGCCAGCAGTGCGGTCAGGGCGAGCACGCCCGGAGGCAGGACGAAATCGCCCCGCATCACTTCCACGACGACCGCCGCCGCGGCGACCGAGCCGACCAGCGAGGCGATGGCCGCCGTCGCCAGTCCGAGCAGGCCGTATTCCAGCAGGTAGGTCTTCACGATCCGCCCGCGGGTGGCGCCCAGCACCTTCAGGATGACCGCGTCGCGCACCCGTCGCGCGTGCCCGGCGGCGATGGCCCCTGCCAACACCAGGGTGCCGGCGACCAGGGTGACGGCCGCGGTCGCCTTCACCGCGACGGACACCGCGCTCAGGATCCGGTTCGCCCCCTCCAGCGCGTCCTTCACCCGGATCGCGGTCACGTTCGGCAGCGCGTCGGTGACCGCCCGCTGCACCTCCGCCTCCAGAGCCGGATCGTCCACATGCACGGTGGCGATGACCGAGTGGGGGGCGGCTTCCAGGGTGCCCGGGGCGAACACGAAGGTGAAGTTCATGCCGAGCGAACCCCAGTCGATCTTACGCAGGTTGCCCACCTCCACGGTGATCGGCCGGCCGAGGATGTTCAGGGTGATCGTGTCGCCGATGCCGATGCCCATGCCCCTGGCGATGTTCACGTCGAAGGACACCAGCGGCGGACCGGCATAGTCGGCGGGCCACCAGCTCCCCTCCACCACCTCGGAATTCTCCGGGGGGGTGGCCGAATAGGTCAGCCCCCGGTCGCCGCGCAGCACCCAGGAGACGTCCGGGGCGATCTCGACCTGATCGGCCGGGACCCCGTTGATCTGGGTGATGCGGCCGCGGACCATCGGGGTGGTCTGGATCTCGCCGACCCCGTCGATCCCGCGCAGGATCTCCAGGAACCGGGCCTCCTGATGCGGCTGGATATCGATGAAGAAATAGGCGGGCGCCACATCCGGGATGCGCTCGTCGACCTGGCGCGACAGGTTCGCCTGGATCAGCGCGATGGTCACCAGCACGGTGAGGCCGAGGCCGAGCGCCAGTACCACGCCGGGGGTCGGCGCGCCCGGGCGGTACAGATTGGCCAGCGCCATCCGCAGTTCCGGATCGCGCGGCCGGCCGGCCTTGCGCGCGGCGGTCATGATCACCCAGGAGGCGGCCAGGAACAGGGCGATCGCCCCGACCGAGCCGATGATGAACCAGGTCGCGAGCCTGGGATCGGTCGCGGTCGCGATCGCCAGCCCCACCAGCACGCCGACGGCGACCACCAGCGCAACCAGATAGGGCAGGCGCGGCCGGCCGGCCAGCGGCGAGATCGCGGAGCGGAAGAGCTGCGCCGCCTTCACGTCGCAGGCCCGGCCCAGCGACCACAGGGAGAAGGCCACCGCCGTCAGCATGCCGAACAGGGCGGCGAGCGCCAGCGGCATCGGATAGACGGCGACCGGCACGTTGAACGGCAGCAGCGGAGCGGCGAGCGTGGCCACGGCGAGCGGTCCCAACGCTCCGACGATCAGCCCGAGGACGGTGCCGACCGCCGCCAGGATGCAGACCACGAGCAGATAGGTGCGGAACACCAGCGCGCTGGGCGCGCCCAGGCATTTCAGAGTGGCCACCGTCTCGGTCTTGCCGTCGAGATAGCTGCGCACCGCCATGGCGACGCCGACCCCGCCGACCAGCAGCGCGGTCATGCCCACCAGGGTCAGGAACAGGGTCACCCGGCTCACGAAATTGTCGTAGCCCGGGGTGGCGTTCTCCAGCGAGCTGACCCGCCAGGCGGCATCGGGGAAGCGCTGTTCCAGATCCGCGAGCCAGGCCTGCCGGTCGGTGCTCTTCGGCAGGACGATCCGGTAGTAGTGGCGCACCATGGAGCCGACCTGGACCAGCCCGGTCTCGGCCACCGCGTCATCGGAGATCATGAGCCGCGGACCGAAGCTGGCGAAGTTGACCAGACGGTCCGGCTCGGCGGTGATCAGCGCCCGCAGCTCAAGCGTGGCCTCGCCCAGGCGCAGCCGGTCGCCGACCGCCATGTTGAGGCGCTCGGCCAGGCTGGCGTCCGCCACGGCCCCGTAGACGCCGTCGCGCTGGGCCAGCGCCCGCTCCAGGGTCAGTTCCCGATCCAGGGCCAGGGTGCCGACCAGGGGGTAGAGGTCATCGACCGCCTTGAGTTCGACCAGCGAGTTGTCGCCGCCGGCCTCGGAGCGGGCCATGGCGCGCATCGACACGACGGTCGAGACGTCGCCGGACTGGCGCAGGTAGCTCAACGCCTCCGGGTCGGCCGGTCGATGCACGATGCGCAGGTCGACATCGCCGCCTAGGATGCGCCGTGCGTCGCCCTCCAGCCCGGACATCATGGCCGAGGAGACCGAGCCGACGGCGGCGATCGCCGCCACGCCCAGGGCGAGGCAGGCGAGGAAGATGCGGAAGCCTTTCAGGCCGGTGCGCAGCTCGCGGCGGGCGAGGCGCAGGGCCAGCGGACCGGTGCGCATGGGCTACTCCGCCGCCTGATCGGCGCGGCCGCCGTCGGAAGACGGGGCGGCGGTGTCTTCCACCACCTTGCCATCGGCCACCTTCACCGTGCGGGCGCAGCGGTCGGCCAGCTCCATGTCGTGGGTGATCAGCATCAGGGTGGTGCCGTCGTCGCGGGCGAGGCCGAACAGCAGGTCGATGATCTGGTCGCCGGTGGCCCCGTCCAGGTTGCCGGTCGGCTCGTCGGCCAGCAGCAGGCGCGGCTTGGCGACCATGGCGCGGGCGATGGCGACGCGCTGCTGCTCGCCGCCGGAAAGCTGTTCGGGGTAATGCTCGACCCGGTGGGACAGGCCGACGCGGGACAGGGCCTCGGCGGCCGCCTCGAAGGCGTCGCCGCGGCCGGCCAGTTCCAGAGGCACCGCCACGTTCTCCAGCGCCGTCATGGTCGGCACCAGGCGGAAGGCCTGGAACACGATGCCCACATTGTCGCGGCGGAAGCGCGCCAGGGTGTCTTCGTCCAGTCCGACGAGTTCGGTGCCGGCCACCTGAACGCTGCCCGAACTGGGGTTCTCCAGACCGGCGGTGACCATCATCAGGGTCGACTTGCCGGCACCGGAAGGGCCAACAATGCCGACGGTCTCCCCGGCGGCGACGGTCAGGTCAATTCCGCGAAGGACATTGACCTCGCCCGCTCCACTTCTCAGGTTCAATGTCACGCCCGCGAGGCGGACGATCGGGTCACCGGAATATGAGGTCATCGTGTCGCTATCCCAGACTGGTCACAGGTCCGGCGCCACCACGCCAACCCCAAGGGTCGGATATGGTCCCATTGGCAGGCGGATCAATGCAGCGGCGCGCCTGTGCGTCGCTTTGATCGGGCTGATCGCCGCTTTCTCGCTGCCGGCCCAGGCCGAGCCCATCCGAATCCTCGGCTTCGGCGACTCGCTGATGGCCGGCTACGGGCTGCCGGACGAGGATTCCTTCCCGACCCGCCTGGAGGCGGCCCTGCGCGCGGCGGGCCATGACGTCACGGTGATCAATGCGGGCGTTTCAGGCGACACGACGGCGGGCGGCGCGTCCCGCCTCGGCTGGTCGCTGTCTGAGGCGCCGGATGCCGCGATCGTCGAGCTCGGCGCCAATGACGGGCTGCGCGGCATACCGACGCAGGACACCCGCCAGAACCTGAACGCGATCCTCTCGGCCCTGGCGGAGCAGGACATCCCGGTGCTGTTCGCCGGCATGCTGGCGCCGCCGAACATGGGCAAGGAATACGGCGCCGACTTCTCCCGGGTGTTCGAGGACCTGTCGTCGGAACATGACGTGATCTACTACCCGTTCTTCCTGGACGGGGTGGCGGGCGACCTCTCCCTGAACCAGCCCGACGGCATCCACCCCAACCGGGCGGGGGTGGACGTGATCGTCGAGCGGATCCTGCCCTATGCGGAAAGGCTGGTGGAGCGGGCCAAGGGGGAGTAGCGCGGCACTCTCTCCCAACTAAGCGCACTCCCTAAGCGCACTCCCCGGCCTCGGGCCGGGGCCTACCCGTCAGCGCGCACCATCGTCGCCGCCCCTCTCGGACCCTCGAAGGCGGAGGATCCGTGGGCCCCGGCACATGGCCGGGGAGTGTGGTGTGGTGGAGGGGGAGGAGCAAACTCCCCTCACCCCCGCCGACGCGCGTCGACCGCATCCGCCAGCCGGTCGAGCACACCCAGGCTGGTCTGCCAGTCGATGCAGCCGTCGGTGATGCTGCGGCCATAGACCAGCGGTTCGCCCGGGATCTGGTCCTGACGGCCGGCCTCCAGGAAGCTCTCCACCATCACACCGGTGATCCGGTGCTCGCCGGCCGCGATCTGGGACGCCACCGCGTCGATCACCTTGGGCTGGTTCTCCGGCTTCTTCGCGCTGTTGGCGTGGCTGGCGTCGATCATCACCTGCGGACGCACGCCCGCCTTCTGCGCCTGGGCGCAGACCGCGTCCACGCTGGCCGCGTCGAAATTCGTGCCGTTCCGCCCGCCGCGCAGGATGACATGGCAGTCCGGATTGCCCGCCGTCTCGGCGATCGCCGCCCGGCCTTCCTTGGTCACCGCCAGGAAGTGGTGCGGCTGCGAGGCCGCCTGAACCGCGTCGAGCGCCACGGTCACGCTGCCGTCGGTGCCGTTCTTGAAGCCGACCGGACAGGACAGGCCGGAGGCGAGTTCCCGGTGGATCTGACTCTCCGTCGTCCTCGCGCCGATCGCGCCCCAGGAGACGAGGTCGGCGAAATACTGCGGCGTCGTGGTGTCCAGGAACTCGCAGCCCGCCGGCAGGCCCATCTCGTTGATCCGCTGCAGCAGGTCGCGGGCCCGGCGCAGGCCGGTCTCGATGGCGAAGCTGCCGTCCAGATGCGGATCGTTGATCATCCCCTTCCAGCCGACCGTGGTCCGCGGCTTCTCGAAATAGACCCGCATCACGATCTCCAGCGTGTCGCGGTGACGCCGGCGCTGCACCGCGAGCCGGGCGGCGTAGTCGAGCGCCGCCTTGGGGTCGTGCACGGAGCAGGGCCCGATCACCACCACCAGCCGGTCGTCGCGGCCGTGCAGGATGTCGGCGATGGCCGCCCGGGCGGTCTGCACCCGGCGGATGATCTCGGGCTCGCGCGGATGCTCGTCGATCACCGCTTCCGGGGTGCTGAGCGGGGTGATCGAGGCGATGCGCAGATCGTCGGACTCGCCCAACGGGTCGAGGCGGAGCGGATCGGCGTTCGGCACGTCGGAGACGCGGGGCTCTGATTTGGTCGGGGTCTCGATCGGTGCGATGTTCACGGTGAAGTCCTCCTGGTGGAGGCCCGACCGGCGACATCAAAAAAGCCGCCGGAGAGGGCCGGCGGCTTGCTGGATGATTGCTGCGCTTGGGTTGTTCTAGGTCGCGCGCACCCCTGCCTCCGCCGGCTGCGGATAGCCATAAAAGTAAAACCAGAAGCCGGCGAACGCGTGGGTCATGGCGCGGAGCGTAGTCGCGGCCGCGGCCCCTGTCACCCTGTTTTGTCGTCAGGACGACAGGGGCACCGAATATTGCCGGACCGGCTCTGGACCGCTATCAACCGGGCCAACACCTTCCGACGCCCCTCCCGAGAGGAAATCCCATGCAGTACCGCCCGCTCGGCCGGACCGGCCTGAACGTCAGCCTGATCTGTCTCGGCACCATGACCTACGGCAAGCAGAACACCGAGGCCGAGGGCCATGCCCAGATGGACCTGGCGCTGGACCGCGGGATCAACTTCTTCGACACCGCCGAGATGTATGCCGTCCCGCCGACGGCGGAGACCTACGGCAGGACCGAGGAGATCATCGGCACCTGGTTCGCCGCCCGCGGGAACCGGGACAAGGTGATCCTGGCGACCAAGGCGGTCGGTCCGGGCGAGCGCTTCAAGCATGTCCGTGACGGCGCGCCGAAATTTGACGCCAAGAACCTGACCCGGGCGGTGGACGACAGCCTGAAGCGACTGCGCACGGACTATATCGACCTGTACCAGCTCCACTGGCCGGAGCGGTCGGTGAACTCCTTCGGCAAGCTCGGCTATGTGCACAACGACGACGAGACCCCCACCCCCATCGCCGAACAGCTCTTCACCCTCGACACGCTCGTGAAGGCCGGCAAGATCCGCCATATCGGCCTGTCCAACGAGACGCCCTGGGGCATGATGACCTTCGCCCGGCTCGCCGACGAGCACGGCCTGCCGCGGGTCGCCTCGGTGCAGAACCCCTACAGCCTGCTGAACCGCTCCTTCGAGGTCGGCTGTGCCGAGGTGGCGATCCGCGAGGATATCGGCCTGCTGGCCTATTCGCCGCTCGCCTCCGGCTGGCTGACCGGCAAGTACCAGGGCGGGGCGCGGCCGGAAGGGGCCCGCATGACCCTGTTCCCGGACAATTTCAGCCGCTACTCCAACGACGCCGCCCAGGCGGCCAACGCGGAATACGTGCAGATCGCCCGGGACAACGGCCTCGACCCGGCGCAGATGGCGCTGGCCTATGTGAACACCCGGCGCTTCCTGACCGCCAACATCATCGGCGCGACCAAGATGGACCAGCTCGAAGCCAACATCGCCAGCCTGGACGTCACCCTGTCCGACACGGTGCTGGCGGCGATCGAGGACGTGCAGCGCCGCCTCTCCAACCCGGGCCCGTAAGGCCCCATATCCCGGCCATGCCCCGCCTGTTCGTCGCCCTCGATCTTCCCGAAACCGTCAAGGACGCGCTCGGCGACCTGCAGGTGGGCCTGCCCGAGGCCCGCTGGCACGATATCGACGACTTCCACCTCACCCTGCGCTTCATCGGCGAGGTGGACCCCGCCACCGAGACCGAGCTGGTGGACACGCTGGACCTGCTGGACGAGCCTGCCGCCCGGGTGATCCCGCGCGGCTACGGCCATTTCGAGCGCAAGGGCAAGCCGGCGGTGCTCTTCGTGGCGGCGGAGACCACGCCGGAACTCGCGTCCCTCCAGCGCCGCGTGGAGAGCTTGGTGCGCGGCTGCGGCGTGGCGCCGGACCCGCGGCGCTTCACCCCGCACATCACACTCGCCCGCTTTCCCAAGAGCATCGAGCCGGAGCGGGTGGGCCGCTGGCTGGAGACGGCACCACCGCCGCAGATCCCGCCCTTCACCGTGGAGGCGGTCACCCTGTACCGGAGCCGACGCCAGCCGGAGGGTGCCCGCTACGAGCCGCTGCACCGGTTCCCGCTGGAAAGTCTGCCGGACGAGGACAGCACCGACTGGGCCCGATCTCCGGGCGGCGAAGACGGGGACTCGGAGGAGGACGGCGAAGCCTGCTAGGCTGCGCCACCCGTCCACCTCCGGAGCCCCCCGTGCCGCTGTCCGCCTCCCACACGCCCCCCTCCCTAGCGCCCGACGCGTCCATCGTCATCCTGACGGGGGCCGGGATCTCGAAGGAGTCCGGGCTCGAGACGTTCCGGGACGCGGACGGCATCTGGTCGAAGGTGCGGATCGAGGACGTGGCCACGCCGGAGGCCTTCGCCCGGGATCCGGTCAAGGTGCAGGGCTTCTACAACGCCCGGCGCGAGAGCCTGCTGAACCCGAACGTCCAGCCCAACGCCGCCCATGCCGCCCTCGCCCGTCTGGAGCGCGACTGGCCCGGGACGGTCCTGCTGGTCACCCAGAACATCGACGACCTGCACGAGCGGGCCGGCTCCACCAACCTGATCCACATGCATGGCGAGATGCTGAAGGCGCTGTGCGAGATCTGCGACGCCAGCAGCCCGTGGCGCGAGGACCTGTCGGACGAGGCGATCTGCCCGCGCTGCGGCAGCGCCGGCGGCCTGCGGCCCGACGTGGTCTGGTTCGGCGAGATGCCCTACGAGATGGAGCGGATCTTCGCCGCCCTCGCGCGCTGTTCCCTGTTCATCTCCATCGGCACCTCGGGAAACGTCTATCCGGCCGCGGGCTTCGTCCAGGAGGCCCGGATGGTGGCCGGCGCCCATACGGTGGAACTGAACCTGGAGCCCTCCTCCGGCGTCACCGCCTTCGCCGAGGCGCGCCACGGACCGGCGACCGAGATCGTGCCGGCCTATGTGGAGGAGCTGCTGACGCTGGCGGGCTGAACCGCGATCAGCCGATCAGCGCCTCGAGCCGTGCCAGAAGGGCGACCGGGTCGGGGTCGGCGATGTCCAGGGTCTTGCGCCGGTCGGTGGCGCCGCGCACCACCTCCAGCGACGACTTGGGAAGTTTCCAGCGTTTCGCCAGCAGGGCGATCACCGCCTTGTTGGCCTTGCCGTCCTCCGGCACGGCGGTCACGGCGACCTGCAGCCAGCCCTCTCCGGCCTCATCCGCCACCACCGCGCCGATCCGCTCGGCCGAGGCCCTTGGCGTCACCCGGACGCGGAGCTGCAGGCGATCGGGTTGGCGGGCGAACGGCGACAGGGCGGAGGGAGGCATCAGGGCCTCCTCATCAGAGACCTCGGGCGACCTCGTTGAGCAGGCGCACGGCGAACTGCAGCAGCAGCACCAGAATGACCGGCGAGATGTCGATGCCGCCGAGATCGGGCAGGATGCTGCGGATCGGTCGCAGCATGGGCTCGAAGACCCGCGACAGGAAGTTCATCACCACCTGGACCACCTGGTTGTAGGCGTTCAGCACGCCGAACTTCACCAGGAGATCGATCACGATATAGACGAACAGCGCGATCGTCAGATAGTGGACGACCGCGCTGATCAGCCAGAGTACTGAGTTCATTGCCGCAAACCGCTGTTGTTCCCGACGGAAGGTAGCGACGCGACCGCCCGGGAACAAGGCTGCTGGGAGCTGAAGCCGACCCGGCCCGGCAAAGGCCGGGAAATCCGGGCCCGCGCGCCCGTCAATGGCGGGCCCGGACGGGGTGCAATCTCATCCTTGAACTGTGCGAGGGAAGTTTATATGTTCCGCGCACTCTGAAACGGGGGCCCGTCCCCTGTCCCAGTCCGGTGGGGCCGTAGCTCAGCTGGGAGAGCGTCGCGTTCGCAATGCGAAGGTCGGGAGTTCGATCCTCCTCGGCTCCACCAAAACTCCCCGACACCTCGACCACCCACCGCAAGTTCTACAACCCGAGATCCGACAGCCCCGGGTGGCCGTCCGGGCGGGGGCCCTGGGGCCAGTGGAACAGGCGCTCGTCTTCCGAGATGGCCAGGTCGTTGATCGAGGCGATCCGCCGGCGCATCAGGCCGTCCGGCGCGAACTCCCAGTTCTCATTGCCATAGGCCCGGAACCAGGATCCGGCCTCGTCGCGGTATTCGTAGGCGAAGCGGACCGCGATGCGGTCGCCGGTGAAGGCCCAGAGTTCCTTGATCAGACGGTACTCCTGCTCGCGCTCCCATTTGCGGGTCAGGAAGTCGACGATCCGGTCGCGGCCGGAGAAGATCTCCGCCCGGTTCCGCCACTGGCTGTCCGGCGTATAGGCGAGCGACACCTGCCCCGGCGACCGCCCGTTCCAGGCATCTTCGGCCCTGCGGACCTTGATCGCGGCACTCTGCGCGTCGAAGGGCGGGAGGGGTGGACGGCTCATCGCCTGTCTCCTTGTCTGATGATCAGGAGCGGCGTGCCGCGGGCGATGGGGAACACCCGCGGCACGTCGACGGACGAGAGGGGCAGATCAGGCGGCGCTGGCGCGCACGGCGGGGAAGTCGATCGGGGTGCCGAACGCCTCGTTCAGGTAGTTGGTCAGCGTGTTGAGCGCGACATGGGCCACGATCTCCACGATCTCGGCATCGCCGTAGCCGGCCATCCGGACCGCCGAGACATCGGCCTCGCCCACCTTGCCGCGCTGCTGCACCAGTTTGACCGCGAAGCGGACGGCGGCATCGGCCTTCGGGTCGTTGGAGCCGCCGGCCCGGTTCGCGGCGATCTCCGCGTCGTCCAGCTTGGCCAGGTTCTTGCCGAGATAGGTGTGAGCCGACAGGCAGTAGTCGCAGCCGTTGATCTGGGCCACGGCCAGGGCGATCCGCTCGCGGGTCTGCGGCTTCAGCGCGCCCTTCGCCAGGGCGCCGTTCAGGCCGAGATAGCCCTCCAGGGCGGCCGGGCTGTTCGCGGTCAGGCGGAACAGGTTCGGAACGCTGCCGAGCATCTTCTTCACCCCTTCCAGCAGCGGCTGGGAGGCGGCCGGGGCGTCGTCGATCGAGGCGGGAAGCGGGATGCGGGTCATGGTCGGTCTCCTTGATGGGCGCCGATGCGCCGTTGCAGTGATCGGGTATATACAGACTGGTCTGTCTATTTCCAAGACTCTTTGATAACGATCGCTCTTCCCTTCACGCTGATGTGAATTATATACAGACCTGTCTGCTTATTCCGCGGACGTCGGAGACGCAGAACGCCAAGGCAAGGAGCCAGTGCCGTGAAATCCCGCCGCGACGAGTTGGTCGATACCGCCCTGCGCCTGTTCTATGCCCAGGGTTTCCACGCCACCGGGATCGACAAGGTCCTGGCCGAGGCCGGGGTGGCGAAGATGACCCTCTACAAGCACTTCCGCTCGAAGGACGAGCTGATCCTGGCCGCCCTGCACCGGCGTGACGAGCAGTTCCGCAACTGGCTGATGGGCGAGATGGAGCGGGCGTCGACCGACCCGCGGGAGCGGCTGCTGGCCATGTTCGATGCCCTGGAGGACTGGTTCGAGGGACGAGCCTTCAAGGGCATGGGCTTTTCCGGCTGCGTCTTCATCAACGCCGCCGGCGAGTTCGCCGACCCCGACCATCCGGCCCACCGCTCGTCCTGCGAGCACAAGCGGCTGATCGTCGACTACCTGGCCAGGCTCTGCGCCGAAGCGGGGGCCCGCGACCCTCAAGGCCTGGCGGAACAGCTCGCCCTGCTGAAGGAGGGCGCCATCGTCACCGCCCAGGTGCGCGGCATGCCCGACGCGGCGCAGACCGCGAAGGCCATGGCCCGGGGCATCATCGACGCGGCGCTGGCCGGGTGACGTCCTCGCGGTAGGTGCGCGCTTCCAGCGGCGTGGCGGCGATGGCCTCGCGCAGGGCGGCGAGCAGCATCTCCTCGGCCCGGTTCTTCGCCGTCTTCCTGTTCCACACCAGATAGACGTCGATCGCCGGCAGCGGGTCGTAGGGCGGCACCTGCCACAGCCGCCCGTCGGCCACGTCGCGGGCGGCCACATGCACCGGCAGCGGGCCGATGCCGAGGCCGGTGTAGATCATCCGCGTGACCTCCTCGAGGTTGCTCGACATGCCGGTGATCCGCTGGCCGAGCTCGGCCTGGGCGCGCATCAGGGTGACCGGCTTCAGGGCGTCGTGCAGGCGATCGGTCTCGAAGCTGACGGAATTGTGCCCTGCCAGATCCGACAGGGTCAGGTCGGTACGGCCGAACAGGTCGTGATACGGCCCGCAGAACAGACCGAAGAACTCGCGGTAGAGCTGCTCGTACTCGAGCTGCGGGTTCGGCTCGCGCACCAGGCAGATGGCGAAGGAGGCCCGCTTGGCCACCACCTCGGCGATGGCGTCGGCGCTGGACAGCACATCCAGGGACAGGCTGATCTCCGGATGCTTGCGGTAGAATTCGGCCAGCACCTGGTCGAACAGCGGGCAGACCACGTGGCTCGCCACCGCGATGGTGACATGACCGCGGATCTCGTCGGTGATGTCCCGCATCAGGGTGGACAGGCGCAGGACCGAGCCGTGGATCTCCAGCGCCGCCTGATAGAGCAGCTGCCCCGCCTCGGTCAGCGCGTAATGCCCCGGTGAGCGGTGAATCAGCCGCCGCCCCAGCCGGTCCTCCAGCTTCTTCAGCGCGGCCGACAGCGAGGGCTGCTTCAGGCTGAGCCGCTGGGCCGCTTCGGTGACCGAGCGGCTTTCCGCCAGCACCACAAAGGTGCGCAACAGGTTCCAGTCCAGCTCGCGGGCGATGCGGTCGGGTTCCTGACGCGGGTCGGGCCGGGGGTCGGGGCGGGGGTCGGGCCGGGGGTCCGAAACGGCCATCCGGGGGCTCATCATAGATTTCAGCTATATTCAGAATACACCATATCTATTTGAACTATGGTTAAGGACTTCGCAAGCTTTCCCGGCTCACAGCAACGAAAGCTGATGAATGTCGGTTGAAGCGCGCGAGGCCCGCCAGCCCTGGATTCTTCTGTCGCCCGCCCTGACGGCGGTCGGATTGCTGCTGTTCGTGCCGCTGATCTTCATCGTGGTCTACAGCTTCTGGCTGCGCACGGCCTCCGGCGCCGACCAGGTCGGCTTCTTCCTGGACAACTGGCAGGAGGCGCTGACCGACCGGTTCTACCGAGACATCCTGATCTCGACCCTGCGCATCGCGGCGATCACCACCCTGGTCTGCGCGCTGATGGGCTATCCGGCGGCGTATTTCATCGCCCGGTCGCGCGGCAACAAGGCGATCCTGCTGCTGCTGCTCATGCTGCCGTTCTGGATCAGCTACATCATCCGCACGATGAGCTGGATCAACATCCTCGGGGTGTCGGGCGCGCTCAACACCTTCCTGATGTGGACCGGGCTGATCTCCGAGCCGATCCAGATGCTCTACAACGAGCCGACGGTGATCCTCGGCCTCGTCCACTTCCTGCTGCCGTTCATGATCCTCAACGTCTATGTCAGCCTCGACGGCATCGACACGACGCTGGAGGAGGCGGCGACCTCGCTGGGGGCGAACCGGTGGGAGGCGTTCCTGCAGGTGACCCTGCCGCTGTCCCTGCCCGGTCTCGCCGCCGGCGGCCTGCTCTGCTTCGTGCTGGGGGCCGGCACCTACATCACGCCGCTGGTCCTGGGCGGGCCGGGCGACGCCATGTTCGCCAACCTGGTGTTCGAGGCGATCATCACCCAGCTCAATTGGCCGCTAGGCTCGGCGCTGAGCCTGATGCTGCTGGCCGTGCTCGGCCTGCTGGTGGCGATCTACAACCGCTATCTGGGTATGGCCCAGCTCATGAAGGGGCTCGGGTGATGCGGAGCACGAGCGGCCTGGGCTGGCACCTGATCCGCGGCTGGGCGCTGCTGGTCTATGTCTTCATGTTCCTGCCGGTGGCGGTGGTGATGCTGCTCAGCTTCAACGCCAGCCAGTTCGGCAGCTTCCCGATGACCGGCCTGTCGTTCCGCTGGTTCGTCGAGCTGGCCGAGAACGAGGCGATCCTGCGGGCGTTCGAGACCTCGATGATCCTCGGCCTGCTGACCTCGATCATCTCGACCACGCTCGGCGTGCTGGCCAGCCTGGCGCTGGTCCGCTACCGGGTGCCCGGGGCGAACGCGATCTCCACCCTGCTGATCGCGCCGATCCTGGTGCCGGAGGTGGTGCTGGCGGTGGCGCTGCTGCTGTTCCTCAACTTCCTCGGTATCCACAAGAGCTTCGCCCTGCTGCTCTTCGGCCACGTCATCTTCACGCTGCCCTTCGTCATCCTCGTGGTCCAGGCCCGCCTAGTCGGCATCAAGCGCGAGGTCGAGGAGGCGGCCCTGAGCCTGGGAGCCAACCCGGTCCAGACCTTCTTCCAGATCACCCTGCCGCTGATGCTGCCGGCGGTGCTGGCGGGCGCCCTGTTCGCCTTCACCATCAGCTTCGACGACATCACCGGCACCCTGTTCTGGAAGCCCGGCGGGGTCGAAACGATCCCCACCCAGATCTTCGCCATGCTCCGCAACTCGATCTCTCCGGAGATCAACGCGCTCGGCACGGTGATGATCGTCATGACCGTCGGCCTGCCGCTGTTGGGAGCGGCGGTGGCCCGGCGCCTCGCCCAACGCAGCGGGGGCTGACCGCGATTTCCGAAATGAGAAGAACCCACAGGAGAGCTTCATGACCGACAAGATGGACACCACGACCCGCCTGGAACGGCTGCGCGAGCGCTACATGAACGGCGATCTCGACCGCCGCGGCTTCCTCGGCCTGATCGGCGCCGCCGGCCTGGCCTATGGCGTGCACACACCCTTCGCCCGCAACGCGCTGGCGGCCAATGTCAGCCAGGTCCGGTTCGACGGCTGGGGTGGGGTGGTCTCCGAGGCGTTCCGCAAGCACGCCTTCGATCCGTACACCAAGCAAACCGGCATCGAGGTGGTCGACGGCACCTTCGGCGGCGGCGACGAGTACCTGTCGCGCGTGAAGGCGAGCCAGACGGGCGAGTACAACATCGCCCACCTGTCCGGCGTGTTCGATTATGCCCGCTACCACAATCTCGGCCTGTCCTCGGAGCTGAACGAGGCCAACATCCCGAACTTGAAATACGTCATCCCCAAGCTGGTCGACGTATTCCGCGCGGTCACCGACGGCAAGCTGTCCTGCGTGCCCTACGATTACGGCACCACCGGCATCGCCTATAACCGCAAGCACATCTCCGACGACGAGATGAAGGAGAAGGGCGCCAAGATCCTCATCGACGAGCGGCTGAAGGACAAGATCTCCGGCTGGGGCGACTGGCGCACCCGGATCTGGTTCGGCGCCCTGCAGACCGACCAGGACCCGAACAACGCCACCGACATGGACGCCGTGTGGGATGCCATCCGCGCCCATCGCGACCTCGCGCTGAAATACTGGGGCTCGGGCGCGGAGCTCATGAGCCTGCTCGCCGAGGAGGAGATCTACGTCACCGAGGGCTGGTCCGGCCGCATCTACGCGCTGCAGGAGCAGGGCCACGACATCGGCTACATGGATCCGCCGAACGGCTACGGCTGGCAGGAATGCCTGTTCGTCATCAAGGGCTCGCCGATGGAGCCCTGCGAGGAGCTCCTGAACTTCATGCTGGCGCCGGAGACCTCCATCGCCGTGGCCGAGGGCCAGAACTATCCGCCGGCGTTAGATCCGCAGCAGGTCGATCTCGGCGACAAGATCCCGACTCTGCCGGCCTTCGATCCGACCGGCAAGCTGGCCGGCCTGACCTTCGCCGATCCGCAGTACTGGAACAGCAACGAGGCCGACTGGTCGAAGACCTTCGGCCGGGTCCAGAAGGGCTACTAAGACGACGGCCACCCTTCCGGTTCCGGCCGGAGGGGTGGCCTCGCTTCCTTTGAACGGGCGGGAGTGTCCAGGTGAGCTCGGTAGTCCTGAAGAACATCGTCAAGCGGTTCGGCAGCTACACGGCCGTCCATCCGTCCGATCTGGAGATCCCGGAGGGCGATTTCGTCACCCTGCTCGGCCCGTCCGGCTGCGGCAAGACGACGACCCTGCGGATGATCGCCGGCCTGCTCGACCCGAGCGAGGGCGAGATCCTGATCGGCGGCAGGCGGATCAACGACGTCCCGATCCACAAGCGCAACCTGGGCATCGTGTTCCAGAACTACGCCCTGTTCCCGCACAAGACGGTGGCCGACAACGTCGCCTTCGGCCTGAAATACCGCAAGGTCTCCAAGGACGAGATCACCCGACGGGTCGAGGAGGCCCTGAACCTGGTTCAGCTCCCCCATGTGGGCGGGCGCTATCCCAAGGAACTCTCCGGCGGCCAGCAGCAGCGCATCGCGCTGGCCCGCGCCATCGTCATCGAGCCGGACGTGCTGCTGCTCGACGAGCCGCTGTCGGCCCTGGACGCCAACCTGCGCGAAGACATGCGCGTGGAGCTGAAGCGCATCCAGCACCAGATCGGCGTGACCACGGTCTTCGTCACTCACGACCAGTCGGAGGCGCTGGCCATGTCCGACCGCATCGTGGTGATGAGCGGCGGCCGGATCGAGCAGGTCGGCACGCCCGAGGAGGTCTATAACCGGCCGCGCAGCGAGTTCGTCGCCAACTTCCTCGGCGCCTCCAACATCCTTGACGGCGTCTGCAAGGCGCGCGGCGGCGACGCGGTGACGCTCGAGGTGCCGCTGTTCGGCACGGTGCCGGTGCCGCCGGACAAGGCGGCCGGCGTGGCCAACGGCCCGGCCAAGCTCGTGCTGCGGGCGGAGAAGCTGACCCTGATGGACGCGACCGCCGACACCGCCGGGCTGATCGCCACCCAGGCGACGGTCGAGACCGTCGACTACCAGGGGCAGACCGTGCGCTATTTCGTGCGCGCCGGTGACCGGTCATTCCAGGCGATCAACATGATCAACGAGCACCCCTTCGCCGAGGGCAGCACAGTGACGATCGCCTTCCGGCCGCGTGACTGTGCCGCCCTGCCCGGCTGACCTCCCGATCACCGACCGCAATTGGATCGCATCATGACCAAAGCCGATGTCATCATTATCGGCGGAGGGATCGCCGGCATCAGCGCCGGCGCCTGCCTGGCCCGCCACCTTTCCGTCCTGGTTCTGGAGGGCGAGGCCCGCATCGGCTACCACGCCACCGGCCGGTCGGCGGCGATCCTGATCCGCAACTACGGCAACGCCACCCTGCGGGCGCTGAACCTGGCCTCCGCGCCGTTCCTGGAGGCGCCCGAGGAGGTCAGCGACGAAAGCCTGCTCAGCCCGCGCGGCGAGATGCTGGTGGCCGGCGAGGAGGAACTGGCCGACCTGACCGCCTATGTGGACGGCTCGACGGGGATGGAGATCCTGACCGGCCGGCAGGCCCAGGAACTGGTCCCGATCCTGCGGGCCGAGGCGATCGTCAAGGCGGCGATCGAATGGGACGCCCAGGACATCGACGTCGACCGCATGCTGTCCGGCTATGCAAGGCTGCTGCGCCGCCGCGGCGGGGCGTTGGAGACCGAGGTGTCGGTACGCGGCATCCGTCGCGAGAACGGGCACTGGACCGTCACGACGGACCGGGAGAGCTATTCCGCCGCCATCGTCATCAACGCAGCCGGCGCCTGGGCCGGGGAGGTGGGACGGATGGCCGGTGCAACCGACATTCCGCTCGCCCCGCTGCGCCGCTCGGCCGCGATCCTGCCGCCGCCTGTCGGGCTCGACATCTCCCGCTGGCCGCTCTTCGCGCCGGCGACCGAGAGCTGGTACGCCAAGCCCGAGGCCGGCAAGCTGCTGGTCAGCCCGGCCGAGGAGGACCCGGTGGAGCCGCACGACGCCTGGGCAGACGACATGGTGCTGGCGGAAGGGCTGGACCGGTTCGAGCGCTCGGTCGACTACACCGTCTCCCGGGTGGAGACGAGTTGGGCGGGCCTGCGGACCTTTGCGCCGGACCGCACGCCCGTGGTGGGGATGGACCCGGCGGCCGACGGGTTCTTCTGGCTGGCCGGCCAGGGCGGCTACGGAGTGCAGACCGCCCCTGCCCTCTCCACCCTGACCGAACAGATGATCCTCGGCGGCCCGACCAGCCTCCGGCCGGACATCGTGGACGCCCTGCTTCCCGATCGGTTCAGCTGAATATCCACTCAACGGTCAGGGGAACTCGCCGCCGCGTGCCGCGTTGACAGGGGAAGGGCGGAGACCGGCAGGCTTTCACCGTTCCGGATGCCGGAACGGGACACCGATCCATCGGGAGCGCTGCCAGCCGAGCGATCGGAGTTGCCCATGTCAGACGTCCCCGAACAGACCCAAGCCGCGCCGGCCGAGGACGGCAGCGGCAAGCTGAAACGCGCCATAGGCCCCGGCCTGCTGCTCCTGTTCATCGTCGGCGACGTTCTGGGCACCGGCATCTACGCCCTGACCGGCAAGGTGGCCGGAGAGGTCGGCGGGATCGTCTGGCTGCCCTTCCTCGTGGCCTTCGTCGTCGCCGCCCTGACCGCCTGCAGCTATCTCGAGCTGGTCACCAAATACCCGAAGGCCGCAGGGGCGGCGCTGTACACCGACAAGGCCTTCGGCATCCATTTCGTGACGTTCCTCGTCGCCTTCGCGGTGATGTCCTCGGGCCTGACCTCCTCCTCCACCGCCGCGCGGGCCTTCGCGGAGAATTTCTCCAACGGGTTCGGCCTCGAGCTCGGCGGCCTGATGATCACCCTGATCGGCCTCGGCTTTGTCGCCGCCATCGCCCTGATCAACCTGCGCGGGGTCGGCGAAAGCGTCCTGGTCAACGCCGTGTTCACCTGCATCGAGCTGACCGGCCTGATCATCATCCTGGTCATCGGCATGCTGGTCTTCGGGTCGGGAGGCGCCGATATCGGCAAGGCCTTCGATTTCGACACGGGCGAGGGCGGCGTCTTCTGGCCGGTAATCGCGGGAACCACCCTGGCCTTCTTCGCCATGGTCGGGTTCGAGGATTCGGTCAACATGGCCGAGGAGACCAAGGATCCCAGCCGCAACTTCCCCAAGATGCTGTTCGGCGGGCTGATCATCGCCGCGGTGCTGTACGTGCTGGTCTCGGTGGTTGCGGTCGCCATCGTTCCGCTGGACCAGCTCTCCGAGGGCGACACCCCGCTGCTGAAGGTGGTGGAGACCGGCGCCCCCGGTTTTCCGGGATGGGTCTTCGGGCTGATCACCATGATCGCGGTCGGCAACTCCGCCCTGATCAACCTGTTGATGGCCAGCCGCCTGGTCTATGGCATGAGCGAGGAGGGCGTGCTGCCGAGGGTGCTCGGCAAGGTGAACCGCACGCGCAAGACGCCGGTCACGGCCATCCTCTTCACCACCCTGCTGGCGGCCGGCCTGATCACCTTCGTCGGTGCCGTGCCGCAGCTGGGGGGGACGACGGCCCTGCTGCTGCTGGCGGTGTTCACCGTGGTCAATATCGCCGTGTTGGTCCTGCGCCGGGACAAGGTGGAGCACAAGCATTTCCGCACCCCGAGCTGGGTCGCGGTGGCCGGCGCGGTGACCTGCGCGTTTCTCGTCGGACCTTGGACCGGACGCGACCCGGCGCAGTACGGCATCGCCGCTGTCCTGCTCGGCATCGGCATCGTTCTGTGGATCGTCACCCGGCTCTGGATGCGCCGGGAATAGCCGCTCCCCGCCACGGCGGGAGCGGGTCGGTTCATGCCAAGACGTTATGTTTTCTTGGCAAATGGCCCTTGATGTCCATTGACCGCGCCTTCCGGCTCTTTCTACATAAGCGCGTCGTCCTGCGAGCGAACGCAGGCCCGCCGGTGCCCGCTTGAGGCATCGGAAGAACAACGCGCGGCCCCGCCGCCGAGGGAGAGAAACATGATGAAGAGTCTGCTTGGGGCGGGCGCCGCCCTGCTTATGTTTAGCACGGTCGCATCGGCCCAGAGCTTTCCGGAGCGCGAACTGCTGGGCGTGGTGATGTGGGGCGCCGGCGGCGCCACCGACACGGTCGCCCGCGCGGTCAACCCGGCCGCCGAAGAGGCGCTGGGCAAGCCGATCGTGGTGCTGAACAAGTCCGGCGGTGCGGGCGCGATCTCGACCGCCTATGTGAACGCGGCCCCGGCCGACGGCTACACCTTCCTGTACGGGGCCGAGAACCCGCAGCTCCATCCGGTGATGGACGTCTCGCCGCTGGATTACTCGCACTTCTACCCGATCAACATCCTGGGCCGCGGCGTGGCGGTCATCGTGGTTCCGGCGGAGTCCAAGTACCAGACGATGCAGGACCTGCTGGCCGACATCAAAGCCAATCCGGGTGCGGTCAAGATGGGCTCGACCGGGCCGGGCGGCCTGCCGAGCACGGTCGGCGCCATCGTGAAGAACGCCACCGATTTCGAAGTTACCGCCATCCCGTTCGACGGTGAGGGCCCGGGCCTGACCGCCATGCTGGGCGGCGAGGTCGATTTCATGCCGTCGGGTATCTCCGCCGCCGCCGAGCAGGTGAAGGCCGGCAAGATGCGCGCCCTGGCCGTGGTCGACACCAACGCGGTCGACACCCTGCCGAACGTGCCGCCGATCACCGACGCCCTGCCGGACATGGCGAAGTTCCTGCCCTGGGGTCCGTTCTACGGCGTCTTCGTCAAGAAGGACACGCCGGACGAGGTGAAGGCGAAGCTGGAAGAGGCCTTCCACACCGCCGCCAAGAGCGACAACTTCAAGACCCTGATGGCCAACCGAGGCAACGTCATCATGGACATCTCCGGCGAGGAGGCGATCGCCTTCCTGAAGAAGTGGCAGCAGGTCACCGCCTGGGTGTTGCAGGACACCGGGGCCGCCAAGGTCAGCCCCGAGAAGCTCGGCATCGCGCGTCCGTAAGCACCGCCTTCCGCCGCCGGCCTGCGGGATGCGCGGGCCGGCGGTCCTTCGCCGAGACGGGGGACACGCCCATGGACTCCACGCCTGCCCGCAGGCCCGGCGAGCTCGTGTTCGCGGTGGCCATCCTGCTGTTCAGCCTGGCCGCCTTCTGGCAGGCCTATGACATCTCCGGCTTCGACGGGCTGACCGAGCCGGGCGTGTTCCCAATGCTGGCGACCGGGACGATGGTGCTCGCGTCGCTGTTCATCCTGTCCAACACCGCGCGCCGGCCGGCCGAGGCCGACGGGGCCGCCGCCGCCAGACGGTTCTTCGCCGAGATCCTGCCGACCCGACACATCGTGCTGATCGGCCTGGTGCTGGCCTATCTGCTGCTGCTGCCGCTGCTCGGCTTCATCGCCAGCTCCGCGCTTTTCCTGTTGGCGGCGTTCCAATACCTGTGGCGGCGCCACGTGCTGATCACGCTGATGCTGTCGGCAGCCGCACTCGCCGCCGTCTATGTCATCTTCCGGATCGTGTTCCAGGTGGTCCTGCCCGAGGGCAGCCTGATGCGAGGGCTGGGCTGAGATGGTCGAGGCGCTGGCCAACTTCTCCACCGTGTGGCTCGATCCCTGGCTGCTGTTCCTGACCGCGGCCGGGACCCTGGCCGGGATCTATGTCGGCGCCATCCCCGGCCTGTCGGTCACCATGGCGACCTCGATCCTGATCTCCTTCACCTTCAAATGGCCGGTGGACGAGGCGCTCGCCCTGATCGCCGGCATCTTCATCGGCGGCGTCTACGGCGGATCGCGCACCGCGATCCTGCTGAACATCCCCGGCGCGCCGAGTGCCATCGCCACCGCCCTCGACGGCTATCCCCTGGCCCAGCGCGGCGAGGCCGGGCAGGCCATCGGCCTGACCACCGTCATGTCGGTCTTCGGCGGCTTCGTCGGCATCCTGGCGCTGGCGATCTTCGCGCCGGTGATCTCCGACTTCGCGCTGCTGTTCCAGTCCCGCGACTACCTGCTGCTGGGCATGATTGGCATCCTGCTGGTCGGCACCCTGTCGGGCGAGAGCTTCGCCAAGGGCGCCTTCGCCGGGGCGCTCGGCGTGCTGATCGGCATGGTCGGGCTCGACCCGATGACGGCGGAGGGCCGCTTCACCTTTGGCACGATCACGCTGATGGGCGGCATCCCGTATGTCGCCGCCATGATCGGCTTCTTCGGCGTGGCCGAGGCGCTGGTGCAGCTCCATACGCTGGGCATGCCGGCGATCCGGCAGCAGATCGACCGGATCATCCCGCGCCTGTCCGACGTGCGGCGGTATTTCGGCCTGGCGATGCGCGCGTCGGGCATCGGCACGATCATCGGCGCCCTGCCCGGGACCGGCGGCGACATCGCGGCGTTGCTGGCCTACGACCACGCCAAGCGGTCGACCAAGAATCCGGAGCGGCCGTTCGGCGAGGGTGCGAAGGAGGGGCTGGTGGCCCCGGAGGCGGCGAACAACGCGGCCGTCGGCGGCGCCTTCATCCCGATGCTGACGCTCGGCATCCCCGGCGACGCGGTGACGGCGGTGATCATCGGCGCCCTGTTCATCCACGGGCTGAAGCCGGGGCCGCTGCTACTGGTAGAGACGCCGCACCTGTTCTGGTTCACCGTGGGCAGCCTGACGCTCGCCAACATCTTCCTGCTGATCTTCGGGCTGACCGGGATCAAGGTCTTCACCAAGATCGTCGAGTGCCCCAAGGCGGTGCTGATCCCGCTGATCATCGTGCTGTCGGCGGTCGGCACCTATGCGATCCAGAACAACCCGGTCGACATCTACTGGATGCTGCTGTTCGGCGTGGTCGGCTATTTCATGAAGACCTACGGCTTTCAGGTCGGGCCGGTGATCCTGGGTGTGATCCTGGGGCCGATGATGGACGCGAACTACCGCCGGGCGATGATCGGCGCACGCCAGGATGTGGGCACCTTTCTGTGGGATTTCGTCTCCCACCCGATCTCCCTGGTGCTGACGATCGGGTTCCTGACGATGCTGCTGTCGCAGACCCCGCTCTGGCCGATGCTCCGGTCCCGGCTGCGCTGGCGCCGGTAACCGAGTTTACCGGACCGGCGCGTCCTCGGCCCAGGAGACGACCAGTTCCTCCTTCCAGGCGAACCTCTGGAGGTGGCTGGCGATCACGTCCTGGACCACGGCGAGGTCTTCGGGGGTCTCGCTTTCGCAGGCCAGGGTGAGTTCGCCGTCGGCGGCGGCCATCCGGCAGGTTCCCGGCTCGAATCGGACGACGCCGTCGGTCTCGGTCCACTCGGCCGGCACCTTGTGGCCGAAATGCTTGCAGAGCTGCACCAGATAGCGGCTCGCCTTGTCCGTGCGCACCAGCGCGGTCGAGTTTTCCACGGTCCTTACCTTTTATGACGTCCGGTCGGGCGCGCGGGAGCGGGCCCGTTTCGTCGGTCCTTGTAATGGCTATTGCGACTAACTCGCAATAGCTCTTAGGTTAGGCCCGGCCTCGGCGGTGCGCGCCGGGTGCGGCGAGAGACCCCAGGGTCGCCGGAGAGACTGCAGGAACGCTCTGCGTGATCAGGACCACAGGCTTTGCGGCGCTGTACGCCGATCATCGCGGCGAGCTGGTCGGCTATGCCGGGCGGATGCTGGGCGATGTGGGCCGGGCGGAGGAAGTGGTGCAGGAGGCCTTCATCCGCTTCGCCGCCTCCGCCGACTCCACCGTCATCGAGGAGCCGCTGGCCTATCTGTACCGCACCGTCCGCAACCTCTGTCTCGACAGCAAGCGCGGGATCGCGCGGGACCGCCGGCGCGACCTGCTGCTGGCCGACGCGCTGAGCGACCTGGAGGGCCTGCGGGATGCCGGGCCGACGCCGGAGGCCTCGGCCGTTTCCCGCCAGGAGCTGCGCCGCCTTCAGGAGGCGATGACCGAGCTGCCGGAGCGGATGCGGCGGGCACTGGAGTTGCATCGGTTCGCCGAGCTGACGGTGAAGCAGGTCGCCCAGGAGCTCGATGTCTCCGTCGGCACCGCCCATGGGCTGATCTCGCAGGCGCTTGAGCATTGTCGCCAGAAGCTCGACCGGCGATGACCGAGCAAAGATTGAACGTGGGCCGCCGGCGAACGTCTAAGGATCAGGGTGCTGCGGTCCGGTCTCCCGCCGGGCCGGGCGGCACAACGGTCGAGGAACGCGTGACGGCTCACGGACAGGACGCATGGATGGCCGCCGACTGGCTGGTGGCCCTGACGGACGATCCGGACGATGCCGATCTGCGCGCCCACTTCGCCGACTGGCTGAATGCCGATCCGGACCACCCCGAGCACTGGAAGGCGGTGGTGCGGGCCTATCGCGCGCTCGGCGCCGTCGAGTACGTGGCGACGGGCAGTTCGGCCAAGGTCACGGCACTGCCGGCCCGTCGCAGCCGACGCACCTGGATCGCCGCCTGCGCCGGCGCGGCGATGGCGGCCTGTCTGGCGGTGATCGCCCTGCCCGCCCTGCTGCAGTCAATGGAAGCCGACTTCACCTCCGGCACGGCCGAGATCCGCCGGATCGAGCTGGCCGATGGCAGTGTGGTGCGGCTGGCACCGCAGAGCGCCATCGCGGTCGATTTCGGGCCGGACGGGCGACGGGTGACGCTGCTGGACGGCATCGCCGTATTCGACGTGGCACCCGATCGGGCCCGCCCCTTCTCCGTCACCGCGGCCCAGGCCACCGCCACGGCGATCGGCACCGAATTCGAGGTCCGGCGGGTCGATGCCGGCGACAGCGTCGCGGTCCGCGAAGGGGTGGTTGAGGTGGCGACGGCCCAAGCAGCCCCGGCACGTCTCCAGGCGGGCCAGGCGGTGCGGGTCTCGCCCTCCGGCTCGGTCCAGCGCGCGACGGTCATTCCCGCCCAGGTCGGGTTGTGGGCCGACCGGCTGGTGACCGCCCGCGAGCGGCCGGTGGCCGATCTGGTGGCGGAAATCCGCCGCTACTACGCCGGCATCATCCTGCTGCGCGGCGACGCACTGGCCGACCAGCCGGTCAGCGGCATCTTCGACGTGTCGGATCCGGCCGCCGCCCTCGGGCTGATCGCCGCGTCCCAGGGGGCGGAGCTCTATGCGATCTCGCCGTGGCTCCTGGTCCTCGACGGCGGCTGAAGCCTTCCCTCGGAAAGGCCTTCGAAAAAATTTGAACGCCGGGGTCTCCCGTTCGTCTTGAGGGTAGTCATGCGACTAAGTCGCAATTGCATTTGATTTCGATTCCGCGCGAGGCGGAGGGACGGGGGAAAGATGACGACGATTGTACCGGCAGCGCGGCGCCACTGGGTGCGCGGCGGGGCCTTGGTCCTGGCAGCCTGCGCGGCCATGACGGTCACGCCGGCCCGGGCGGAGGGCACCGACCGCGGCGCGACCGTGGCCCAGGCGGCGGAGCGGCGTTTCGACATTCCCGCCCAGAGCCTGTCCGACGCGCTGGCCCTATTCGGCCAGCAGGCCGGCATGCAGGTTTCCGCCCATGGCGATCTGGTGCGCGGCAAGACCTCCAACGCCCTGTCCGGCTCCATGGACCCGCGCGAAGCGCTGAGCACCCTGCTCGCCGGCACCGGCCTGGCCTATGAGCTCGGCGATGGCGGGGCGGTGATCCTCGATCCGGCCGCCGGCAATACCTCGGCGGTGACCCTCGATCCGATCCTGGTCGCCGGCAGCGGCGGCGAGGGTGCGGCCGCCGGCCCCGGGACCGTCACCATCGGCACCGAGACCCTGAACCGGCTCGACCCGCAGGACCTGCAGGACGTCTTCCGCAGCACGCCGAGCGTGCAGGTCGGCTCCTCCCTGCCGGTCTCCCAGAAGGTCTATGTGAACGGCGTCGAGGAGACCAACCTCGCGGTGACCATCGACGGCTCCCGCCAGAAGAACAAGCTGTTCCACCACAACACCACGACCCTGATCGATCCCGACCTGCTGAAGGCCGTGCGGGTCAATCCGGGCGTCGCCCCCGCCGATGCCGGGCCGGGTGCGCTGGGCGGATCCATCGCCTACGAGACCAAGGACGCGGCCGACCTGCTGGCGCCGGGCGACAATTTCGGCGGTATGGCCAGCACCGAGTACAATACCAACGGCGGCACCCTCTCCAACGACCTGACCCTGTTCGGCCGGAACGCCGGCTTCGAGGCGCTCGGCTATTTCAAGCTGGCCCGCGGCGACGAGTTCGAGGACGGCGACGGTACCCAGGTGGTCGGCTCCGAGACCGACTTCGTCAGCGGCCTCGGCAAGCTCGCCTACCAGCACGACACCGGCTACCGGGTCGAACTGTCCTACGAGAATGTGGAGGATGACGGCGACCGGCCCTACCGCGCCAACTTCATCTCCACCGACAGCGGCCGGCCGACCGCCGCGACCCGGAACTACCGGATCAAGCGCGAGAACCTGGTCGCCTCTTTCGAGAACGCCATGCCGGAAGGGCTGTTCAACCCCTATGCCCGGCTCGCCTTCAGCACCACCCACCTGGATACGCTGGAGACCGGCAACGACAATTTCGGCACCTATGAGAGCCTGAACGGCATGCTCGCCAACAAGTCGGAGATGGCGCTGGGCAGCCTCGATGTCGGCGTGGACTTCTACTCCGACACCAGCGAAGGCAATTTCCCCGACTACGGGCCGGACTGGATGAACCTGACGGAGGAGTCGCGGAATGTTGGCATCTTCGCCCAGGCGCGGCTGGAGCCGACCGACCGCTTCCGCCTGTCCTTCGGCGGGCGCGGCGACCACCACCGCTTCGAGGGCCTGGACGGGTCGGAGTCCGAGAACAGCGGCCTGTCCGGCAACGTCTCCGGCGAGTACGACCTGCTGCCGTTCCTGACGGCGAGCGCCGGTGCCTCCCACGTCTTCGGCGGCGTCGAACTGGCCGAGCCGTTCATCGTCAACCCGGACTGGGCCTATCCGGGGGGCGGGCTGGAGCCGTCGACCGCCAATAACGTCTTCGCCGGCCTCGAGCTCCGGGGCGACGGGCTGAGCCCGCGCCTGGCCGGCTTCACCGTCTATGGCAAGCTGTTCAAGACCACGATCGACGACATCCGCGACGAGGAATATCGCGGCGGTCCGGACGTCTACAGCGACCTGGAATCGGTCGGCTTCGAGATCGGTGCCGGGTACGAGTGGATGGACGGGTTCGTGCGGGTCAGCTACGCCGACATCGACACCGAGATCAACGGCAACTCCGGCAGTTCCGAATACCAGTATATCGGTACCACCATCGGTCAGGTCCTGTCGGCCGAAGCCGCCTATACCCTGCCGAACACCGGCGTGACCATCGGTGCCGACGCCCAGGTCTTCTTCGAGGAGGACAGCACCAACATCTACTCCTCGTCCCCCGGCTCGCCCTATCCGGCCTACGAGGTGGCCAACGCCTTCGTCTCCTACACGCCGGAGAGCCATCAGTTCATCACGGTGCGGGCGACGGTGAAGAACATCTTCGACGAGACCTATGCCGACCGCGCGACCTATGGCCAGGAATACCCGGGCGTGGATGTCCTGAACGAGCCGGGCCGGTCCTTCCTGTTGAGCGCGAAGGTGCGGTTCTAGGTGGCGAAACCCTTGAAAGCCTTGGGGCCGCTGGCGGCGGCCCTCTGTCTGCTGGCGGCACCGGCGATGGCGGAGACCGTGGAGGTGACCGACATCATCGGCCGGACGGTCGGCATCGAGCGGCCGGTCGACCGGTTCGTGATCAGCGAGGGGCGGTACATTCCGCTCCTCGCGCTTTTGCGCCCCGAAGCGCCGGTCGAGGGTGTGGTCGGGATGATGACGACGCTCGGCTGGACCCAGCCGGGCCTTGAGGCGCAGCTCTACGCCCGCTTCCCCGAGGCCCGCGACATCCCGCTGTTCGGCCACAGGAGCGCGGACAGCGTCTCGGTCGAGAAGATCATCGACCTGAAGCCGCAGGTGGCAATCTTCGGCATCGGCGACCACGGCCCGGGGGCGGAGAACGCCGAACTGATCGCCCAACTGGACGTCGCAGGCATCGCCGTGCTGTTCATCGACTTCCGCATGGATCCGCTCGCCAACACGGACCCCTCCGTCGAGCTGATCGGCCGGGTGCTGGGGGCCGAGGACCGGGCGGCGGCCTATACCGCCTTCTACCGGGAGCGGCGCCAGCGGGTGCTAGACCGGGTCGCCGACGCCTCGTCCCGCCCGACGGTGTTCATGCAGGTGCATCCCGGCCGCCGGGAATGCTGCTGGGGCATGGCCGACGGCATGCTCGGTCCGTTCGTCTCCCAGGCGGGCGGCATCAACATCGCCGACGCCACCGCCCCCGGCCCCACGACCCAGCACACCGCGGAGTTCCTGATCGTCGAGGACCCCGACGTGTGGCTCGGCACCGCTTCGGGCACGGCGGAGGAATACCAGCGCGGCGACCCGCCGGTGGCGCTGGGCCCGGGCATGACGCCGGAGGCCGCGCGGGACAGCCTGCACCGCTATCTGGACGCGCCGGAATTCTCCTCCCTGACAGCCGTGCGGACCGGCCGGGCGCATGTGTTCTGGCACAATTTCTACAACTCGCCGTTCAACATCGTGGTGCTGGAGGCCCTGGCCGGCTGGCTGCATCCCGAGCTCATGGCCGACAGCGACCCTCAGGGCACGCTGCAGCAGATCTTCGACGACTTCCTGCCCTTCGAGCTGGACGGCACCTATTTCGCCACGGCGCGCCGGGACTGACCGCATGGCCTCGACCCTGGAAGCCTATGCCGGGCTGACCCGCCGGCGCTGCCTCGCCCTGGGCCTGCTGTCGGCCGGCCTGCTGCTGAGCCTCCTGCTCGACCTGTCGGCCGGGCCGGCAGGACTCGGCATCGGCGACATTCTCGGTGGCATCGTCGATCCGGCGAGCCTGGACATCCGCCACCGGGTGATCCTGTGGCAGGTGCGCCTGCCGGACGCGCTGATCGCCGTCGTGGTCGGTGCGGCCCTGGGGCTCGCCGGGGTGGAGACCCAGACGATCCTGGACAACCCGCTGGCCAGCCCCTTCACCCTGGGCGTGTCCTCGGCCGCCGTGCTGGGCGCCAGTGTCGCCATCGTGCTCAGCCCGGCCATGCCGCTGATCCCGCAGACCGCGACCCTGCCGGCCCTGGCCCTGGTCTTCGCGCTCGGCGGCGGTGCGGTGATCCTGGCGGTCGTGCGCTTCGGCGGCGGCGCGCGCGAAACCGTCGTGCTGTTCGGCATCGCCATGGTGTTCCTGTGCAACGCGCTGACCTCGGCCCTGCACTACGTGGCCGACGCCGATGCCCTGCAGCAGATCGTGTTTTGGACCATCGGCAACCTGACCCGGGCCGGCTGGTGGGAGGTGGCGATCGTCACTGCCTGCGTCGCCGTGATCGCCCCGTTCAGCCTGCGTCATGTGTGGTGGATGACCATGCTGCGCGGCGGCGAGGCCTATGCCCGCAGCGCCGGGCTCGACGTGGCCCGGCTGCGGGTCCAGGTGGTGCTGAGGACCTCCGTTCTGGCCGCCTTCGCGGTGTGTTTCGTCGGCTCGATCGGCTTCGTCGGGCTGGTCGGCCCCCATATCGCCCGCCTGCTGCTCGGCGAGGACCACCGCGCCCTGGTGCCCGGGGCGGCGATCTGCGGCGCGCTGATGCTGTCGGCGGCGTCTTTCCTGTCCAAGTCGGTGCTGCCGGGCGCCATCGTGCCGGTGGGCATCCTGACCGCGGTGATCGGCGTGCCGGTCTTCCTCACTCTCCTGGCGGTTCAGCGGAGGATGCGATGACCCGGCTGAGCCTGGAGGGCGTGTCGGTCGCCTATGGCCGCACCCGGGTGGTCCATGAGGTGTCGATCCCGACGGTGGAGGACGGCCAGCTCCTCGGCCTGCTCGGCCCCAATGCGAGCGGCAAGTCGACCCTGCTGCGCGCCCTGTCGCGGGAGCATCCGTCGACCGGCCGCATCCTGCTCGACGACCGGCCGGTCGGGGACTACAGCCACGCCGACTGGTACCGGGCGGTGGCCGCCATGCCCCAGGCCCCGCCCTCGCTCAGCGCGCTGCGGCCGGTGGAGCTGGTCTGGAGCACGGCCCGCACCCTGGGGCTCGGCCTCTCCGACCGGGCGCTGGGGGCACGGATCGACGGGCTGTTCCGTGCGCTCGATCTGGAGGCCCTGGCCATGGCGCCGCTGGCGACCTTGTCCGGCGGCAAGCGGCAGTTGGTCGGCTTCGCGCTGGCCATGGTGCGCGACCCGGACGTGCTGCTGCTGGACGAGCCAACCTCGGCGCTGGACCTGTACTGGCGGCTGTCGCTGATGGACATCGTGCGCGACCGGCTGGCGACCCGTGGCGGCGTCGGGGTGGTCGCCGTCCACGACCTGGACATCGCCGCCCGCTACTGCGACCGGCTGGCGCTGATCCACCACGGCCGGCTGGTCGCGGCCGGCACCGCCGCCGAGGTCCTGACCCGCGAGAACCTGGCCGCCGTCTATTCGGTGGAGAGCGAGATCACCACCGACGCCGCCGGCCGCCCGGACGTTCGGGTGCTGCGGGTCGCGCATCGGCCAGAGTGAAGGACCTCAGCGGATGCCGGCGCGCATGAAGCTCTGCACGAACTGGCGCTGGAACAGCATGAAAGCGATCAGCAGCGGGCCCGAGGTCATCAGGGTCGCGGCATTGATGATCGACCAGTCGATGCCCTGATCCACCGAGGCGAAGACCGACAGGCCCACCGTGACCGGCCGGGTCTCGACCGAGTTGGTGACGATCAGCGGCCACAGGAAGTTGTTCCAATGGTGGCTGACCGAGACCAGCCCGTAGGCGAGATAGGTCGGCTTCGCCAACGGGATATAGACCCGCCACAGCACGGTCAGCGGGCCGGCCCCTTCCACCCGCGCCGCCTCGTCCAGTTCCTTGGGCACGGTCTTGAAGGTCTGGCGCAGCAGGAAGATGCCGAAGCCCGACGCGATATAGGGCAGGCCGATCGCGGCAATGGTGTCGATCAGCCCGAGCATCCGCATGGTCGCGTAATTCTCCACGATCAGGATGTCGGGCATCACCAGGAGCTGCAGCAGCACCAGGGCGAACAGCACGCCGCTGCCGGGGAAGGTGAAGCGCGCGAAGGCATAGGCCGCGAGCGTGCAGAGCACGAACTGGCCGATCAGGATGAAGGTGACCAGCAGGAAGCTGTTCAGGAAATAGCGGGCGAAGGGTGCCGCGTTCCAGGCGTTGACGAAGTTCTCCAGGGTGAGCGGAGCGAAAAGCTCGAACCTTGTGGCGAACGCGCCCGGATGGATGGCCGTCCACACCGCATAGACGAGCGGCAGGAACCAGAGCAGCGCCAGCGCCCAGGCGCCAACGGTGTTCAGCCAGCGGTCGAGGGCGGACTGGCTCATCGGTAGTGCACCCGCTTGTCCAGGAGGAAGAACTGGCCGAGCGCCAGGGCCGAGAGCAGCACCAGCAGCACCACCGTCAGGGTGGAGGCATAGGCGGTGTCCCAGAACTTGAAGGCCGTCTCGTAGATGTAGAACAGCAGCAGCGAGCTCGCGTTGTCCGGCCCGCCCTCGGTCATGACGAAGACGTGGTCGACCATGCGGAACGAGTTGATCACCGCGTTGACCGAGACGAAGAGCGTGGTCGGCATCAGCAGCGGGAAGGTGACCCGGCGGAAGAAGGTCCAGCAGCTCGCCCCCTCGATCGCGGCGGCCTCGCGGAGCTGCGGCGGAATCGACTGCAGGGCGGCGAGGTAGAAGATCATGAAGAACCCGGCCTCCTTCCAGATCGCCACCACCATCACCGAGCCGAGCACCAGGTCCGGGTTGCCGAGCCAGTTGACCTGAGGTAGGCCGAACAGCCCGCGGATCTGGTCGATCAGGCCGAAGCCGGGCGTGTAGAAGAACATCCAGATATTGGCCACCGCGATCAGCGGCAGCACGGTCGGGGCGAAATAGGCCAGCCGCACGAAGCTGCGACCGGACAGCTTACCGTCGACCCACAGCGCCATCAGCAGCGCCAGGGCGACGGAGACCGGAATGGTGACCGCCGCGTACCACAGGCTGTTGGACAGCACCTGCCAGAACGTGTCGTCGGCCAGCAGGGTCTCGTAGTTGCGCAGGCCGACGAACCGGGCGGCGCGCTGCCCCCGGGGGGTGGAGAAGAAACTGTCCCAGATCGTGGTGACCGCCGGGATGTGGGTGAAGGCGAACAGCAGCACCAGCGCCGGCATCAGCAGCAGCCAGCCATGCACCCACTCGCGGCGCAGGGTGAGGGAGCGGCGGGTCATGGAAATCTGTCTCCACAGCTCTTGCCGTCATCCTGACGCACGTCAGGATCGAGCCTCCGGCCATGCCGGGCGTCCGTGCGTTGGTCCTGACTTGCGTCAGGACGACGGATTGGGGCGTGGCGACTGGTGGCGGACGCCGCGGCGAGGACCACAGGACCCGCAGCCGAGCCTGGATCGACGCGCCAGGTCCGGCCTGCGCACACCCGCTCCCCCTCCCCGTCATCCTGACGCACGTCAGGATCTGGCGTACGACCCCGGGAGGCGGTGCGTTGATCCTGACTTGCGTCAGGATGACGGTGGGGGCCAGGGAAATTCATCGCGTCGTGTCCTATACGCCGAAGCGGCCCCCGGAGCGGGTCCGGGGGCCGTCGGGCTGGTTGGCTTAGCGGTAGTCGGCCAGGATGCGGTCGGCCTCGGCCTGGGCCTGCTCAAGGGCGGCGGCCGGCGCCTTCTGGCCGGTGATAGCCGCTTCCAGCGCGTCGTTCAGGATCGTGGTGATGCGCTGGTTCTGGTACGTCGACAGCTCGGCAACGGCGTATTCGAGCTGATCGCGGGCCACCAGGGCCGGCGGGAAGTCGGCGACATAGGCCTTCATCGCCGGGGTCTCCCAGGCGTCGGGGCGCGGGGCGACATAGCCGGTCGCGATCGACCATTTGGCGGCCTGCTCCGGGGCGGAGATCCACTTAATGAACTCGAAGGACGCCGCCTTCTGCTCGTCGGTGGAGTCCTTGAAGATGTAGAAGTTGCCGCCGCCGGTCGGGGCACCCGGACGCTTGTTCGCCGGCAGCATGCCGACGCCGAAGTCGAACGGCGCGTTGTCGCGGACGTTGGTCAGGTTGCCGGTGGTCGTCCACATCATCGCGGTCTGGCCCTCGAAGAAGGCCTTCGGGGTGGCGCCCCACTCGATGATGCCCGGCTGCATCACGCCGTGCTTGGCCGACAGGTCGACCAGGTACTGCAGGGCTTCAACCACCTTCGGGTCGTCGAAGTTGGTCTTGTTGCCGGCGTCATTGGCCAGGATCACGTCGTTCTGGGTCGTCAGGCCCTGGAACAGCCAGTACGGGAAGCCGGAGCTCGGGATCCGCAGGCCCCACTGGGTGACGTTGCCGTTGGCGTCGCGCTTGGTCAGCTTCTTGCCGAACGCGATCTGCTCTTCCCAGGTCTTCGGCGGCGTGTTCGGGTCGAGACCGGCCTCCTTGAAAGCCTCCTTGTTCCAGTACAGCACCGGGGTGGAGCGCTGGAACGGGATGCCATAGGTCTTCCCGCCGGTCATGGAGTTGTCCATGAACGCCGGATAGAACGAGGTCAGCCAGGCTTTGTCGGCATCGGTCTTCACCAGATCGTCGAACGGGATGATCGCGTCCTCTTCGATCAGGGTGAACATGTCGACCGACAGGATCACCGAGAGCTGCGGCGGGGTGCCGCCGCGCGCGGCGGTCAGGGTCTTGGTGATGGTGTCCTGGTAGCTGCCAGCATAGACCGCCTCGATCTTCACGTCCGGATTGGCCGCGACATACTCGTCGGTCAGGGCCTGGATTGTGTCGGCCGCCTTGCCACCGACGGCCACGGGGAAGAAGAACTGCAGGTCGACCGCCAGGGCGGCGGTCGCGGTCGACGCCAGGAGTGCAGCCGCACCCAGGGTCGTCGTCATCGTCTTCATCAGGGTCATGTCTCTCTCCACTCCTAAGAAACGGGTGACTGGTCGTCTGTCGGGGCCTTGGCCGGTCCGGCGCGGCCCTCTTCGGGTCACGGACCGGCGGGCCGGGGCGTGACGGTTGGATCGGGATGGCCGGCCGCCGCCTCGACCCGCGCGCCGGTGGCGGCGTCGAACAGGTGCTGGCGCGCCGCCGGCCACACGAGGCTGACGGTCTGGCCGGCGGCGACCGGGTGATGGGTGGCGACGCGGGCGACCAGCGGCTGGCCGGCGACGCGGCAGTCGACCAGCAGGTCGGCGCCGAGATACTCGACCTGCTCGACCGTGGCGGGCACGCCGCCGGCCTCGGCCAGCGTGATATCCTCCGGCCGCACGCCGAGCTGCATCCGCTCCGGCAGGGCTGGATGAGACGGCGCGATCACCGTGCGGTCGCCGGTGATCGTCCATCCGCCCGCACCGCGGCCCAGGTCCAGGATGTTCATGGGTGGGGTGCCGATGAAGCGGGCGACGAAGGTGCTGGCCGGTCGGTCGTAGAGGGTGCGGGGGTCGGCGTTCTGCTCGATCCGGCCGCCGTTCATCACGATGATCCGGTCGGCCATCGCGATGGCCTCCACCTGGTCGTGGGTAACGTAGACCATGGTGATGCCAAGCTTGCGCTGCAGCGCCTTCAGCTCGACCCGCATCTCGTGGCGCAGCTTGGCGTCCAAGTTGGAGAGCGGCTCGTCCATCAGGCAGATCGGCTTCTCGGCGATGATCGCCCGGCCCAGCGCCACCCGCTGCTGCTGGCCGCCGGAGATCTGGCTCGGCCGCCGGTCGAGCAGGTGTTCCAGCCCGAGCAGGGCGGCGACGCGGGTCAGCCGCTCCGCCCGCTCGGCGGCCGGCACCCGGCGGACCTTCAGGCCGAACAGGATGTTCTCCGCCACGCTCAGATGCGGGAACAGGGCGTAGGACTGGAACACCATGGAGATCTGGCGGTCGTTCGGCGGCCGCCTTGTGACGTCGGCGCCGCCGATCAGCACCGCGCCGTCCGTCGCCTCCTCCAGCCCGGCGATCAGCCGCAGGGTCGTCGACTTGCCGCAGCCGGACGGGCCGAGTAGCACTGTGAACTCCCCGGCCGGGGCGGTGAAGCCGATGCCGTCGACGGCGGTGGTGTCGTCCCAGGCCTTGCGCAGGGACCGGGCTTCGATCGCGACGCTCATGCCCGGCCTCCCTCGGCGCAAAGCACGAAGTCGTGTCCGGCCCCGGCGATCAGCGCGCGGATGGCCGCCGGCGGCTCGCGGTCGCAGAACACGACATCCGCCTCGCTGATCCAGCCGCCGCGCACATGGGCAGCGCGGCCGAACTTGCTGGCATCCAGCACGAGGTAGGAGCGCCGGGCATTGCGCCGGATGGTCTCGCGGACCTGGACCTCGTGCCGGTTGAAGTCCAGGAGCTCGCCGTTGGCATCGACCCCGCCGACGCCGTAGAGACCGATATCGACCTTGAAGCGCTCGAAGAAGCTCTCGGCATCGGCGCCCAGGATGTCGCGCGAGCCGGGACGCACGGCGCCGCCCGGGACATGCACCTCAACCTCGGGCAGGGCGCAGGCGTTGACGGCGGCGACCAGATTGTTGGTGACGATGGTCAGGCCGCGGCGGCTCGCCAGATGGCGCACGGTGAGCGCGGGCGTGGTGCCGATGCTGATGGCGAGGCTGGCGCCGTCCGGGATATGGGCCTCGACCACCCGGGCGATCTGCTCCTTGGCGGCGAAGTTGAGGGTCTGGCGCTCCTCGAAGCCGATATTCTCGCTCGGCACCGGCAGTTCGACCCCGCCATGGCGGCGGCGCAGGACGCCGACATCGCTCAGCTCGTTGATGTCGCGGCGGATGGTCTGGGTGGTGACGCCGAAATGCAGGGCCAGGTCGGCGACGGACTGAAACCCGTTCTGCCGCACCAGTTCAGATATCTCGGCCTGCCGCTCCGTGGTCACGCGCGCCCCCTCCGTCGATCAGGGCCCTGACCTACCGGCGCGGTGTGACAGTCACGTCATCATTGTGTGACGCTCAAATGAACATTCATTCGAACATGGCGAAGGGTGGCCCTGCTCAGCCGTCCCGGTGGAGCCGGGACCCGGCGGCGACGACGAGGAGAGCCAGGGCGACCGGCGCGAACAGCCAGGCCTGGGCGGTGCCGAGGGTGGCCAGGGTCGCCCAGCTCGCCAGACACCACAGGGCCGGAACCACCGCCAGGGCCAGCGCCGGCCATCCGCGGCCGACGGCCGCCACCGCGCCCAGGGTGACGATGGCGGTGGGATCCGGCGTCAGCGCGAAGACCTCCACCCCGGCCAGGCCCCGCCCGGCGCTCAGGGCAGCCAGCGGCGGAGCGATCACGCCGTAGAGGCAAAGGGCTGCACCGATCCAGCGCCGCACTCCGTTGGGCCTGCCGTCCAGGCCCCGCATCGCCACCCCGAGCACCGCAAGCAGCGCAGTCTGCGCCAGGAAGGCCGGGAACAGGTCACCGGCGAGCCAGTTGATCTCGGCATAGCGCGGCAGGAAGGTCAGACCCGCCACCGCCCAGGCCAGGGCCAAGAGCGCCGCCACACCCAGCCCGGACCAGCCGCGCTGGCGGATCAGCAGAACAGGGATCGCCAGGCCGGCCAGGAGCGCCGGGATCTGCGCCGGCCAGAGCTCGCCGTTGTGCAGCTCGAACAGCCGCCAGTAGACCCGCTCCGAGAACAGCAGGAAATCCTGCGGGCTGTAGGTCAGCCAGGTTTCCATCAGATCTCTTGGATATGGCGGGCCAGTCGTTCGCGCAGCGCGTCATCCGGCAGCGGTCCGGTGGCGGCCAGCACATTCTCGCGGGCGTGCTCCGGCTTGGTGGTCGCCGGGATCGGGATGGTGGTCGCCGGATGGGACAGGATGAATTTCAGCACGAGCTGCGCCCAGGTCTGCGCCCCCAGCTCCGAGGCCCAGGCGGGCATCGGCTCCCCCTCCAGCCGCCCGGTCAGCGCGCCGCGTCGGAACGGCCGGTTGACCAGCACCGCGATTCCGCGCTCCCGGGCCAGCGGCAGCAGGCGGTCCTCCGCCTCGCGGTCGACCGGGTTGTAGGTGAGCTGCACGAAATCGAGATCGTGGGACCGCATGATGGCCTCGAAATCCCCGTGGCGCCGGCCGTGGGAGGTGGTGATGCCGACATAGCGCACCTCCCCCGCCGCCTTCATCGCCGCCAGGGTCTCCAGATGCGCCTCCCAACCCACGAGGTTGTGGACCTGGACGAGATCGAAGCGGGGCACCCGCCAGTTCTCCCGCGACGCCTCGATCTGCGCGCGGCCCTCGTCGGTGTCGCCGGTCCAGACCTTGTCGGCTGAGAACGCCTCGTCCCTGCGACCGAGCCACTCCAGCCCGGCGCCGATCACCGACTGGGACGACCCATACATGGGCGAGGAATCGATCACCGATCCGCCGGCGTCGAGGAAGGACGCCATGACCTCCGCGCAGTCGGCGCGCAGGACCGGATCGTCGCCCACGTTGAAGGTGATCCAGCTTCCCAGCCCGACGGCGGGCAGGCTCTCGCCGGTCGACTGGATCGTCCGCTGCAGGACGGGGCCAGCGCCCTGGGCGGCTGCTGGTCTTGCGCCGATCCCGAGGCCCGCGCGGGACAGGCCGGACAGGGTCAGGGCAGTCGCACCCGCGGCCAGAAACCGGCGGCGGCTTGTCGGTGTGAGGGTCCGTTTCGCATCAGTCATGCCGCATTACTTGGCCCGCGATCCCGACACGACAAGCGCCGGCCTAACCATCGGTAGAACCCCGATTGACTCCCCTGATCGGCCATAATTAATATTTTAGTGGTATAAAAATAACAAATGGCCAGCGCGCCATGTTTGGAGGAACGTCATGAGAAACGCGACAAGACGAGTGCGCCTGCTTCCCGCCGTGGGACTGTTGGCGATCGGCATGGCCCTGGGCGGGCTTCCTGCAACCGTCCAGGCCGAGACGGTGCTGCGCATCGGCACCGTGCTGGCCCCCACCGACCCGATGGGTCAGGGGCTGGAGAAGTTCAAGAAGGACGTGGAGGCCGCGACCAAGGGAGAGGTCGTCATCGACGTCTTCCACAACTCCCAGCTCGGCGACACGACCGAGATGCTGGATCAGGCCCGGGCCGGCGCCAATGTGGGCACCGTCACGGACGTGGCCCGGCTGTCGAGCTTCGTGCCGTCGCTCGCCATCATGTCCGCCCCCTTTCTGTTCGACACCTATGACCAGGCCGACAAGTTCGCCCTGTCGACCGACTATCTCGCCTGGGGCGACGAACTGGCGGAGAAGGCCGGCCTCGTGATGCTGGCCTCCAACTGGTACCAGGGCGCCCGCCATGCGCTGACCCAGGTTCCGGTCTCCGGTCCGGCCGACCTGAACGGTCTGAAGATGCGCACCATCGGCGCCCCGGTCTGGATCGAGACGATCCGGGCCATGGGGGCCGAGCCGACGCCGATGGCCTGGGGCGAGGTCTATTCCGCCCTGCAGCTCGGCACGCTGGACGCCGCCGAGGCGCAGCCAACCGCAATCTGGGGCGCCAAGCTCTACGAGGTGATCAAGCACGTCACCAAGACCGGGCACATCCAGCTCGTCACCGCGCTGGTGGTGGGCGCCGACGCCTGGAACCAGCTCTCGCCCGAGCACCAGAAGATCGTCCGCGACCTGGCGGTGGAGAACGGCCGCTACGCGTCGGGCCTGACCATCGAGCTGGGCGAAAAGGCGCTGAAGGATGTGGCCGCCGCCGGCATCACGGTGAGCGAGGTCGATCTGGCGCCGTTCAAGACGGCGGTCGAGCCGGTCTACACCATGCTCAAGCTGGAGAAGGAAAAGGCGATCGTCGACGGCATTCTCGGCCGCTGACCCGGCCCCTCACATCGGCACAGGCAGAGATCCGGGAGCGGAGAGACTTGCATGTTGCGTAACCTGGAATCCGCCTGTGCGGTGGCGCTGCTGACGGGGATCGTCGTCCTCGTCGGCGCCGCCGCCGTCGCCCGCAGCCTCGGCAGTCCGATCATCTGGTCGGTCGAGATCGCCGAGCTGCTGTTCGTCTGGCTGTGCATGCTGGCGGCCGATCTGGCCATGCAGGAGCGCCGGCATTTCGGCCTGTCGCTGCTGCCCGACAGCCTCGGCCCGCGTGGCCGGCACGTGCTGGAGGCGATCAACCTGCTGATCGTCATCGCCCTGCTGGCATTCCTCTGGGTCTATGCCTGGCGGAACATGATTCTCATGCACCCCCGCCTGATCGGCGCCATCCAGATGAACGGATCGCTGATCCACGCCTCCATGGTGGTCGGCCTGCTCCTGCTGCTGCGCACATCCGTGGCGCAGCTCGTCGATCACCTCAGAGAATCCGCACCTCACGGGAGCCCCGACTGATGCTGATGCTGGTGGCCGCTCTCTTCGCGGTGTTTCTGATCGGCGGGATCCCGGTCGCCTTCGCCCTGGCGCTCGCCTCCATCCCGGTCTTCATCCTGACCGGCACCATGCCGCCGACGGTGGCGATCCAGAAGATGGTGACGGCGACCCAGAGCTTCCCGCTGCTCGCCGTCCCGTTCTTCATCCTGGCCGGCAACCTGATGAACGCCACCGGCATCACCGACCGGCTGGTGCGGTTCTCCCGCCTGCTGACCGGATGGATGGCCGGCGGCTTGGCCCAGGTCTCCATCATGCTCAGCCTGATGATGGGCGGGGTGTCCGGCTCGGCGGTGGCGGACGCCTCCATGGAGGCCCGGCTGCTCGGACCCAGCATGATCAAACAGGGGTATTCGAAGGCCTCCACCGCCGCGATCCTGGCCTTCGGCTCGATCATCACGGCCACCATCCCGCCCAGCATCGGGCTGATCCTGTTCGGCTATATCAACGAGGTTTCCATTGGCCGGTTGTTCCTGGGTGGCGTCGTGCCCGGTGTGGTGCTGACGGCCGTGCTGATGGGCACCACCTGGCTGGTCGCCAAGCGCCGCGGCTATGTGCCGGACCTGCCCCGCATTCCCGCCGCGCGCGAGATCGGGGCGGGGTTCTTGGACAGCATCTGGGCGCTGATGTTCCCGGTGGTGCTGGTGGTCGGCTTCCGCTTCGGCATCTTCACCGCGACCGAGGCCGGCGTGTTCCTGGTGTTCTACGCCCTGATCATCGGCTTCGGGATCTACCGCGAGCTGAACCTGGCGAAGCTGCTGCAGGCCGCTCGGGAGACGGTCTCCGACCTCGGCATGATCATGCTGCTGATCATGACCGCCGCCGTGCTGGGCTATGCCATGACCATCGAGCGGGCCCCCCAGGACATCGCCACCTTCGTCACCACGCTGACCGAGGATCCGCTGCTGATCCTGCTGCTGGTCATGGCGCTGCTGGTGATCAGCGGCATGTTCCTGGAAGGGGCAGCGAACATCCTGCTGGTCACGCCGATCGTCATGCCGGTGCTGATCCAGGCCGGCTACGACCCGGTGCATATGGGCGTGCTGATCGTCTCGCTGATCAATTTCGGGGGCCTCACCCCACCGGTCGGGGTTATCATGTTCACGGTCTGCGGCATTCTCGACTGCAAGACCGGCGCGTTCACCCGGGCGGCCCTGCCCTTCTTCGCCGCGATGCTGCTGTTCTTCGCGCTGCTCGTGGCCTTCTCCGGATTGACCGTTTGGCTGCCCAATCAGCTCATGTAGAGGACGTTACCGTTTGGCATGTCGCCCAGGATCACGACGATGACGAAGAACCCCTTCTCGGTCGCCGGCAGCGTCGCGTCTGAGGACGCGATGCGCAGCGGGACCCGGCTGACGACCTCCGCGCGGGTGTATGGCGAGATGCGCGAGCGGATCATCGCCCTGGACTTGCCACCGGATTCGATCCTGGTGCGCAGCGACCTGGCCGACCGGTTCGGCGTCAGCCAGTCCCCGGTGCGCGAGGCGATCCTGCGCCTGGAGCAGGACGGGCTGGTGATCTCCTACCCGCAGTCGCGCACCCTGGTGACCCGGATCGACACGGCGCGGGTACGCGAGGAGCATTTCCTGCGCACCGCCGTCGAGTGCGAGGTGGTGCGCCGCCTCGCCGACGCCCGCGATCCCGAGCTTCTGAAGAAGGCCCGGGGATTCCTGAAGATGCAGGAAGCGCTGGTCGACGACATGGACCAGGTCGACCTGTTCAAGCAGTTGGACGATGCCTTCCACGCCGCGCTGTTCGCCAGCGTGAACCAGTCGAGCCTGCACCAGCACATCCAGGCCCGGTGCGGCCACCTGGCCCGGCTGCGGACCCTGGACCTGCCGAGCCCCGGCAAGACCGCCTCGGTGCTGGATGCCCATCGCGCCGTGGTGGACGCGATCGAGACCGGCGATGCCGACCTGTCGGTGCGCACCATGCGCGAGCACCTCTCCGGCTCCCTAAGACGGATGCCGCAGATCGTCGAGGAGAATGCCGCCCTGTTCTGCTGAGCCCGCCCTAAACGCGAACGCCGCCCCTCACCGCGATGAGGGACGGCGCGTGTCGTCGTGTGACGGCGGTCAGAAGAAGCCGAAATGGGCTTCCGTCAGCTCCGAGCTCTGGATGCCGATCAGGCGGACGTAGCCGCCGCCCAGATCGATCTCGGCATGGCCGTCCGAGTTGTCCGTTGCCCGGGCGATGACGTCGGCGGCGCTGGAGATCGACTGACCGTTCAGGTTGGCCTTGATCATCAGCTGGTCGCCCGCCGAGACATCGAAATCCGCGATCACGTCGAAGCCGTTACCGTCCTCGATATAGATCCGATCGGCTCCGTCGCCGGTATAGATCCAGTCGATCCCGGCACCGCCGTAGAAGGAGTCGTCGCCGATCCCGCCGGACATGACATCGAACGACCCGTCATCGGACCCGTCGTCGCTCGACAGACCGCCCAGCAGGACGTCGTTGCCGACCCCGCCGACCAGAGTGTCAGCCCCCGCCCCACCGTACAGGGTGTCGGCGCCGGCGCCGCCATACAGGGTATCCAGCCCCATGTTGCCGTAGAGCACGTCCGCATCGGCATTGCCGTAGAGCAGATCCTGGTGCTGGCCGCCATAGAGCGTGTCGGAATCCTGACCGCCGAACAGGGTATCGTAGCCCTGGTTGCCATAGGCCAGATCGTTGCCCTGGTTGCCGTAGAGAACATCCTCGTGGGCGCCGCCGGAGACGGTGTCCGCATCGGTCCCGCCGAACACCCGGTCGTTGCCGTTCTCGCCGACCAGGAGATCGGCGCCGTTGCCGGACCCGATCGTGTCCGCCCCGTCCCCGCCGAACAGGGTGTCGTCGCCCTCGCCGAGGGAGATGAACTGGTTGCTCTCGTCGGCGGTGACGTAGTTGTTGCCGGCGCCGCCGGTCACGGACGCCGCCCCCATCAGGGAGGTGAACTCGATGTTGTCGAGCTGCAGGGTCGTCCCCGCGGGCATGGACCGCATGTCGATGACAAAGGCCTCGGACTGAACCGATCCGCCCCCGGTGGACCCGGAGATGACCACCGGCGAACTGATCTGCTGCGTCGTCGTCGTCGGCACGATCGTGCGGACATCCAGCGTGGTCGTGGTCGACAGCTTGTTCAGGAAGGTCTGCGCTCCACTCGACAGCTGCACCCCGGAGGCGGAACCGCGGGCCTGGATCGCCGACACCAGGGTGGTGGTGGCGTCGCTGCCGCTCTGGGCGACGCTCGGCCCTTCCGAGGTCAGGGAGGTTCCGACCGGCAGGGTGGCGGTGACCACATTGCCGTTGTTGTTGGTGTTCTGCACGATCGCGGCGGTGCCGGAGGTCGAGCCGGTGTTCTGGATCACCGACTGATCCGCCTGGGAGCCGGTCGAAACGACGATGCCGCCGCCACTGCTGCTGCCGCCTGAGTCGCCGCCGGACGAGGCTGCCGTCCCCAGGGTGACCGTGCTGTCGCCGTTGCTGACCGTCACCTTCCAGACGCCGCTGGCCGAAGTGATGCCGGTCAGGGTCAGGGACTGCCCGCCGCCCAGATCCATCGTGCCCGACGCGGTCTGGCCGTTCAGGGAGGACAGGTCCGTCCCGGTGACCACGATCGAGTCGCCGGTCGCGAAGTCGGAGATCGTGTCGCCGTTGAAGTCGCCGGCCGAGCTGGAGAAGGTGTCGGCCCCGTCGCCGCCCTTCAGCACGTCGGTGCTGGCGCCGCCATCGAGGAAGTCGTTGCCGGCACCACCCGACAGAGTGTCGTCGGAGGCTCCACCGACGAGCGTGTCCGCGTCGGCACCGCCGGACAGGGTGTCGGAGCCGCCGCCGCCACTCAGCGTGTCGGCACCGGCACCACCGATCAGGATGTCGTTGTCGGTGCCGGCGCGCAGGAGGTCGGCGCCGTTGCCACCGTTGAGGGTATCGGCGCCAGCCCCGGCGCTCAGCGTATCGGCGTCATCGCCGCCGAACAGAATGTCATTGCCCGCCGCACCGAACAGCGTGTCGGCACCGGTGCCTCCCGACAGAGTGTCGTTGCCGGAACCGCCGGACAGGAGATCCGTATCGGCGCCGCCGACCAGAAGGTCCTCGTTGCTGCCGCCCTTGAGCGTGTCGGCGCCGGTGCCGCCGGACAGGGTGTCGTTGCCATTGACGCCCACGAGGCTGTCGTTGCCCGTGCCGCCGACAATGTCGTCGTCGCCGGTATAGCCGTAGAGGGTATCGTTGCCGGCACCGCCGCTCAGCGTGTCGTTGTTGGCGGTCGCGATCACCGTGTCGGTCCGTGCGCCGCCGGTGAAATTGATCGTCCCGGTCGTGGCCGACGTGTTGTCGATATAGACGTAGTCCCAGGTCGCATTCGTCGGCGTGGAGCCGCCTCCGGGTGCGCCGGTCAGGTTCGTGCCGTTGATCTGGAAGACGTTCGTGTTGATCGAGATCGTGACCGCGGTGGTGGTCCAGTCGGTCGTCGAAACCGTGGCGCCGCTGACATACAGGGACGTCAGTCCGTCGCCGATGCCGTCCTGGTTCGCATCTGGGTTATAATTCCATACGCCTGACATTCCGATTTCCTTTCGGCTTTTCGCCTGCGCTCAGCCTTCAGGCCGATATGCAATTTGAGTGAAATTTTAATTTATTGCGGTTCTCTTAGACCGCAGGCTCCGGTCACGACAAGTCGAAACCCGTGTATATCCAGAGTTGACTTACGAAAAAGTTAAGATGAAAATTAACTGTTTTTAATCTTAACGGTCATTAACCATGTATTATTTAGCCGCATGCGCGATCATCCGAGATGAAGAACAGAACCTGGTTGAGTGGATCACGCACCATCAACTTCAGGGGTTTGAGCATTTCTACCTATACGACGATCAGAGCACCAATTTTCCAAAGGAACTCTTGAAACCCTGGATTGAACGTCGGATCGTCACGCTGCGGCGGGCGCCGAGCGGCACCAAGCGGCAGCGACAGGCCTATGAGGCGTGCATCGCCAACAACCGGAGCCGCTGTCACTGGCTGGCCTTCCTGGATGTCGACGAGTTCATGTTCCTGACCGATCCGTCGGAAACGGTCGCCGAAGCTCTAACCGACTACGAACGATTTCCGGCCCTTGGCATCAACTGGGTCTGCTACGGCTCCAGCGGGTTCGAGACCCGGCCCACGCCGCTGACCACCACCAGCTACCAATTGCGGGGCGAGACGGAGTTCCGCACCTCGGAGAAGATCTTCCTGAAGGAGGGCCTGCCGCCCGGTCCGCTCCGGAACTACCTACCCTATCATTCGCATATAAAGAGCATCATTCGGACGAGCGCTGTCACCAGCATGATCTCGCCGCATAGTTTCACCTATGTGAACGATGCACCCGCCGTCAGCCCCAGCGGCACCCCGATCCCCGAGCTGCCCCTGCGGGCATTCAGCGCGCGCGTCGAGATCGACAGGTTCAGGATCAATCACTACTGGTCGCGGTCGCTGTCGGAATTCCGCCGGAAGCTGGCGCGTCCCCGCGCCGATATCGACGCGATGAACGAGCTGAAGGTCGCCCTGTTCCGCGAGGCCCTGATGAACCAGGAATACGATCCGGCGATCCTGCCCCATGCGAAAGCCGTCGCCGACCGCCTGGACCTCCCCTACGAGCCGGGTACGGAGAGCGACTGGCGTCGCCGCGAGGCGCGGTACCGCGGTCTGGATATCGGCAAGGAACTGCAGGGCTGGGTGGATGCCTGGACGACCGATGGCTGATCGCAGGACGACGCCCCGATGACCGAGGACCGGCCCTGGACCGTGGCCCAGGCCATGGAACATGCGGTCGGCCTGGTGCGGGCCGGCGACTACGCGGCGGCGATCCCGCTCCTGGAACGGATCGACCGAACGGGGCAGTCGCCCCACGCCCGGATGATCATCGATTTCGCCCGCTTCCGGCTCGCCGGACACACGGTCGCCCCGGTGGCGTGCCATGGGCACACACTGCTGTTCGAGATCGCCGGGGACAATGTCGGGCACGACATGTTCCATGTGAGCGGTCGGCTGTTCGAAGCGGCGGAGCTGGACTACTGCCGCACCAACATCCCCGTGGGAAGCCGCATCGTCGATGTCGGTGCCAATACGGGGAACCACAGCGTGTTTTTCGGCCACGTTCTGAAGCCGCCCTTCCTGCTGCCGATCGAACCCAATCCCCAGGCGGTGGCACGCCTGAAGGCCAACCTGGCGCGCAACCGCATCGACCACGACCCGCGCGGCCTTGGCATCGCGGTCGGCGCGGCGCGGGCGATGGCCGCCCTCGAGCCCGGCGCGGGAGACCTTGTGGCCGGTCGGCTCAAGCCGAACGGGTCGATCCCGGTGCTGCCGCTCGACGACCTCCTCGACGCCCCCGTCGACTTTCTCAAGATCGACGTGGAGGGCATGGAGTTCTCGGTGCTGGCGGGCGCGCAGACCCTCCTGCGGACCGGCCGCCCCCAGATGCTGATCGAGACGGCCGACAGGACCGCGGATCGGCTGAGGCAGTTCTGCCAGGACCACGGATACCGGATCGACCGCGAGTTCCCCGGCTACGGATACAAGAACTATTTCCTGAAACCGGCGTGACGCTGGCAGACCCAGACCGACGAACGGTCAGCCTCGTGCCGACGTCAGCCGTCCCGATAGGCCGGAGCCCGCCACGCGGCGTAACGCTGTCCGAGCCAGGGCGACGCCGCTCCCAGGGCCGTATTGCCCAGGGCCAAGGCGGCGAAGAGGGGACCGCCATCCGTTGCCCAGGCACACAGCCCCGTAAGGGCGAACACCAGGGACCAGAGCAGGGAGAGAACCATGTTGGTCTCGCGGAACAGCGGATGGCACCAGTGTTCCCGCGGCGCATGCCGACGGGCCACCAGGGTGGTCCAGGGTCGACCGCTCAGGACGCTGAGCAGCGAGAGACCGGCCAATGTCACGAAGACTGTGGCGGATACCGGCATGGGCCCGCGGTAACAGACCCGCGAGGCGCGTTCAACCGTCGGCGTTCAGGCGCACCGGATCTGAAACAACCGGCGCACGCGGAGTTTGCTTCGACTATCAGATATCTAAGGAAGATGGCGGAGGGAGCGGGATTCGAACCCGCGAGGGACTTTCGCCCCTACACACTTTCCAGGCGTGCGCCTTCAACCACTCGGCCACCCCTCCTGAGGAGGCGGGAACGTAATAGAGGTCGCGCCGGTTTGCAACGCCCTGATGCAGGTCTTCTTTCACCTTCTGCCATAAGGGGTTAAGATCCACACTCCCGGCGCAGGCGCGGCCCCGGACCTGCGGATGGCTATCGCGGATGGCCGCGGCACCAAGGAACAGGTGACTTCATGCGTACCCTCCTGCGCTGTCTCGGCTGGTTGTTCGCCGCCCTCGCCGCCGCCTTCCTGACCCGCGACCTCTACCAGCTCGTCGACCAGGGCATCTTCCAGCCGCTCTCCACCGGCTTCGTCTGGTTCACCCTGCACCCCACCTCGCTGCAGCTCGCCGAGGCCGGGATCTCGCGCCATGTCAGCCAGTTCCTGTGGCACCCGGTGATCTCCACGATCCTGACCTGGCCCGCCTTCGCGGTGACCGGCGGGCTCGCAATCCTGTTCTTCCTCGGCGGCCGCAAACCCGGGCGGCCGCCGAGCCGATCGCGCTCGGGGGAATATTTTAAACAAGATTAGACTTGCTTTAATAATCCGGCGGCGCGATCATTCCTGTCACGGCCCGGCCTGAAGAGGGCCGATGTGAGGAGGAGCCCGCCATGTCCGTCGCCCTTGACGATCGCCCGAGCCCATCCGAATCCGACCCGGTCTGGGTCGAGGCCCTGCCGCTCGCCGAGCTGCGGCACAAGGGACGTGCGCTGGTGAAGCGCGAGGGACGCCAGGTGGCCCTGTTCGACACCGCCGGCGGCGTGCGGGCCATCGCCAACCGCTGCCCGCACCAGGGCTATCCCCTGTCGGAAGGTACGCTGTCCGACGGCGGCGCGGACGGGACCTGCACCCTGACCTGCAACTGGCATAACTGGAAATTCGACCTGGAGACCGGAGCGGTGGTCGACGGCGGCGATGCGGTCCGCGTCTTCCCCAGCGAGATCCGCGACGGCACCGTCTGGATCGACATCGCCGACCTGCCGGCCTCCGAGCGGATCGCCAGGGCGCTGGCCGGGCTGCGCGAGGGCTTCCGCGACCCGAGCGACGACCGCATCGCCCGCGACCTAGCCCGGCTGGAGGCCGCCGGCGCCGATCCGCGCCTGGGCGTGCGGGCGGCGATCCGCTGGACCCATGACCGCTTCCGCTGGGGCATGACCCATGCCCATGCGGTGCTGGCCGACTGGCTAGCGCTGGCCGACGAGCAGGACGATCCGGTCAATCGGCTGGTCTGCGTCACCGAGGTCGTCGCCCATCTGGTGGACGACAGTCTGCGCGAAGACACCTACGCCTATCCCGAGGGCACCGAGCCCTGGGACGAGGAGGCCTTCGTCGCCGCCGTGGAGGCGGAAGACGAGGTCCGGGCGATCCGGCTGGCGCGCGGCGGTCTGGCAGAAGGCGGCTGGGCGCGGATCGACCGCGGCCTGTGCCGGGCCGCCCTGGCCCACTACCAGGATTTCGGGCACTCGGCGATCTATATGGAAAAGACCCGCGAGGCGGTGCAGCGGCTTGACGGCGCCAACGGAGGGACGGACCACCCGGCCGATGGCCCCGTGGCCGAGCCGCTCCTGCTGCTGCTGGTCCGGGCTCTGGTCAAGGCCCAGCGCGAGGACCTGATCCCCGAGTTCAAGGCCTACCGCCCGGCGCGGGACGCCTGGACCGGCCGCGGACGGACGGCGGTGAAGCCGGCCGATCTCTGCCGGGTCTCGGTGGCCAAGGCGCTGGACCGGATCTCGGCCGGCAGTGCCGATCCGCAGCGCTGCTACGATGCGCTCATGACGGCGGCGGCCTGGCAGCTTCTCCATGCCGATCCGCTCTACGCCACCCGCCACGCCCAGCCGATTAGCCAGAATGTCGGACGGCTCGACTTCAGCCATGCCATCACCTTCGCCAATGCCGGCCGGCGGATGATGGGCCGGCACCCGGAGCTGGCGCCCGACGTGCTGCTGCAGACCGCCTGCTTCCTCGGCCGCAATGCCGGGTATGTGGACCCGGCCTATCCGGCGGAACGCTGGCGGGTAGCAACGCCGGCCGCCTTCGTGGCGGGTTGTGCCGAGGGGGTGATCGACCACGGCAACCCGGAATTCATCGTCTCGGCCCATCTGGTGAAGATGACCTGTGCCGTCCGCGAGGAAATTGCCGCCACCCCGCGCGCGTCCTGGGTGCCGGACCTGGCCGCCGCCCTGAACCGGTTCCTCAACGAGCCGTTCAAGCGCAAGCTGACCCGGCGGGTCGCCTATCAGGCGCGCGAAACGGTGAAGGGCGAATAGCGGCAGATAGGGAGTGGCCGGGGGTGCTCTCCCTCGGCCATGATGCGGCCCTCATCCATACCGCCCCACCAACACCGTCGAGGCCGCATGACCGAGAAGAAGACCGTCGCCGACCTGATTGAGGACCGGTTCGGCCTGCCGACGCAGGACGGGCGCGACATGCCGGCCGAGGGCGAGATCGCCGCGATCCTCAGCCACCGCAGCCACCGGCGCTACAAGGACGAACCGGTGCCCGACGAGCTGCTGCGCATCGCGCTGGCCGGCGCCTTTTCCGCCCCGGCGAAGTCCGACCTGCAGCAATGTTCGGTCATCGTGGTCAAGGACCCGGAGATCCGAAAGGCGCTGAACGAGCAGATCAACGACCCCTGGGTCACCGCCGCGCCCTCGCTGCTGGTGTTCTGCGGCGACAACCGGCGCATCCACAAGATCGCCGAGGCCAAGGGCACGCCCTATCCGAACGACCACCTGGACGCCTTCCTGAACGCCGCCGGCGACGCCGCCATCGTCATGGCGACCTTCATCCGCGCCGCCGAGGCCCTGGGGCTGGGCTGCTGCCCGATCAGCGTGATCCGCAACAAGATCGAGGCGGCGGCCGAGGTGCTGGGCCTGCCCGATTACGTCTTCCCCTTCGTCGGCATGGGGCTGGGCTTCCCGGAGCGCGAGGGCTGGGTCAGCCTGCGCCTGCCGCAGAGCGTGACGGTGCATACCGACCGCTATGACGACAGCGACGTGCTGGAGGAGATTGCCGCCTATGACCGGCGCCGGGACGCGAAGTTCTCCACGCCGAAGGAGAAATACCGGATGGTCGAGCAGTTCGGCGCTCCGGACTTCTACGGCTGGTCCGACGACAAGGCCCGGCAATACGCCGTGCCCCAGCGCAAGAACCTGGCGGCGTTTCTCAAATCGAAGAAGTTCAAGTTGGATTGACTAGGGAGACCAAGCCTCCCTTCCCCGTCATCCCGAACTTGTTTAGGGATCCTGACTCAGCCGCCGGAAGCTTGATCCCGAAACGAGTTCGGGATGACGGGTGAGGTGGTAAGAGGGACGGTTCCCCCTCACCCCTCGTCCGACCACGGCCGCAGGAACACGTCGTCCACCGGGATCTTGTAGGCCTCGGCGAGCGCGTTGGTCTGGTTGAACATGCCGACCACGGCCAGCAGCTCGCCATACTCCGCGTCGGTCATCCCCAGCTTGCGGGCGGCGGCGGTGTGGCTGCGGGTGCAGTAGTCGCAGCCGTTGGTCACCGACACCGCGACGGCGATCATCTCCTTGAATTTCGGGTCGAGCGCGCCCGGCGCCATGACCTCCTTCAGGCCGTACCACAGCCGCTTCAGGGTCGGCGGATGGGAGGCGAAGACCTTCCAGGCATTCGGCACGAAGCCGATCCCCTTGGTCGCCATGATGTCGTCGAACACTTCGCGGACCTCGTCCGAAGCGGACTCGTACTCGACCATGACGACTGTGGCGGGCTCGGTGGACATGGGCGGTTCCTTCCGTGAGGGTGTTTTTTGCGTATCCCTTCCTGTCTTCCCGGCCATGCGCCGGGATCCAGGAAGAGGGGCTACTGGAGCTTCGGGCGATTATTCCGCAAAGCTCCAGCAAACGTCACCCTCGGTCCCGGCGCGGGGCCGGGAAGAAAGAGGAGAGAGAAGGCCCCTACTTCGCCGACGCCCGTTCCGCTTCCCGCACCTCGGTGTCGATCAGCCTGCGCTTGCGGTCCAGCCCCCAGCGGTAGCCGCGCAGGGTGCCGTCGGTGCCGATCGCCCGGTGGCAGGGCACGATCAGGGAGACCGGGTTGTTGGCGCAGGCGCTGCCGACCGCCCGGATCGCCTTGGGCCTGCCGATGGCCGCGGCCAGGTCCGCGTAGGTGCGGGTCTCGCCCATGGGGATGTCGGTCAGTGCCTGCCAGACCTGGCGCTGGAAGGCGGTGCCGCGGATGTCGAGCGGCAGGTCAACATGGGGCTCCCGTCCCTCCAGCATGCCAGCGACCTCGCCCAGGGTCTCGCCCAACCCGCCCGGATCGGCGGCCAGGGTGGCATTGGGGAAGTCACCGCGCAGTTCTTCCACCAGGGCCTCGTCCGTATCGCCGATGCCGACGAAGCAGATCCCCGTCTTCGTCGCGCCGACGATCACCCGCCCCAACGACGTGTCGGCGAAGGCATAGGCGATCACCGCGCCCGCGCCGCCCTTGCCGTAGCTTGCCGGTGTCATGCCCAACTGCGCCCCCGCTTTCTCGTAGAGCCGGCTGGAGGAGCCGTAGCCGGCCCCGTACAGCGCCATGGCCACACCCTCCCCCGATTTCAGGTTCTCCTTCAGCTTCCCCAGCCGCCGCGCGTCCCAGTACTGGCGCGGGCTGATGCCCATCACCGCCTTGAAGCTGCGCTGCAGGTGGAACGGGCTCAGCCCCGCCGCCGTGCCCAGCGCCTCCAGGCTCGGGCACTCGTCCTCGGCACTCTCGATCGCCCGGCAGGCGGCCCGCACCGCGTCCAGGCGCGGATCGGGGGCGGCGGACTCGTCCGGTTTGCAGCGCCGGCAGGCCCGGTAGCCGGCCGAGCGCGCCTGTTCCGGCGTCTGGAAGAACGACACGTTCTCGCGCTTCGGGGTGCGCGACGGGCAGTAGGGCCGGCAGTACACACCGGTCGTCCGCACCGCCACGATGAAGGCGCCGTCGAAGGACTTGTCGCGGGCGACGACGACCCGGTAGCGGGCGTCGTCGTCCATCGGTGTGCGGGCCTTGGCCGGTGAGGCGGTCATCTGGACGGTCATCTCGGATCTCCATCGCTCATGATGATCCTACCTTGAAACGACGGCCGAGGTCCCTCCATCCGCTTCTTGCGGAGACGATCGGGAGCCTCAGTTCACCGCGAAATCGGCTTCCTTCATCCCGGCATCCACACCCGCCTGGGTCATCTCCGCCCAGGTGTTGTCGTCGATCGGAATGCCGTTGGCGGTGCGCTCGGCCGAGGTCTCGCGCTCCGGGTCGCCGGGGAAGCGGATCTTGTCGTGGCCGACCGCCACCTTGGCCGACGACACATGGCCGACGAGCTGGTCGATCTCCGACTTGAAGGGAATGTCGGCGCCGAAGCCGGCCGGGTCCATGACGATCGACAGCATGTTGTTGCAGATCGTGTTCTGGCTCATCAGCTCCTCGCGCGCGGTGCCGCCGCCGGTCAGGCCGGCCGCCAGGATCTCGCAGATCATGGCGAGGCCGTAGCCCTTGTGCTGGCCAAAGGAGAGCATGGCGCCGTACGGCTCCTCGAAGATCACCGTTGGGTCGTCGGTCGGCCGCCCGTCTGGGCCGACCAGGGCGTCGGCCGGGGTCTTCTTGCCGGCGTAGTAGGCGACCCGCACCTTGCCCTGGGCGACCCGGGAGGTGGCCATGTCGAGCACGATCATCGGGTGGTCGTCGGTCGTCGGGATCGCCGTGCAGTACGGGTTGGTCGAGTACTTCGCCTCGTAGCCGCCCCAGGGCGACACATAGGGCCGGTGGCCGGTGGTGTTGACGTAGTGGATGGAGATCAGCCCGGCCCGGGCAGCCATCTCGCCCCAGGCCCCGATCCGGCCCATGTGGTGGGTCTTGCGCAGGCCCATGATGCACACGCCGGTCTTCTTCGCCCGGTCGATCGCCATCTCCATCGCCTCGCGGCAGACGGTCTGGCCGTACCCCATGTTGCCGTCGAGCAGCAGATAGGCGCCGTTGTCGGTTACCACCGAGGGGCGCGCCCCCGGGTTCATCGTGCCTTCCAGCGCGTGCTTCATGTAGCGCGGTGCGAGGCCGACGCCGTGGCTGTCATGGCCCATCAGGTTGGCCGTCACCAGGTTCTCGGCGATGGTGCGGGCCTCGTCCGGCGCGCTCTTCGCCCCCTGCATCATGGCGGTGACGATATCGGTCAGGCGCTCGTGTCCGATGGTGATCGGCATGTCACTCCCTCGTGTTCTTCGTGTTGTTGGCTGAACGTTCGTGGATGGCTGTTCAAGGTACGCTTGCAGCCGAGCCTACACCGTCTCTATATGAGGCGTCATGAGCACGAATTTGCCCTTCCTGAAGATGCACGGCCTCGGCAACGACTTCGTCGTCGTCGACGGGCGCACGGCCGACGCCGCCCTGAGCGAGGCGCAGTACCGGGCCGTGGGCGACCGCCGCCGCGGGGTGGGCTACGACCAGTTCCTCACCATCCTGCCGCCGAAGAACGGCGGGCTGGCCTATATGGCGATCCACAACCCGGACGGCTCCCAGGCCCAGGCCTGCGGCAACGGCACCCGCTGCGTCGCCTCCCTGCTGATGGACGAGGCCGGCGCGGATGAGATCGTGCTGGAGACCGTGGTCGGCGGCCTGATCTGCCGGCGCGGCGCCGACGGGCGGGTGACGGTCGACATGGGCAAGGCCAACCTCGCCTGGAACGAGATCCCGATCGCCGTGGAGACCGACACGCTGGAAGTCACCGTGCCGGGGGCGGAGGCCTATGGGCCGGCGACCATGGTCAACATGGGCAACCCGCACGCGGTATTCTTCGTGGAGGACGCCGAGGCACTAGACCTCGCCCGCATCGGCCCGCCGATCGAGACCAACCCGATCTTCCCGGAACGCGCCAATATCGAGTTCGTCAGCGTGCTCGCCCCCGACCGTCTGCGCATGCGGGTGTGGGAGCGCGGAGCCGGCATCACCCAGGCCTGCGGTTCGGGCGCCTGCGCGACCGTGGTCGCGGCCGCCCGGCGCGGCGTGATCCCCGGCCGGTCGGCCAGCGTGGTGCTGGACGGCGGCGTGCTGGACATCGCCTGGCGCGCAGACGGGCATGTCGAGATGACGGGACCGGTGGCGACCAGCTTCTCCGGCGTGCTCGACCTCTCCTCGCTCGGGTCCTGAGGAGGGTGCGGTGAGCCTCGTGGTGCTCGGCCGACCCTCCATGGCGGCGGCCGACCGGGCCTGGATCGACGCCCTGCGCGGACGGCACCGCGGCGCGATCTTCCAGGAAGGGCTCGGCGCCCATGTGACCCTGGTGTTCCCGACCGACGCGACCGATCCGACCAGCGCCACCAGCCATCTTGCCACGGTCGCCGCGGAGACTGCGCCGATCATCCTGTCCTTCCGGGCGACCATGCCCTGGCTCGACCGGTATTCCAACGAGACCTATGTCTATCTGGTGCCGGACGCCGGCAACGGCGCGCTGATCCGGCTGCACGACTACCTCTACAGCGGCCCCTTCGCCGAGGCGCTGCGCCTCGACCTTCCCTTCGTGCCCCATGTCACCCTCGGCCGGTTCGGCGAGGCGAAGCTGGCCAAGGCCCTGGTTGACGACCTGAACGCCCAGGACATCGAGATCCAGGCCCGGCTCGACACGATCGAGCTGTTCCGCCTGACCGACGGCGAAGCACCGCGCCGCCTGGCCGAGGTGGCGCTGCGGGGTTAGCCGCCCCTCCACCCCCTTCCGTCATCCTGAACTCGATTCAGGATCGAGCCACAAGCGTTTGAGATTTTCCCGCAGCCCGACACCGCGCCGTCCGCGCGTTGATCCTGATTTGCATCAGGATGACGGATGGGTTTGGAATGGGTCGGGGTGGCGCTGCTGGGGTAGCGGCCACCGAGCTAACCCCTCCGTCATCCTGAACTTGATTCAGGATCAAGCCTCGGAACGATCAACCCTTCCCGTCATCCTGATGCAAATCAGGATCAGTGCGCAGACAGCACCGCCCGGGCGGTGAAAGCTGCCGATACGCAGCAGGCTTGATCCTGACGTGCGTCAGGATGACGGTTGGGGATTGGGCGAGGGCAGGCGGGGCGGCGGTGCCGTCCCGAGCGTCAGATGTTCGAAGCCCGGATCGCCTCGCAGACCGCGTCGGTCACCTGCTGGGTGGTGGCCGTACCGCCAATGTCCGGGGTCAGCACGCCGTCCGCCGTCACCTTCTCCACCGCTTCCATCAGCCGCGCCGCCGCCTTGGCCTCGCCCAGGTGCTCCAGCATCTGCGCCGCCGTCCAGAAGGTGGCGACCGGGTTGGCGATGCCCTTGCCGGTGATGTCGAAGGCCGAGCCGTGGATCGGCTCGAACATGGAGGGGTAGCGCCGCTCCGGGTCGATGTTCGCCGTCGGTGCCACGCCCAGGCTGCCGGCCAAGGCACCCGCCAGATCCGACAGGATGTCGGCATGCAGGTTGGTGGCGACGATGGTGTCCAGGCTCTTCGGCTTCAGGGTCATGCGCACGGTCATGGCGTCGACCAGCATCTTGTCCCAGGTGACGTCGGGGAATTCCTGGGCCACCTCGGCGGCGATCTCGTCCCACATCACCATGCCGAAGCGCTGGGCGTTCGACTTGGTCACCACGGTCAGCAGCTTGCGCGGCCGCGACTGGGCCAGCTTGAAGGCATAGCGCATGATCCGGGTGACACCGACACGGGTGAAGATAGACACCTCGGTGCCGACCTCCTCGGGCATGCCGCGATGGGTGCGCCCACCGTTGCCGGCATATTCGCCCTCGGAATTCTCGCGCACGATCACCCAGTCCAGGTCGCCCGGCCCGACGCCGGCCAGCGGCGAGGTGATGCCCGGCAGGATCTTGGTCGGGCGCACATTGGCATACTGGTCGAAGCCCTGGCAGATCGGCAGGCGCAGGCCCCAGAGCGTGATGTGGTCCGGCACGTCGGGGGCGCCGACCGCGCCGAAGAAGATCGCGTCGAACGGCTTGAGCTGGTCGCGACCATCCTCCGGCATCATCACGCCGTGCTTCTTGTAGTAGTCGGAGCCCCAGTCGAAATGCTCAACCTCCAGCTTGAACGACCCGTCGCGCCGCTCCAGCGCTTCCAGCGCCTGCAGGCCGGCGGCGATCACTTCCGGGCCGATGCCGTCAGCCGGAATGGCCGCGATCTTGTAGGTCTTCATGGGGTTTCCTCACGCATCGATGGGCTGTTTGTCGGCGCAATGTAGGGGAGCGGGGCGGCACTCCACAATCGCCCGATCATGCCCGGAGTCTTGCATTCCGCCCCCCATGCAGGCATCTACCGCCCTATGGCGCATCAGGCTGACACCGCGACAGCTCCCTCTCACCGGGTCGAGACCTTCGGCTGCCGGCTGAACGCGCACGAGTCCGACCTGATCCAGGGCCATCTGGCCGCCTCCGGCGCGGGCGACACCATCGTGGTCAACACCTGCGCGGTTACCTCGGAGGCCGAGCGTCAGTCGCGCCAGGCGATCCGGCGGCTGATCCGCGAGAACCCCGGCACCCAGGTCGTCGTCACCGGCTGCGCCGCCCAGATCGACCCGGACCGCTACGCCGCCATTCCCGGTGTGGCCCGGGTGGTCGGCAACGAGGAGAAGCTGCGGCCGGAGACCTGGAACGCGCCGGCCACCGACGACGCGCCGAAGATTCTGGTCAACGACATCATGAGCGTGCGCGAGACCGCCGCCCATCTGGTCACCGAGGCGCAGGGGCGCGAGCGCGCCATCGTCCAGGTCCAGCAGGGCTGCGACCACCGCTGCACCTTCTGCGTCATCCCCTTCGGCCGCGGCAATAGCCGCTCGGTGCCGATGGGCGTGATCGTCGAGCAGGTCCGCACCCTGGTCGCATCGGGCTATCGCGAGATGGTGCTGAGCGGGGTCGACATCACCTCCTATGGCGGCGACCTGCCGGGCAAGCCGTCGCTCGGCCAGATGGTGCGCCGGCTGCTCGCCCTGGTGCCGGAGCTGCCGCGCCTGCGCCTCTCCTCCGTCGACCCGGTGGAGCTGGACGACGACATCTGGCGGCTGCTGGAGAGCGAGCCCCGGTTCATGCCGCATCTGCATCTGAGCCTGCAGGCCGGAGACGACATGGTGCTGAAGCGCATGAAGCGCCGCCACCTGCGCGACGATGCGATCCGCGTGGTCGAGCGCGCCCGCGCCCTGCGCCCGGACGTGGCCTTCGGCGCCGATGTGATCGCCGGCTTCCCGACCGAGAGCGACGAGATGCACGCCAATACGGCGGCGCTGCTGCGCGATCTCGGGCTGCAGTACCTGCACATCTTCCCCTATTCGCCGCGTCCCGGCACGCCGGCCGCCCGCATGCCCCAGGTCCATGGCGATGCCCGCAAGGCGCGTGCCGCCGAGCTGAGGTCGATCGGCGCCGACAATCTGGCGCGCTGGCTCGACACCCGCATCGGCACCACCGACCGGGTGCTGATCGAGCGCGAGGGCATGGGCCACGGCGAGAGCTTCGCCGAGATCCGCGTCGCCGGCGGGGCCGTGGAAGGCGAGATCGTCGAGGTCACCGTCACCGGCCGCGACGGCACCGTTCTGATCGGCGAGCGGACCGTCCGGGCCGCCGCATGAGCCCCAGCCAGTGAAGTCGTCCCTATGACCGATACCGAGACCGAAAACGCGCCGAAAAAGGGCTGGTTCGCGCGGCTACGCGAGGGGCTGTCCAAGTCCTCCCGCCGGCTGGTCGACGGCATCGGCGGGCTGTTCACCAAGCGCAAGCTGGACGACGCGACCCTGGAGGAGCTGGAGGAGCTGCTGATCACCGCCGATCTCGGGGTCGAGACGGCGATGAAGCTGACCGGCAACCTGGCCCGCGAGAAGTTCGACAAGGAAGTGACCGGCGACGAGGTCCGCGCCGCCTTCGCCGAGGATATCGCCGAGATCCTGGCCCCGGTTGCCAAGCCGCTGGAGCCGGTGGGGCACAAGCCATTCGTCATGCTGATGGTCGGCGTCAACGGCTCGGGCAAGACCACCACCATCGGCAAGCTGGCGCATCAGTGGAGCCGCGAGGGCAGGTCGGTGATGCTCGCCGCCGGCGACACCTTCCGCGCCGCCGCCATCGAGCAGCTCAAGGTCTGGGGCGAGCGGGCGAAGGTGCCAGTGATCGAGAAGCCGCACGGCTCCGACGCCGCCGCCCTGGCCTTCGACGCCCTGGCCGCCGCCAAATCCTCCGGCGCCGACGTGCTGATGATCGACACCGCCGGGCGGCTGCAGAACAAGACCCAGCTCATGGACGAGCTCGCCAAGGTGGTCCGGGTCATCAAGAAGCAGGACGCCACCGCCCCGCACGCCACGGTGCTGGTGCTGGACGGCACGGTCGGTCAGAACGCCCATGCCCAGGTGAAGGCGTTCAAGGAAATGGTCGACATCACCGGCCTGGTGGTCACCAAGCTCGACGGCTCGGCCCGCGGCGGCGTGGTCGTGGCGCTGGCCCAGAGTGTCGGCCTGCCGGTCCATGCGGTCGGCGTCGGCGAGGGTGCCGACGACCTGCGCCCGTTCGAGGCCCGGGCTTTCGCGAACTCGCTGATGGGCATCGAAAGCTAGGCCGTCAATGGCCCGCCGTATCCTCGTCCGTCATCCGGCCGACCGGCCGCCTTGTCTTGTCCGGCGGGGTGCGCAGCGCCCGGAAGACGAAGGTCGCCAGTTCCGAGTGCTGGAAGATTTCCTCCACCAGATTCAACGGCCGCCAGCTCAGGGTGTCGTTGCGCACGATGCCGGGCCAGTTCAGGCGCTTGCGGAACAGCACGCCGTTGCTGCGCATCACCGAGGCGAACTCGTCGGCGAGAATGCCCTGGCCGATGGCGCTGGGATGCACCCCGTCCAGACTGAACAGCCCGCCCTCGTACACCCGGTCGCCCTCGGCCCGGTAGTATTTGGTGGTCGGGATCAGCGCCGGCCCGTCGGGCAGGTCGACGGTCGCCCGCGCCGGGTCGTAGCGGCGCAGCACCTCGTCGCTGCGGAACGCCTGCAGCAATCCCTGGGGAAAGGCATAGATCGGCCGTCCGCCATTGCGCTTGATCGCGGCCCGAAGCAGGGCGGCGGCCACATCCACGATATGCAGGCGCGGCCGGTCGAGCCGCCCGTTCGCCTCGGCCACCAGGCGCCGAATGATGCGGTTGAAGCCGGCGATCCGGGTGTCGATGGCGATCGCCTGCTCGCGGGTCAGGGCCGGGGTGACGCCGCGCATCACCTCGTCCTCCTCCAGGGCCACGTAGGAATAGCGCTCGTAGTAATTGGCCCCGTCCTCGACCACGCCGAACGGGTCGGTCACCCGTTCGGTGGGCCCGAACCCCTTGGCGATCGGCGCGATGGTCACCGCCGGAACGGTGCCGAGAAACACCTGCCAGTTCGGCGCGCGGCCGTGGTGCTCGTCGGTATCCAGGATGTCGAGCAGCCGGTCGAGCAGCTCGCTGTAGTCCTGCTCGAACTGTTCCAGGGTTGAGAGGTTGATGTTCATGCGCGCCCGGTGATCGGCCGCCACATATTCGGCGATGTTCTCCAGGTCCTCGCGCACCTCCAGATGCAGGACGGTCCCCAGGGCATTGTTGGCGCCGAGGAACAGAACCACGTTCTCCACCCCGTCGGGATCGCGCTCCGCGTAGTGCCGCAGCCAGGCGAGCTGGCTCATGCCGTTCAGCGCCGGGTCGGCCGACGGATTCAGCACCCGGAAGGCGCTGCGATAGAAGGCGTTGCTCGGCGTGGCGAAGGCCTGGTCCTCGAACGGCTTCTGCTCGCCGGCGAGGAGCTGGTCCAGCGCAACTTCCGGGGTCAGCTGCCAGGCATCGGACACGGTGAAGCCGAAGGAGGCCAGGTTGTGGAAGCTGCGGATCCCGTGCGCGTAGGGGGTCAGGAAATCCCCGGGCCCGCGCTCGTAATAGGTCTCCAGCCCGTCCAGGAAATCCTCGATCCGCTGGATGGCGCCGCGCCACTCGAACGGTCCGCGGATATCGTCGCCGAAATACTTCGACAGATGCCGCAGCAGCGCCTCGGCGTTCATCGGGATCCCGCCGAGCGGCCAGTCCGGGAAGCGGTAGTCCGGCAGTTCCATCATGCGCGCCAGCAGCGTGCTGTAGCTCTGCTGGGTCTGCGCCGCGCCGACCGACATGAAACCCTGGGAGACCGAGTCCCCGATCGTCACCAGCCGCGCCATGGCCTTTCCCCTCCTGCCCAAGCGGGATTATGGGCCAAGGCCGGTCCGGAGCGTGTGGCCGCAGCCGGTCCGTGCCGGTGACTTATCTCACGGCCCGCGGCAGCGCGAACCCTGTCATCGGGCGGCGCGACCCGCTAGACTGCCGGCCATGAACAAGGCATTCGTGAAAGAAGATGATGGCGGCCTCGACGGCTGGGACGAGACCGATGAGGTGCATGACGACGCCGAGGAGGCGCTCGATGCCCAGATGGGCCGCAACCTCATCACGCCGAAGGGCCTGGAGGCGCTGCGGGCGGAGCTGAAGCAGCTGCGCTCCGTGGAGCGGCCGAAGGTCGTAGAGGTCGTGTCCTGGGCGGCCGGCAACGGCGACCGCTCGGAGAACGGCGACTACATCTACGGAAAGAAGCGGCTGCGCGAGATCGACCGGCGCATGCGCTACCTGTCGAAACGCATCGACACCGCCGAACCGGTCGACCCGGCGCTGCAGACCCATCTGGACAAGGTGTTCTTCGGGGCGACGGTGACCTATGCCGAACTGCATGACGACGGCAGCGAGACCGAGCACACGATCCGCATCGTCGGCGTCGACGAGGCCGATACCGAGGCGGGCGACGTGAGCTGGATCTCGCCGATCGCCAAGGCGCTGATGAAGGCGGAGGAAGGCGACGCGGTCACCGTCCACACGCCCCAGGGCCCCAAGGAGATCGAGGTCGTCGAGATCCGCTACGTCACGGACTGACCCGGATGGCGAGGCGGGTTGGCGGAGGACGGTCGGGTGGCGTGCTGGTGGCGCTGGCGCTCGCTGTGTGGCTGTCGATGGGCTCCGTGGCCGCCGCCCAGGAGCGGGTGACGGCAGGCGCCGACATGTCCGAGGTCTGGGAACGGAACCTCTACAAGACACTCACCTACGAGGTGATGGCGAACGGGTTCGACATCGTCCTGTACGGCGCCCTGCTCGGCGGAACCGCGGCGGCGGCCCCGGCTTTCCTCGCCACCAACGCGGTCCTGTCGGCGGCCGCCTACTACATCCACGAGACGGCGTGGGACCTCGGGTTCGACGACCCGCAGCCGCTCGGCGACTGGACGCTTGCGGCCCGGGCAGGGACCTACCGGGTCGTGGGCTCGGCGAAGAACTACGGGCTCGGGCTGCTGTTCACCGCCGATCCGATGACGGCGGCCGGATTCACCGCGGTGAGCGCGGTGGCGGATCTTTCCTTCTATCTGGTCAATGACCTGGCCTGGTCCCTTTACTGGCCGCTCCCGACGGCAGCGGAACCGCGCAGCATCGAGATCGCCTACTAGGCGGCTTGCGGTGCAGCCACCGCCGGCAGCCGGTCTCCGGCCCTAGTTCCCCGGCTGCAGGATCAGCAGAGTGACCACGCCCTTGGCGTTGACCGAGATCGTCCACATGAACTTTGTCGTCTCGTGCTCCGCCAGGAACTGGTGGATCGGCTGTTCGGCCTCCGATTGGGTCGAGTTCAGGAATTTCAGGGTCTTGAGCGGTCCGGCCGCCGCCAGGGTCGGGATGATGAAGTCCCGCTGCTCCCGGACCTCCTTCATCAGGCTCTTGGAATAGCGCGCCTCCGAGATCGTGCCGTCCCGCAGCTCGCCGATCAGCTCGGTCAGGGTTGCCCCCGCCAGGGCGGTCTGCTTCTCGTCTTTCGTCGCCGGCACGCGCGGCGGGGCCAGAACCAGCAGCCGGACCACGCCTTCCTCGTCCTGGGAGATCGTCCATTCGAAGCTGGTCTTCTCGTGCTCGGCCAGGAACCGGTCCACGCGCCGGTCCGGCGTCGGTTCAGCCGAGTCGAGCAGTTTCAGGGCTTTCAGCGGGCCGGCGGCGATCAGGGTGGGGACGATGAAGTCGCGCTGGCGCTTGATCTCGGCGCGCAGCTCCTCGGAATAGCGCGCGTCCGTAATCTGGTTTTCGGCCAGTTCGGCGATGATCTCCTTCAGGGCCGCCTGCACCGCCTCCGCTCCCGGCTGTCCGTCCGTCGCCCCCAGGGCCGGCTGCAGGATCGCCATGAAGAGGAGGACCGTCAAAACGAATTTCAGCATCAGGCGTGCATCACTCAGCCTTCGGGTCGGGCGAAGGCGCGGATCCTCTCACGATTCAGGGGGCCGCTCCACGGATTCCTGTGACGCCGAACTCCGTGCATTGACCCCGCTCGGCGGACGCGGCCACCATGCCGGCCAATCAGAAGAAGACAGTCAGGGAGTGGATGATGGCGGATCGGAAGAAGGCCGTGGTGGTCGGCGCGCTCGGCGTGATCGGCCGCAAGTTGATCGAAGACCTGGGCCGGCGCGGCGGCTGGGAGATCGTCGGACTGTCCCGACGGGCGCCCGATTTCGACAGCCCGGCCTCCTACATCTCCGTCGATCTGCTGGACCGGGCCGATGCGGAGGCCAAGCTCCGCGGCCTGACCGACGTCACCCATATCTTCTACTGCGCCTTCCAGGCCCGACCGACCTGGGCCGAGCACTCCGCGCCGAACCTCGCCATGCTGGTCAACGCCGTCGAGCCGATCGAGAAGGCCTCGCCGGGCCTGGAACACGTCCACCTGATCGAGGGCAACAAGTGGTACGGCTCCCATCTCGGCCCGTTCAAGACGCCGGCGCGCGAGGACGACCCGCCGCACATGCTGCCGAACTTCTACTACGACCAGGAGATGTGGCTGCGCGCCGCCCAGAAGGGCAAGAACTGGACCTGGACCGCCCTGCGTCCGCAGACCGTCTGCGGCTTCGCGCTCGGCAACCCGATGAACATCACCACCTGCATCGCGGTCTACGCCACGATCTCCAAGGAACTCGGCCTGCCGCTGCGCTTCCCGGGCAAGCCGGGGGCCTACGAGGCGGTCTATCAGGTTTGCGACAACCAGCACCTGGCCAATGCCATGGTGTGGTGCGGCACCGACCCGAACGCGGCGAACAACGTGTTCAACATCACCAACGGCGACTTCTTCCGCTGGAAGAACGTGTGGGGCCAGTTCGCGCGATTCTTTGACATGGAGGTCGGCGATCTGCAAACCATCTCGCTGACCGATTTCATGGCCGACAAGGGACCGCTGTGGGACAGCATCGTCGAGAAATACGGGCTGCAGAAGATCCCCTACAAGGACGTGGCCGCCTGGCCCTTCGCCGACTACGTGTTCGGGACGGACTGGGACGTGATGACGGACACGCTCAAGCTGCGGCTGCACGGCTTCCACGACTGTCTGCGCACCGACGAGATGTTCCTGCGGATCTTCCAGGAGTTCCGCGACATGAAGGTCGTTCCCTGAACGGCCTGCGGTCTCTCTGCGCCGCCGCCCTCGCCCTGGTGATGACGGTGGCGGCCCTGCCGGCGCTGGCCGACGCGCGGTCTGAGCTGATCGGCGCGCTGAACGAGGCGCGGCTGAGCCGGGGTCTGCCGGCCCTGGTGGAGGCCCCCGACCTGATGCAGGCGGCGGAGGCCCATGTCGGGGACATGGTGCAGCGCGGCTATGTGGACGTGCGCGCACCAGACGGCACCGATGCGGGGCTCTGGCTGCAGCGGGCCGGGGTGCAGACACCGGTCTTCAGCGCCGTGGCGGTGAGCAACCTGCCGGAGAACTGGAACCTGGCCAAGGCGGTGCTGCGCACCCGGTCCATGGCCGACGTGCTGGACTCGCCCGGCCCGGTGAAGATCGGCGTCGGCTTCCACGAGAAGATGTTCCGGCTGGCCGATGGCGGCCTGACGGCGGAGGCCTGGTCGATCATCGTCGCCCAGGACACGCCCGCGCCCGTCACCGACGCGGTGACCGAGCTGCTGCGCCAGATCAACGCCGCCCGCGCCCGCAAGGGGATCGCCCCGGTGCGGATCAACGACAAGCTCATGCGCGCCGCCGAGATGCAGGCCGAGGACATGGCCACCCACAACTATATCGGCCATGGCAGCCCCGGCGGCCCCGGCCTGATCGACCGGGTCCAGTCGGTCGGCTACGACTTCACCTGGGCGGCGGAGAACACGGCGGCCGGTCAGGGCTCGGCCCAGCTCGCGGTCGAGGCCTGGGACTCCAGCCCCGGTCACGCCAAGACACTGTACGGCATCGAGTTCGACGAGATCGGCATCGCCTACCGCTACGGCCCGATCAAGAAGGGCCCGCTGGTGCAGCCCCATCTCTGGGTCGCGGTCTTCGGCAAGAGGTGACCGGGTGACAGGCCGGCGGCGCAGTCGTAGCCTCGTGCTCCAGATCCGGAGGTTCCCATGACCGATACGCCCCTCGCCCTCGCCGGCCTCGACCATGTGGTGCTGCGCGCCCGCGACATCGACGCCATGCTCGCCTTCTACCGCGACGTGCTCGGCCTGAAGGTGGCCAAACACAACGAGCCGCTCGGCCTGTGGCACCTGGATGCCGGCGGCTCGATGATCGACCTGGTGGATGTGAACGGGAAACTCGGCAAGGCCGGTGGTCCGGCCCCAGGCGGCGCGCCGAATGTCGATCACGTGGCCATCAAGCTCGCCAAATTCGACGAGGCGGCGATCCGCAGCTATCTGGCCTCCAAGGGCGTCGACGCCGAGGAGGCCAAGACGCGGTTCGGCGCGCGGGGCGACGGCCCGTCGATCTACATGAGAGACCCCGACGGTAACGGGGTGGAGCTGACCGGAGAGTCGGCATGAGGGAGGAACACCGTGAAGGTCACCGGCATCGAGACCATCCGCCTGGATGAATTCCCGAACCTGCTCTGGGTTCATGTCGAAACCGACGAAGGCCTCAAGGGCCTGGGCGAGACCTTCTACGGCGCCCAGTCGGCCGAGGCCCATGTCCACGCCATCATCGCCCCCTACCTGCTGGGCCAGGACCCGCTGCAGATCGAGCGGCACCACGCCAACCTGATCGGCTATGTCGGCTTCACCGGCGCCGGTGCGGAGCAGCGCGGCCGCTCCGCCGTCGACATCGCGCTTTGGGACCTCTGGGGCAAGGCCTCGGGCCAGCCGATCCACCAGCTCCTCGGCGGGGCCAGCCGCGACGACATCCGGGTCTACAACACCTGTGCCGGCTACCAGTACGTCCGCCAGAGGCCGGTCCAGGGCACCCAGAATTTCGGGATCGGCGGCGCCGAGGGGCCGTACGAGGACCTGAACGCCTTCCTCAACTCCGCCGACGAGCTGGCCCACTCCCTGCTGGAGATGGGCATCGACGCCATGAAGATCTGGCCGTTCGACTATGCCGCCGAGGCGAGCCAGGGCCAGTACATCTCGGCCGCCGACCTGAAGAAGGGGCTGGAGCCGTTCGAGAAGATCCGGGCCGCCGTCGGCGACCGCATGGATATCATGTGCGAGCTGCACTCCATGTGGAACCGGCCGAATGCGGTGAAGATCGCCCGGGCGCTGGAGGAGATCGGTCCGCTCTGGGTCGAGGACCCGGTGTTCATGGATCACCTGGCCAGCCTGGGCGAGGTCGCCCGCTCCACCACCTCGCCCATCGCCGTCGGCGAGACCCGCGGCGGCAAGGCAGACTTCCGCTACCTTGTGGAGCTCGACGCCGTCAGCGTGATCATCGCCGACCTGACCTGGTGCGGCGGGCTGACCGAGGGGCGCAAGATCTCCACCCTCTGCGACGCCTGGCACGTGCCGGTCGCGTTCCACGACTGCACCGGGCCGGTGGCGCTGACCGCCTCGACCCATATCGCGCTGCACGCCCGCAACTGCTTCATCCAGGAGATGGTCCGGGCGTTCTATTACGGCTGGTACGGCGAACTCGTGACCCAGCTTCCACCCATCACCAACGGCCGCATCACCGCGCCGGACGGGCCGGGGCTGGGCCTTGAACTGCTGCCGGATATCACGAAGCGCCCGGACGCCCAGGTCCGCCGCAGCACCCTCTGACGCCGCTCAGCTCGGCTCCGGCCCGCGGGCGACTGCCAGGGGCGGCTCCTTCGGCAGCTCGATGCTGCGCTCGGCCGGGAAGGTGACGGTCACCGTGGTGCCCTCGCCGACCACGCTGTCCAGATGGATGGCGCCCTTATGGGCCTCGGCCAGGTTGCGGGTGATGTAGAGACCGAGGCCGGTGCCGTCATGGCGCCGGGCATGGGCATTCTCGAGCTGCTCGAAGGGGCGGAACACCACGTCGTGCCGGTCGGCGGGGATGCCGATGCCGGTGTCGGAGACGATGATCTGCACCCGCGACCGGCCGTCCATCACCGCCCGCATGAGCACCTTGCCGCCGGCCGGGGTGAACTTGATGGCGTTGGACACCAGGTTGACGACGATCTGTTTCACCGCCCGGCGATCCGCATGCAGACCGTGGGCCCGATCGCCGCCTTCGACGGCCAGGTCGACATCCTTGTCGTCGGCGCGGACCCGCAGCATGCGGGCGCATTCGCCCATCAGCTCGCTGATGCCGAAGCTGCTCTCCTCGAGCTCCAGCCGCCCCGCCTCGATGCGCGACACATCCAGCAGGTCGTTGATCAGCGCCAGCAGGTGGGTTCCGGACTCGTTGATGTGCTCGGCATAGCGCATGTAGGTATCCATCGCGTCTCCGAGCACCCGGTTCCGGATGACGTCGGAGAAGCCGATGATCGCGTTCAGCGGCGTGCGCAGCTCGTGGCTCATCACCGCCAGGAACTCCATCTTCGCCCGGTTGGCGATCTCCGCCTCGGCCACGGCCCGGCGCATGGCGGCCTCGCGTTCCTTGGCCTCGCTGATGTCGAGGGTGGTCTGCAGCAGCCAGCCATCGGCGGTGCGCAGCTCGCTGACCTTCAGCCAGCGGTCGCCGCGGACCATCTCGTGGCTGCTCGGCGCCCGCTTGCGCATCTCGATCCGGTTGGCGATCCACTGTTCCTCGCGGCCGATGGCGTCGGGAATGACGCCGCTGTTGACCGAGGCGCGGATGTAGTCCTCGAACCGCACGCCCTCGCGCAGGATGCTCTCGGCGCCAGGGGCGAGGGTCAGGTAGGCGCTGTTGTACAGCCGCAGCCGGTCGTCACGGTCCCAGAACGAGATGCCTTCGGACCGGGCTTCGATCGCGCTGAGAAACCGGCGCTGGGTCTCGGAGGCTTCGCGCTCGGCCTCCACCAGGAAGGTGACGTCCCGGCCGACGCCGCGATAGCCGAGAAACCGGCCGGCGTCGCCGAAGACCGGATCGCCGTCGATCTCGACATAGCGGATTTCGCCGTCCGGCAAGGTGTAGCGCATGCGCAGGTTGCGGATCGGCGCCCGCAGGTTCTGCTGCTGCTCATGGGCCGCGAAGGCGAGGTGATCGAGGGAGTCCGGCGCGATCTCCTGCCGGGTCTTGCCGAGGCAGTAGGCCGCGCTGAACCCGAGCACCTTCTCCACCGAATCGGACACATAGGTGAAGCGGAACCGGTCGTCCTGCTCCCATGTCCAGTCGGAGGAGACGGCGATGAACGACCGCATCCGGTCGATCTCCTCGGCTGCCTCGCGCTGCGCGGTCGTCAGCGCTCTCACGCGGTGCCAGAGCCAGGCTGATACGGCAATTGCCCCAATCGCCACGGCAGCGGCGATCCAGAAATCAACTCCGATGATCAACCGGCATCCTCCCCAGCACGCCCAAGGCGGCATTTGGACGAGGGAATGGTAACCGCCATGACGGCGTGGGCCAATTGCGTCTTTCCGCCATACGGTGTTCCCGTCCCCTACAACGTAGCCGCCGTCGGGCGGGCCGGCGCGGCTGTTGGCACGCAGGACGAGGTCTTGGGAACGGCGCAGAAATGTAAGGCCAAGAACTGACCCGAACAGAAAACGGGAGGCCCGAGGGCCTCCCGTCCGGAGGTCGCTCGATGGTGACCTGGTCAGGCTGCCATTTGGATAATATTTGAAAAATCGCCACGTGTTTCCGGACCTGTTGGACAAACCGGGAACCGTGGTCTAATCGCCGCTCCCGTCCGAACCCGGAGCGTCCCATGCCGGACTACGCCTATTACGACCTCGGCCCGACCGTCCTGCAGCACGGGGCGACGATCCCCAACCTCCGGCTGGCCTACAAGACCTACGGCACCCTGGCGCCGGACCGCTCGAACCTGGTGCTCTATCCGACCTCCTACGGCGCGCAGCATTACGACACCCAGTGGCTGATCGGGCCGGGGCGGGTGCTGGATCCGACCGACTGGTTCATCGTCATCCCCAACATGTTCACCAACGGGCTCTCCACCAGCCCGAGCACCCTGCCGGAGCCGTTCGGCCATGGGCGCTTCCCGGTCGTCACCCATTGGGACAACGTGCACGCCCAGAAGCGGCTGGTGCTGGAGGCGTTCGGGGTCGAGAAGGTCGCCCTGATCTACGGCTGGTCCATGGGCGGCCAGCAGGCGCTGCACTGGGGCAGCCTGTTCCCGGAGATGGTGGAGCGGATCTGCGCGGTCTGCACGAGTGCCAGGACCTCGCCCCACAACAAGGTGTTCCTGGAGGGCGTGCGCGCCACGCTGACCGCCGACCCGGCCTGGGCCGGGACCCATTTCCGCGACCGGCCGGTGACCGGGCTGCGGGCCATGGGCCGGGTCTATGCCGGCTGGGCGATGAGCCAGACCTTCTACCGCGAGGAGCTGTGGCGCGGGGCCGGGTTCAGCTCGCTGGAGGACTGGCTGGTACGGAGCTGGGAGGGCAATTTCCTGCGGCGCAGCGGCGACGACCTGCTGGCCAGCCTGGACACCTGGTACCGCTCCGACATCTCCGACAACGAGATCCACAAGGGCGATCTGGCAAAGGCGCTCGGCGCGATCACGGCGAAGAGCATCATCATGCCGTCCACCACGGACCTATATTTCACCGCCGTGGACAGCGAGCGCGAGACGGCGCAGATGCCGAATGCCGAGTTCCGCCCCATCGTCTCCGACTGGGGCCACCGGGCCGGCAACCCGAACCTGAACCCGGCCGACGAGGCGGTGCTGCGGCAGGCGGTGGCGGATCTGCTGGGCTCAGCCACCATTCTCACTCCCCGTCATCCCGGCTCGTCCCCGTCCCGGACTTAATCCGGGATTGACCCGGGGCGAGGCCGGGACCGCGCCGCTGCTGGGCCAGTGACTTGATCCTGATCGGCCAGCGGCTTGATCCTGATTTACATCAGGATGACGGTAGGGGTGTTTTGAAATTTCCCCGTCGTCCTGACGCAAGTCAGGACCATGCCTCCAACGCCGCCGCAGGGTCCCGGGCAACCCCCGGATCAGTCCCGGATTAAATCCGGGACGGGGTCTCCCGGGATGACGAGTGTGGGGAGGTTGTCAGACCCCGTCCGGATACCCAACGCCCGTCAGATACAGCCCGTCCGCCGGCGCGGTCGGCCCGGCGGCGGCGCGGTGACGGGCGGCCAGCGCCTCCGACACGTCGTCCGCACTCCACTTGCCCTCGCCCACCAGCTTCAGGGTGCCGACCATGTTGCGCACCTGATGGTGCAGGAACGACCGCGACCGGGCGATGGCGACGATCCGGTGCTCGCCCTCGCGGAAGATGTCGAGCTGGTCCAGCGTCTTCTCCGCCGAGGCCGACTGGCACTGGGTGGCGCGGAAGCTGGTGAAGTCGTGATGACCGACCAGCCGCTGGGCGGCCGCGTGCATCGCCTCCACATCCAGCGGCGTCGCCACATGCCAGACCCGGCCCTGGTCGATCGCCGGCGGGGCGCGCCGGTTCAGGATCTCGTAGCGATAGCGCCGCTCGTTGGCGGAGAACCGGGCGTGGAAATCGTCCGCCGCCGCCTCGGCCGCCACCACCGCGATCGGCTCGGGGCGGATCAGGGCGTTGATCGCCTTCATCACCGTGCGGGCGTCGAACTTGTGGCTCGCCAGCTCGATATGGGCGACCTGGCCGGTGGCATGCACGCCCTTGTCGGTGCGCCCCGCCCCCGCGACCTCCACGCGCTCCCGGGAGAAGGCGAAGACCGCGTCCTCCAGGCATTCCTGGACCGTGGGCCCGTCGGCCTGGCGCTGCCAGCCGATATAGGGCCGGCCGTCATACTCGATTGTCAGCTTGAAGCGCGGCACGGCGTCACCCGGTCAGGACGGTCCCCAGGGGGATCTGGAAGCCGCGCAGGAAGGATGGCACGTCCATCGGCCCCTTGCCCGGCCGCTGCACCCGAGTCGGCCGGAACGCCCCGTCGGCGCAGGAGATCGTCAGCTCCGGATCCAGTACCGTGCCGGGAAGGTTGGAGATCGGTCCGATCTCGAAGGCCTCGGCCGCCAGCACCTTGATGCGGGTGCCATCGTGCTCGAAGAAGGCGCCCGGCCAGGGGTCGAAGGCGCGGACCAGCCGCTCCAGTTCCACCGCCGGGCGGCGGAAGTCGAGCCGGCCTTCGTCGCGTTCCAGCTTCTTGGCGTAGGTCACGCCCTCCTCCGGCTGCGGCGTGCCGGTCAAGGCACCCTGCGCCAGGCCGGCGACCGCCGGGACGAGCAGCTCCGCGCCGAGCAGGCTGAGCTGGTCGTGCAGGTTCTGCCCGGTGGTCTCGGCGGTGATCGGTACCGACCGGCTGAGCAGCATGTCGCCGGTATCGAGCCCCACATCCATCTGCATGATGGTGACGCCGGTCTCGGCATCGCCCGCCAGGATGGCGCGCTGGATGGGCGCGGCCCCGCGCCAGCGCGGCAGCAGGGAGGCATGGACGTTGATGCAGCCGAGCCGGGGCGCTTCGAGGATCTCCCTGGGCAGGATCAGCCCATAGGCGGCGACCACGGCGACGTCGAGATCGAGGGCCGCGAACTCGGCCTGCTCCTGGGGTCCGCGCAGGCTGCGCGGGGTGCGCACGGGAATGCCGAGCTCGATCGCCGCCTCGTCCACCGGGGTCAGCCGCTCCTTCTGGCCGCGTCCGGCCGGGCGCGGCGGCTGGGCATAGACGCAGACCACCTCGTGGCCGGCTTCCACGAGGGCGCGCAGGCTGGGAACCGCGAAGTCGGGGCTGCCCATGAAGGCGATGCGAAGCGGGCTGGTGTCCGTCGCTGTCATGACCGTCGCGCCATGGCGGGCTCAGGCCGCCTCTTCACGCGCCCGGACCTTCTTCGCCTTGACCATCTTCTTCAGGAACATGTTCCGCTTGAGGGCGGAGAGATGATCGACAAAGAGGACGCCGTCGATATGGTCGATCTCGTGCTGCAGGCAGATCGCCAGCAGGCCGTCAGCCTCGAGTTCCTGCTGGGCGCCGTCGCGGTCGAGATAGCGGACCTTCACCGCCACCGGACGCTCCACGTCGGCATAGAGATCGGGCAGCGAGAGACAGCCCTCTTCATGGGGCGCGGTCTCGTCCGACTTCCAGACGATCTCCGGATTGGCGAGGCAGAGCGGGGCGTTCGGCTCGTCCTTCTCGGACACGTCGACGACGATCACCCGCTTGGTCACGCCGATCTGCGGGGCCGCCAGGCCGATGCCGGGTGCGGCGTACATGGTGTCCAGCATATCGTCCATGAGCGTGCGGATCTCGTCGTCCACCGCGGGCACCGGAGTGCACTTGGTTTTCAGAACGGGATCGGGTGCCCAGATGATCGGCCGCTTCGCCATGTCGGTATGTCCGGTCGATTCGCCAGTGTCGGAATGCGGTGGAGTTAGGGGAACTGCGTGAAATCGTCAAGAAACCGATGGTTTGCGCATCCGGCGCACACGGGCCTGCCCGGCGTGCTAGCGTGAGAACATGACAGGAACCGACATTCTCCTCCTCGCCCTGATCGCCGCCGTTCTCGGCCTGGCGGTCGTCCTTCTGCTGCGCCAACGCGGCGGCTCCGGCCTTGAGGAATCGCTGGCCGAGCGCGACCGGCGGCAGGCGGAGCTGACCGAAAAGCTGTCGGCCAGTCAGGAGCAGCTTTCCGGCCGCCTCGCCCAGATCGCCGAGAGCCAGGCCGCCTCCCAGGCCCGTATGGCGGAAGCCCTGCAGGTGCAGGAACGCGAAATCGCCAAGAAGCTGGAGGAGCGTCTGGCCGACGTGACCAAGCGGATCGGCGAGGGCCTGGAGAAATCGTCCAAGTCGACCGAAGCGACGATGGGCGACCTGAAGGAGCGGCTGGCCGTCATCGACCGGGCGCAGAAGAACATCACCGAGCTGTCGACGCAGGTGGACGGGTTGCAGTCCATCCTGTCGAACAAGCAGGCGCGCGGGGCGTTCGGCGAGATCCAGCTCAACGACCTCGTCACCCAGGCCCTGCCGCCCAGCGCCTACAGCTTCCAGGCGACGGTCGGCGGCAACCGCCGGGTCGACTGCCTGCTGACCCTGCCGAACCCGCCGGGCGCCATCGCCATCGACGCCAAGTTCCCGCTGGAGGCCTATCACGTGCTCCAGGCGGCGGCGACGGACGAGGAGCGCGCGGCCGCCCGCCGGCGTCTGGCCCAGGAGGTCGGCGTGCATGTGCGGGCGATCGCCGAGAAATACATCGTGCCGGGCGAGACGGCGGAATCCGCGCTGATGTTCCTGCCCTCGGAAGCGGTCTATGCCGAGCTGCACGCGAACCTGCCGGGCGTGGTGCAGGACGCCTTCCGCCGCCGGGTCTGGATCGTGTCGCCGACCACCCTGATGGCGACCCTGAACACGGTGCGCGCGGTGTTGAAGGACGCCTCCATGCGCGAGCAGGCCCATGTGATCCAGGCGGAGGTCGGCAAGCTCCTGGACGACGTGACGCGACTGGACGACCGGGTCAGCAAGCTCGACCGGCATTTCGCCCAAGCCACCGACGACATCCGCCAGATCCGGATCTCCACCGACAAGGTGACGAAGCGCAGCGAGCGGATTCAGGAGATCGAGCTGGAACAGCCGGGGGCGATTACGGATGCCGCCCCCACGCCGCCGAGGCTGGCGGCCGTGGAGGATTGAGGCCGCCTCAATCCCCCTCGGGCCGCGCGGCACTCGCTCGGAACGGGCTCATCGGGTAGGTGCCGAGGATCCGCACCGCATCCGGCGGGCAGAAGAACTTCAGCTCCTCCAGCGCCAGGGCCATGTGCCGTTCCTCCGGATGGCCCTCCGCGTCGACATAGAACTGGGCGGCCTCGAACGACCCCCCGACCAGGTAGCTTTCCAGCTTGGTCAGGTTGATGCCGTTGGTCGCAAACCCGCCCAGTGCCTTGTACAGGGCGGCGGGCACGCTGCGGACCCGGAAGACGATGGTCGTCACCACCTTCTCGGTGCTCACCGGCGGCAGCTTCGGCGCGCGGGACATCACCAGGAAGCGGGTGGTGTTATGGGCGAAGTCCTCGACCGAGTCGGCCAGGATCTCCAGTCCGTAGACCTCCGCCGCCAAGGACGACGCGATGGCGGCAATCGAGGGGTCGTTCCACGCGGCCACGTCCTTGGCCGCCCCGGCATTGTCGGCGTGCTGCATGCGCTTCAGGCCGTATTTTTGGATCAGCTTGCGGCACTGGGCCAGACCCTGGGGATGGGCGTGGACTTCCTTCAACCCTTCCAGAGTGGCGCCCTTGAGGCCCAGCAGCATGTGGTTCACCCGCTGGAAATGCTCGCCGATGATGAACAGGCCGGACTCGGGAAGCAGATGGTGGATGTCGGCGACGCGGCCGGCGACCGAATTCTCCACCGGCACCATGGCGAGATCCGCCGAGCCTTCCTGCACCGCCGACAGCATGTCCTCGAAGCTGTAGCAGGGCATCGGCGCGTGATCCGGGGCCGCGGCCACGCAGGCGAGGTGCGAGTAGGCGCCGGGCTGCCCCTGATAGGCGACTTTCGGCTGGTCGGTCATCGTTACTCTCCGGAAGGGGCAAGCAGGGCGCGGGCCTGGTCGAGCTGGCGCTGGGTGTCGACGCCGAGCGGGATTGTCTCCACCCGGGCGACCTCGATCCGCATACCGGCCTCCAGGGCGCGGAGCTGCTCCAGCCGCTCGCGGATCTCCAGCGGCGACGGCGGCAGGGTCACGAACCGGTCGAGGGCGGCCCGGCGGTAGCTGTACAGGCCGATATGGTGGAACACCTCGCCCTCGCCCCAGGGGACGGGATGCTTGGAGAAATACAGCGCGCGGCCGAACAGGCCGTCCGGCTCCCAGGCGGTCGCGACCTTGTTGACGCCCGAGGCGGGGTCCAGGTCGTCCGGCTCGTTGATGGCGCAGGCGGCGGTACCCCAGTCGGCGTCGGGCATGCGGGTCAGCGCCTCGATCGTGGCGCGCACCGTCTTGGTCTCCAGCACCGGCAGGTCGCCCTGGATGTTGACGATCACGTCATGCTTTCCGTCCGGATCGATCTTCCCCAGCGCCTGGTGGATGCGGTCGGTGCCCGACGGCAGGGCCGGGTCGGTCATCACCGCGCGTCCGCCCGCATCCGTGATCGCATCGGCGATCGCCTGGTCGCCGGCGGCGACGACCACGGGACCGGCATCGGCCTCCAGCGCGCGGCGCAGGACCTGGACGATCATCGGCACGCCGTGAATATCGGCCAGCGGCTTGTTCGGCAGGCGGGACGAGGCCAGCCGGGCGGGGATCATCAGGATCGGGTTCATGCGGGCCAAAGGCTCCTGTTCTGCGGCTCCGGAAGCGGCCCGGACCCGCGTTTGCGGCGATATGCCACGCGAGGCTGCGGTGATACGCCGATCGCGCAGAGTTGCGCAAGCGCGCGGGGATAGGGTAAGTCGTGTTCCGCGTGAACCGGCAGGGGCCGGAGGCTCGGCCGTCCGGTCGACAGTCTTCGTCCCCGCAAGTATGGTACCGCGCAGGTTTTCGCGGGACCCGGCGCGGGTCCGGGTGGGATACGAAGAGGGCTGAACACCATGGCGACGTCGCTCGAGGGCAACAAGATCATCGCAGGCATCCTGTGCGCAGGCCTGCTGGCGATGGTGACCGGTAAGATCGCGGACGCGCTTGTCCATCCGAACACCCTGGAAGAGAACGCGTTCAAGATCGAGGTCGCCGAGGGCGCCTCGTCCCAGACCGCCGCTCCGGCCGGCCCCGAGCCGGTCGAACCGATCCTGGGTCTGCTGGCCAGTGCCGATGTCGCGGCCGGCGAGAGCCAGACCAAGAAGTGCGCGGCCTGCCACACCTTCGAGAGCGGCGGCGCCAACAAGGTCGGCCCCAACCTCTACGGCATCGTGATGGCCGACAAGGGCCATCTGGACAGCTTCTCCTACTCTGATGCGCTGGCGAACTTCTCGGACCCGGCGACCTGGACCTATTCGTCGCTGAACAAGTTCCTGCACAAGCCGAAGGACTACATCCCCGGCACGAAGATGAACTTCGCGGGTCTCAGCAAGGCCTCCGACCGGGCGGACCTGATCGCCTATCTGCGCACCCTCGCCGACTCGCCGGCCCCGCTGCCGACCGACGAGGAGATCCAGAAGGCCGAGGAAGAGTTCAAGGCGGCGTCCGGCGGCTGATCCCGTCGTCCGGGGTCCCGGCATGAGCGACTTCACTCTCGACGCGGCGGCGGCCTTCGCCGCCGAACTCGCCGATGCGGCCCGTCCGATCATTGCCGAATATTTCCGCACCGGCGTCGTCGTCGACATCAAGGCCGACGACAGCCCGGTGACCATCGCCGACCGCAGCGTCGAGAAGGCCCTGCGCGCGCTGATCGAGGCCCGCTTCCCCGATCACGGCATCGCCGGCGAGGAGTTCGGCCCGAAGAACCTGGACGCCGAGTATGTCTGGTCCCTCGACCCGATCGACGGGACCAAGGCCTTCATCACCGGCCGGCCGACCTTCGGCACCCTGATCGGCCTGCTGCGCCGGGGCCAGCCGGTGCTGGGACTGATCGACTGCCCGATCCTGAACGAGCGCTGGATCGGCGGCCCGGATGTCGGGACCACCCTGAACGGCGGCCCGCTCCTGACCTCGGTCCACAAGCCGCTGAACAAGGCGATCCTGACCGCCACCTCGCCGGACATGTTCAGCCCGGTCGAGGCACCGCGCTTCGCCGCCCTGAAGGAGGCCTGCGGGCTGACCCTGTTCAGCGGCGACTGCCACAATTTCGGCCTGCTGGCCCTCGGCACCATCGATCTGGTCGTCGAATCCAGCCTCAGCGACTACGACTATCTCGCCCCGGCCGCCGTGGTAAGCGGTGCGGGCGGCGTGCTGACCGACTGGACCGGCGCGCCGGTGACCCTCGGCTCGACCACGCGCATCGTCGCGGCCCGCGACCCGGCCCTGCACGCGGCTGCCGTCGCCATTCTCTCCGCCTGACCGGCCTGGCGATCGAACGGGCGACGCTCGACTTTATCCGTCGAACTGCCATGTTTCCGCCAAGAGCTTGATGTTAATCATGGGCAACGCACTGCCCATCGGGAGAGCCAGATCGATGACGATAGCCCGTTTCGCCGCCGTCCCCTTGGCCATCCTCGCCGCGCTTGTCGGATTGTCGGCCCTTCCGGCGGCGGCTCAGGACTACACCGCGCCGCCACGGCACGGTCTCGCGATCCACGGCGATCTGAAATACGGGCCCGACTTCAAGCATCTGGACTACGTCAATCCCGACGCGCCGCGGGGCGGCCTGCTGACGATGGAGGCGAGCGGCACCTTCGACAGCTTCAATCCCTTCATCATCCGCGGCACGCCGGCGGCCGGCATCGGCCTGATCTACGACACGCTGCTGGAATCGACCTTCGACGAGGCGTCGAGCGAATATGCCCGCCTCGCCGAGAGCGTGGAGATGCCGGAGGACCGGAGCTGGGTCGCGTTCAACCTGAACCCGGCCGCCCGATGGCATGACGGCGAGCCGGTGACCGCCGAGGACGTGGTCTGGACCTTCACCATGCTGGTCGAGAAGGGCGCGCCGTTCTACGCCGCCTATTACGGCGACGTGGCCAGCGTGGAAGCCGTGACCGACCGCCGGGTGCTGTTCAAGTTCAACGACGGCGTGGTCAACCGCGAGCTGCCGGTCATCCTCGGCCAGCTTTATGTCCTGCCCAAGCACTGGTGGGCCGACCGCGACTTCTCCGCCCCGCTCACCGAACCGCCGCTCGGCTCCGGCCCGTACCGGGTCGCCGGCTTCGAGTTCGGCCGGTCGGAGACCTACGAGCGGGTGGAGGACTATTGGGCCGACGACGTCCCGGTGATGGTCGGCCGCTACAACTGGGGCACCGTCCGCTACGAGTATTTCCGCGACCGCGACGTCGCCACCGAGGCGTTCAAGGCCGGTGCCTTCGACTTCCGCCAGGAGAACTCCTCCAAGCGCTGGGCCACCGCCTACGACTTCCCGGCCCGCGACGCCGGCATGGTGGTCAAGGAGGAGTTGCCGCACGACCGTGGCGCCGGGATGCAGGGCTATGTGATGAACATCCGCCGGCCGGTCTTCGCCGACCGGGCCGTGCGCCACGCGGTCAACCTCGCCTTCGATTTCGAATGGACCAACAAGGCGCTGCTGTACGACGCCTATGCCCGCACCGAGAGCTACTTCGCCAATACCGACCTCGCCTCCTCCGGATTGCCGAGCGAGGCGGAGCTCGAGCTGCTGGAACCGCTGCGCGATCAGATCCCGCCGGAGGTCTTCACCGAGGAATTCGACATCCCCAGCACCGACGGCTCGGGCAACAACCGGGCGAACCTGCGGGAAGGCCTGGAGATCCTGCGCGATGCCGGCTGGAGCCTGCAGGACGGGGTGATGACCAATGCCGAAGGGCAGAAGCTCGAGTTCGAGATCCTGCTGGCGAGCGCCGCCTCGGAGCGGTTCACCCTGCCCTTCGCCAAGAACCTGGAGCGGCTCGGCATCAACGCCACCGTGCGCACCGTCGACCCGGTGCAGTACCAGAACCGGCTGCGCGACTTCGATTTCGACATGACCATCGGCGTCTTCCCGCAGTCGCTGTCGCCGGGCAACGAGCAGATCGATTTCTGGGGATCCTCGCGCGCCGACGATCCGGGCTCGCGCAACATCATCGGCATCGCCAATCCGGCCGTCGACGCGCTGGTGCGCGCGGTGGTGACGGCCAAGGACCGCGACGCCCTGATCACCGCGACCCGCGCCCTCGACCGGGTCCTGCTCTGGAACTACTACGTGGTGCCGCACTTCCACAGCCGGACCGACAAGATCGTGTACTGGAACCGCTTCGGCCGGCCGGAGATCAAGCCGTCGCACACCACCGGCTTCTCCGACACCTGGTGGGTGGATCCCGAGAAGGATGCGGCCGTGCGCAACTGGAAGCGCCGTGCCAATTGACCCCCGGCCCCTCGATCCCGGTCCCTGACGGAGCCCCGCCGTGACCGCGTATATCTTCCGGCGCCTGCTGCTGATGATCCCGACCCTGTTCGCGATCATGGTGCTGAACTTCGTGATCGTGCAGTTCGCCCCCGGCGGGCCGATCGATCAGGTCATCGCCCAGATGCAGGGCATCAACACCGACGCCACCGCCCGGGTGTCCGGCACCGGCAGCGGCGACACCGCCCAGTCCTCCGGCGACGGCACCAGCCGGGGCGCGCGCGGCGTCGACCCCGAGCTGATCGAGCGGCTGGAGCGGCAGTTCGGCTTCGACAAGCCGCTGCATGAGCGCTTCATCCAGATGCTGGTCAGCTACGCGACCTTCGATTTCGGCGAGAGCTTCTTCAAGAGCGGCTCGGTGATCGAACTGATCCTGGACAAGATGCCGGTCTCGATCTCGCTCGGCCTGTGGACCACCCTGCTGGTCTATCTGATCTCGATCCCGCTGGGGGTGCGCAAGGCGGTGCGCGACGGCACGCCCTTCGACGTGTGGACCAGCGGCGTCGTGATCGTCGGCTACGCTATCCCGGGGTTCCTGTTCGCCGTGCTGCTGGTCGTGCTGTTCGCCGGCGGCAGCTATTTCCAGTGGTTCCCGCTGCGCGGCCTGGTCTCCGACAACTGGTCGGAGCTGTCCCTGTGGGGCAAGGTCGTCGACTACGCCTGGCACATGGTCCTGCCGGTCACCGCGATGGTGGTGGGCGGCTTCGCCAGCCTGACCATGCTGACCAAGAACTCCTTCCTGGAGGAGATCAACAAGCAGTACGTCATGACCGCCAAGGCCAAGGGCCTGTCGGAGCGGGCGGTGCTGTACGGCCACGTGTTCCGCAATGCCATGCTGATCGTGATCGCCGGCTTCCCCTCGGCCTTCGTCAGCATCCTGTTCACCGGCGCGCTGTTCATCGAGATCATCTTCTCGCTCGACGGGCTCGGCCTGCTCGGCTTCGAGGCGGCGCTGAGCCGCGACTATCCGCTGATGTTCGCCACCGTCTACATCTTCACCCTGCTCGGCCTGCTGCTGAACCTGCTGGGCGACCTGATGTACGTGATCATCGACCCGCGCATCGACTTCGAGGCGAGGGCGGCATGAGCGTGGCGGAGACGACGGCGCGTCCGATACCGCGGGTGATGGGCATCCGGGTCTCGCCGCTGAACCGGCGGCGCTGGGAGAATTTCCGGCGCAACGGACGCGGCTTCTGGAGCCTCTGGATCTTCCTGCTGCTGTTCGTGATCAGCCTGTTCGCCGAGGTGATCGCCAACGACAAGCCGGTGCTGGTCTCCTATGACGGCGGCCTCTACATGCCGATCTTCGCCGAATATCCCGAGACCACCTTCGGCGGCGACTTTCCGACCGAGGCCGAATACCGCGACCCCTTCGTCGCCGAGCTGATCAACGAGAAGGGGTTCATGATCTGGCCGCTGATCCCCTTCGCCTATGACACGGTGGACCTGGATCTCGGCAGCTCGGCACCGACGCCGCCCGACGCCCGTCATTGGCTCGGTACCGACGACCAGGCCCGCGACGTGGTCGCCCGGGTGATCTACGGCTTCCGCATCTCGGTCCTGTTCGGCGTGGCGCTGACGATCTTCGCCTCGGTCATCGGCATCGCCGCCGGCGCGGTCCAGGGCTTCTATGGCGGCTGGATCGACCTGTTGTTCCAGCGCTTCATCGAGATCTGGGGCGGGATGCCCTTCATCTACATCCTGATCATCCTGTCGGCGCTGATCGTGCCCGGCTTCTGGACTCTGCTGTTCCTGCTGCTGCTGTTCCAGTGGACCAGCCTGGTCGGGGTGGTGCGCGCGGAGTTCCTGCGCGCCCGCAATTTCGACTTCGTGCGCGCCGCCAGAGCGCTCGGCGTCAGCGACCGGGTGATCATGGTGCGCCATGTGCTGCCCAACGCCATGGTGGCCACCCTGACCTTCCTGCCCTTCATCCTGAACGGGTCGATCACCGCGCTGACCGGGCTCGACTTCCTGGGCTTCGGCCTGCCGCCGGGCTCGCCGTCCCTGGGCGAGCTGCTCAGCCAGGGCAAGAACAACTTCCAGGCCCCGTGGCTCGGCCTGACCGCCTTCTTCACGCTCGCCGTGATGCTCAGCCTGTTGATCTTCGTCGGCGAGGCGGTGCGCGACGCCTTCGACCCGCGAAAGACCTTCACGTCATGACCGAGACGACGGCCACCCCCCTGCTGCGGGTCCGCGACCTGTCGGTGAGCTTCGGGCGCAACGAGCCGGCCGTGCGCGGCGTCTCCTTCGACATCGCCAAGGGCGAGACCCTGGCCCTGGTCGGCGAATCCGGCTCCGGCAAGTCGGTGACGGCGCTGTCGACCGTCCGCCTGCTGCCCTATCCGCTGGCCCATCACGGCGAGACCTCCAGCGTGACCTGGAAGGACGAGGAGCTGATGGGCGCCGACGAGCGCACCCTGATGCGGATCCGCGGCAACGAGATCGCCATGATCTTCCAGGAGCCGATGACCTCGCTGAATCCGCTGCACACAGTGGAAAAGCAGATCGGCGAGATCCTGGAACTGCACAAGGGCCTGAAGGGCGACGCTGCCCGCGCCCGGACCCTCGAACTGCTCGACCTGGTCGGCATCAGGGATCCGGAGAGTCGGCTCGCCTCCTACCCGCACCAGCTCTCCGGCGGGCAGCGCCAGCGCGTCATGATCGCCATGGCGCTGGCCAACGAACCCGACCTGCTGATCGCCGACGAGCCGACCACCGCCCTGGACGTGACCATCCAGGCGCAGATCCTGGCCCTGCTCGATCGGCTGCGCCGGGAACTGGGCATGGCCGTGCTGCTGATCACCCATGACCTGGGCATCGTGCGCAAGGTGTCCGACCGGGTCTGCGTGATGACCGACGGCGAGATCGTCGAGCATGGCCCCACCGAGCAGGTCTTCACCGATCCGCAGCACGCCTATACCCGCAAGCTGCTGGCGGCCGAGCCGAAGGGATCGCCCCAGCCGGTGGCGGAGCGGGCGAAGATCGTGCTCCAGGCCTCCGACGTGCGGGTCTGGTTCCCGATTCAGCGCGGCTTCCTCAAACGCACCGTCGGCCACGTGAAGGCGGTCGATGGCGTGACGGTGGGTGTCAAGGAGGGCGAGACCGTCGGCATCGTCGGCGAGTCCGGCTCCGGCAAGACGACGCTCGCCATGGCGATCCTGCGGCTGACCGCCTGCACCGGCCGCGTCACCTTCCTCGGCCGCGAGGTCCAGGGCATGGGCAAGCGCGAGCTGCGCTCCCTGCGCCGGGACATGCAGATCGTCTTCCAGGACCCCTATGGCAGCCTGTCGCCCCGCCTCTCGGTCGCCGAGATCGTCGGCGAGGGGATGGGGGTGCACGACCTCTCCGAACTCGGGCTGAAGAGCGAGGAGGACAAGGCGCGGCGGATCGACGAGGTGCTGCGCGAGGTCGGGCTCGACCCGGCCATGCGCGACCGCTATCCGCACGAGTTCTCCGGCGGCCAGCGCCAGCGCATCTCGATCGCCCGCGCCATGGTCCTGCGCCCGAAACTAGTGGTGCTGGACGAGCCGACCTCGGCGCTCGACATGAGCGTGCAGGCCCAGATCGTCGAGCTGCTGCGCGACCTGCAGCAGAAGCACGGGCTGGCCTATCTGTTCATCAGCCACGACCTGAAGGTGGTCCGCGCCATGTCGCACCGGGTCTATGTGATGCGCGACGGCATGGTGGTCGAGCACGGGCCCACGGCCCAGGTGATGGACGCCCCGAAACGCGACTACACCAAGGCCCTGATGGCCGCCGCCTTCGACCTCGAGGCGCGCGAGGACGGGGCGGTCCGGACCTAACCTACATGCCCCATCGCATGGCGGACGACCTTGGCCATGACCGTGGGCAGGGCGGCGTCGCCCAGCCGGTCGACCGGCCACCAGCGGGCATCGGCGACCGTCGGCCCGCGCTCAACCCGGCCGGCCAGCACCGTCAGCTCCAGATGGAAATGGGTGAAGGTGTGCCGCACCATCCCCGGCAACGCGCGCCAGGATACCCCGGCCACCGGCGCATGATCGTGAACCGCCACCGTTTCCGCCTCTTCAATCCAGGGCGAGGACGGCACCTCCTGCATGCCGCCGAGCAGCCCGCTCTCCGGACGGCGGCGCAGCAGGATCGCGCCGTCAGCATCGACCAGGAAGAAACAGGTGCCGCGCCGGGTTGGCTTGGCCTTCTTCGGCGTCTTGGCCGGCAGATCCTCCGCCACGCCCTCGACTCGGGCCACGCAGGCATCCGACCAGGGGCAGGTCAGGCATTTCGGCTTGCGCGGGGTGCAGACGGTCGCGCCCAAATCCATGATCGCCTGGGCGTAATCGCCTGCCCGCTCCATCGGGGTGATCTGAGCGGCCAGGGCCTTCAGCTTGGGCTTGGCGCCCGGCAGCGGGTCGGTGACCAGGCGCAGGCGGGCGATCACCCGCTCCACATTGCCGTCGAGGATCGTCGCCGGCCGGTCGAAGGCGATCGACGCGATGGCGGCGGCGGTGTAGTCGCCCACCCCCGGCAGGGTCTTCAGCCCCTCCTCGGTGTCGGGAAACCGGCCCCCGTGTTCCATAGCCACCACGCCGGCGCAGCGGTGCAGGTTGCGCGCCCTGGCGTAGTAGCCGAGCCCGGCCCATTCGGTCAGCACATCGTCCAGATCGGCCGCCGCGAGCGAGTCGACCGACGGCCATCGCGCGGTGAAGCGTTGGAAATAGGGACCGACCGTCGCCACCGTGGTCTGCTGCAGCATGATCTCGCTCAGCCAGACCCGGTACGGGTCGGCCAGCTCGCCCGGCTCGGCCCGCCAGGGCAGCCGGCGGCGATGCCGGTCGTACCAGGCGAGCAGGCGGCGGGCGAGGTCGGGCGAGGAGATCGGAGCGGCGGTGCGTGTCATCGCCGGAGAAGATAGCGTGTGACGGCGTCGGTGCCATATGTATGGATGAGGTGTCGCAAAGGAGGGCCGCGATGGCGGAGGACAAGACAGAGGGAGTCGCGAAGGTGCGCCGCGGCGGCCTGCGGGCCCTGTCCTATCTGGCGCCCGGCCTGACCGACCCGCTGTTCCGCAAGCGCGGCTTCGTGGAGGGACGCATCCCCCGGGACTGGGCGCAGATCGTCGGCGCCGACCTGGCGCAGTGCTGCGCGCCCGAGTCGCTCAGCTTTCCGCGCGGCAGGCGCGACGGCGCCACCCTGAAGATCGTTGCCCTGCCGGGCAGCGCGCTGGAAATCCAGCACCTCGCACCACAGATCATCGAACGGGTGAACGGGCATTTCGGCTGGGCCGCGGTGGCCCGCATGACGATCCGCCAGGGCGTTCTGCCCAGGCCGCCGAAATCCCGGCGACCGACCTTGCGTCCCCTGGCGGAACGCGAGAAAACCGCCATCCGGGAGCGGGTGGTCGGCGTGCACGATCCGGACCTGCGGGACCGGCTGCGGGCCCTGGGCGAGGCGGTCACCGCCCGCGCGGCGGCCCGATCGAGCGACGGGACATGAGAGAGGGCCGGAAAATGGCCGCAATCCAACCTTAGTCGAGAAACTTGCCGGGGCGAAGAGACTCGGCGTATTGTCATCAACATCTGGTGCGCGGGAGCGGAACATGCATCGCAGAACACTAAATCTTGGGATCCTTGGTCTGGCTGGGGGTCTTGTCGGGACGGCGATGGTCCCGTCCATTGCCCGCGCGGCCGTCGAGGTCGACGTGGCGGCGGCGGAGACTCCGCGCGTGCTCGGCGACCCGGACGCGCCCCTGACGATGATCGAATATTCCTCGCTCACCTGCCCGCATTGCGCCTCGTTCCACGCCAAGGCCTACAAGCCGATCGTCGAGACCTACGTCGATACCGGCCGCATGAAGTTCGAGATGCGTGACTTCCCGCTCGACCAGTACGCGCTGCGCGCCTCGGCCATGGCCCGGGCGATCGACGGCAAGCCGTATTTCGCGCTGATCGACATGCTGTTCAAGCAGCAGTCCACCTGGACCCGGGCGGAGAACCCGATCGACGCGCTGAAGAAGATCGGCCGGCTCGCCGGCATCAGTGCGGAGACCGCCGACGCCTACATGACCAGCGACGCGCTGCTCGACTCGATCCTGAACGGCCGGATCGCCGCGCAGAAGACCTACGACGTCAACTCGACCCCGACCTTCGTGATCGGCGACGAGGTGATCCGCGGCGCGGAGCCGTTCGAGACCTTCCAGAAGGTGATCGAGGCCAAGCTCGCCTAACCCCCGTCTCGGAGACCCACCACGGTGCATTTCAGCAAACTGCGTCTGACCGGGTTCAAGTCCTTCGTCGAGCCGACCGAGCTGCTCATCGAGGAAGGGCTGACCGGCGTGGTGGGTCCGAACGGCTGCGGCAAGTCCAACCTTGTCGAGGCCCTGCGCTGGGTCATGGGCGAGACCTCCGCCAAACAGATGCGCGGCGGCGGCATGGACGACGTGATCTTCGGCGGCACCGAGCAGCGCCCGGCCCGCAACATGGCCGAGGTCGGGCTGTACGTCGCCAATGACGACCGCCGGGCCCCCGCCCAGTTCAATTCGGCCGACGAGCTGGAGGTGGTCCGCCGGATCGAGCGCGAGAAGGGCTCCCATTACCGGGTGAACGGCAAGGACGTCCGGGCGCGCGACGTCCAGCTCCTGTTCGCCGACGCGGCCACCGGCGCGCGCTCCGCCGGTCTGGTCAGCCAGGGCAAGATCGGCAGCATCGTCCAGGCCAAGGCGTCGGACCGCCGCGCCCTGCTGGAGGAGGCCGCCAATATCCGCGGCCTGCATACCCGCCGGCACGAGGCGGAGCTGCGGCTGCGCGCGGCCGAGCAGAACCTGGAACGGCTGGACGACGTGCTGAAGGCCCTGGAGGGCCAGCGTGCCGCCCTGCGCCGGCAGGCACGGCAGGCCCAGCGCTATCGCGAGCTGAGCGAGAAGATCCGCCAGGCCGAGTCCATCGTGCTGCATGCCCGCTGGACCCACACCATGGAGGAACGGCGCAAGGCCGGTGCCGCGCTGGCCGCCGCCCGTGACAAGGTGACGGCGCTCACCCAGGAAGCCGCCGCCGCCAGCGCGGCCCAGACCGATTCGGCCGCCAGCCTGCCCGGCCTGCGCCAGAGCGAGGCGGAGGCCTCGGCCGAGCTGCAGCACCTGACCGTCACCCGCAGCGAGCTGGACGCCGAGGAGCGGCGGATCGCCACCGCCCGCAGCGAGGCGGAGACCCGCCTGCGCCAGATCGCCGACGACGTGGCCCGCGAGAAGACCCTGGTGGAGGAGGCCGCGTCCTCGCTGGCCCGGCTGATCGGCGAGCGCGACGCCCTGGTCGCCGCCGGCGAGGGTGAGGCGGAGGCGCAGGAGGCCAGCGGTGCCGCCCTGACCAAGGCGAACCGCGACGCCGAGGAGGCCGAGGAGGCGGTCCACAAGACCACCGAGGCCATCGCCGTCGCCGATGCCCGCCGCGCCGCCCTGGAGCGCCAGCTTCGCCAGGCGGAGGAGCGGATCGCCCGGCTCGACCGCCAGCAGGCCGACCTCGCCGAACGCCGGGCCGACCTGATCCGCCAGGCCGTGCCGGAGGAGGAACGCACCGCCGCCGACCAGGCGGTGACGGAAGCCGCGACCGCGGCGGAAGCGGCCGAGGCCGGCATCCCGGCGGCCCAGGAGGCACGCGACGCCGCCCAGGAGGCGGAGAAGGCCGCCCGCGCCGCCGCCCGGGAGCTGGAAGCGGCCGTCTCCGAGCTCGATACGGAGGCGACCGGCCTGCGCCGCCTGCTGATGCAGGCCAAGAGCGACGCAGCCCCCATCGTCGACGACGTCACCGTGGCGCCCGGCTACGAGACCGCCCTGGGTGCAGCGCTGGGCGACGACCTGGAGGCCCCGGCCCTCGACGCCAGCGCGTCGCCGACCACCGGCGGCTGGCGCGAAGGCGCCGATGCCTCCGCAGCGGACTGGCCGGCCGGGATCGAGCCGCTCGCCCCGCAGGTGACCGCTCCCGCAGCCCTCGCCGCCCGTCTCGCCCGCACCGGGATCGCCGCCGACCCGGCCGCCGCCGCCGCGGCCCAGACCTCGCTGGCCCCCGGGATGCGGATCGTGACCCGCGAGGGCGGCATGTGGCGCTGGGACGGGTTCGTGCAAACCCCGGGCGCGCCCAGTGCCGCCGCCATCCGCCTGGAGCGGCGCAACCGCCTGACCGACCTCGACCGCCAGCTCGCCGAGCGGCGGGGCGCTTTGGATGTCTCCCGGTCGCAAGCCGAACACGCCGCTGAGAAACTGGCCGAGGCAGAGGAGGCGGTGGAGACCGCCCGCCGCGCCCGCAACGCCGCCTCCGACGCCCTGTCCAAGGCGAAATCGGCCGCCGCCGAGATCGAATCCCGGGTCGCCGCCGTCGACACCAAGCTGGCCGCCCTGGACGACGGTGCGGCCCGGCTTGCGAGCGAACGCGAGGAGGCGGTCGCCACCCAGAGTCAGGCGGCCGAGGAACTGAAGACCCTGCCGGACGTGGAGGCCCTCCGTGCGGAATCCGCCCGGCTGCGGGCCGCCCTGTCCGAACGCCGCGCCGAACTGGTGGAGGCCCGCACCGAGCATGACCGGCTGGTCCGCGAGGCCGAGGCGCGGCGCACCCGGCTGTCCGGCACCGAGGGCGAGATCCGGTCCTGGGAGCAGCGGCGCGAGCGGGCCGACACGCGCCTTACGGATCTCGACACCCGCCGCCAGGGCGAGGAGGCGGAGATCGCCCGCCTCGCCTCGCGGCCGGAAGAGATCGCGGCCGAGCGCGAGAAGGTCGTCGCCCTGATCGAGACCGCCGAGGCCAAGCGCCGGCAGGCGGCCGACGCCCTGGTCTCCGCCGAGAGCCGCCAGACCGAGCTGGACCGGGTGGCCAAGGAAGCCGAACGCAATGCCGGCGAGGCCCGCGAGGCGCTGATCCGGGCCGAATCCCAGCTCGAGCAGATCAACCAGACCCTGCGGGTCGAGCGCGAGCGGATCCAGGAGCGACTGGACTGCGCGCCGGACGAGATCCTGGCCAGGGCCGGCATCGATCCCGAAGCTCCCCTGCCCGACGCGGAACAGACCCAGCGGAGCCTCGACCGGCTGACCGGCGAGCGCGAGGCGCTGGGCCCGGTCAACCTGCGGGCCGAGACCGAGCTGGAGGAACTGACCGAGCAGATCGAGGGCATGGAACGCGAGCGCGACGACCTGATCGGCGCGATCCAGCGGCTGCGCAGTGCCATCGCTGCCCTTAACAAGGAAGGCCGCGAGCGGCTGCTGGCCGCCTTCAACCTGGTGAACGGCCATTTCCAGACCCTGTTCCGGCGGCTGTTCGGCGGCGGCGAGGCGCATCTGAAGCTGACCGAGGCCGACGACCCGCTGGAGGCCGGGCTGGAGATCATGGCCAGCCCGCCGGGCAAGAAGATGCAGCACCTGTCCCTGCTGTCCGGCGGCGAGCAGGCGCTGACCGCGGCCGCCCTGGTCTTCGCGGTGTTCCTGACCAACCCCTCGCCGATCTGCGTGCTGGACGAGGTGGACGCGCCGCTGGACGACACCAACGTCGACCGGTTCTGCTCGCTGCTGCAGGACATCGTGAAGGAGACCGGCACCCGGTTCCTGGTGATCACCCACCACCGCATGACCATGGCGCGCATGGACCGGTTGTTCGGCGTGACCATGGCGGAACGGGGCGTCAGCCAGCTCGTCTCCGTCGATCTGGCCCGCGCGGAGCGGCTGCGCGACGCCGGCTGAAAACAGCCGTCAGATTTTTTATTTATAATCAATTGCTTGCCAGACGTTTCGCAGTGCGGTCGCGGCCTTGACACCCCACAGGCCCCTGCGTATGGTGGCGCCGCTTCGCTGGGGGTCCGGCAAGCACGGGATTCGTCGCGTCCATGGGTGCGCCGGGGTCCGGATCAACCGTAAGCGGAGCCCGTCTTCCGGGTCTGGGGAATGGACGACAAGAACTCCCCTCCTTCGCTCGACAGCCTTGCCGACCGCGTCAAGCGGGCGCGAGGCGGCGGGAAAGGGTCGCTGAACAAGGATCTGGAGCCGGGTCTGCCGAAAAGCGCGATCGGTATCGCCTTCCGCGTCGGCGTCGAGCTGGTGGCCGGTGTCGTGGTGGGGGCGGCGATTGGATACGGGCTCGATCAATGGCTGGGGACTACACCCTGGATGTTGATCGTGTTCTTCTTTCTTGGGGCCGCGGGCGGGATGATGAACGTCTACCGCGCGGCCACCGGTCAGGGTCTGTCGGTGGGCTACACCAAGGACCAGGATGGGGTTGGCCCGAAAGGGTCGCAGCAATCGGACGGCGGATCGCCGGACGGCGGAAACAAAGAGGGGTAGCAGGTGGCGTCTCCGGTCGAGCAGTTCCAGATCAAGACCATTGGCCCGGAGCTCCATGTCGCGGGCATGGACATCTCCTTCACCAATTCGGCTCTGTTCATGATCCTGGCGACCTTCGTGGTCGGCGTGTTCCTGACCCAGTCGATGAGCGGTCGCCACCTGGTCCCGACGCGGATCCAGTCGCTGGCGGAGCTGTCCTACGAGTTCATCGCCAACATGGTGCGCGAGAATGTCGGTCCGGAAGGCCGGCCGTATTTCCCGTTCATCTTCTCGCTGTTCATGTTCATCCTGGTCGGCAACCTGCTGGGCATGATCCCGTACAGCTACACCTTCACCAGCCAGATCATCGTGACCTTCGCCATGGCGATCACGATCTTCGTGGCGATCACGATCGTCGCGCTGATCAAGCACGGCTTCCACTTCTTCACGTTCTTCTTCCCGTCGGGCGCGCCGGTCTACATGGCCCCGCTGCTGATCCCGATCGAGATCCTGTCCTACCTGTCGCGCCCGGTGAGCCTGTCGGTGCGACTGTTCGCGAACATGATGGCCGGCCACACCATGATGAAGGTGTTCGGCGGCTTCGTCGTCGCCCTCGGGGTGTTCGGCGTGGCACCGCTGCTGGTCCTGGTCGCCCTGACCGGCTTCGAGATCCTCGTCGCCGTGCTGCAGGCCTATGTGTTCACGATCCTCACCTGCATCTATCTCTACGACGCGATCCATCTGCACTGATCGGTCCCGTCGCGAGACATCAACCCAGCCTCTAACCTCCCAACGAACGGAAGGATAAGACCCATGGAACTCGAAGCCGCCAAGATGATCGGAGCCGGTCTTGCCGTCATCGCCCTGATGGGCGTCGGTGTCGGTATCGGCAACATCTTCTCGACCCTGATCGCTTCGATCGCCCGTAACCCGGCGGCCCGCGGCGAAGTCTTCGGCATCGGCATTCTGGGCTTCGCCCTGACGGAAGCCGTCGCGCTGTTCGCGCTGCTGATCGCGTTCCTCATCCTGTTCACCTGATCCGGTTCGGGTGCCTGCCATTGGGCCGGCACCCTCGACCCCCGTCAGGAGGATGACGACATGATCGCCAACAGCGTGACCCGCTGGTCTCGGCGCATCGGCCTCGCAGCCGCCATGGCGGTTGCAGCCGTGCCGTCCTGGGCGCAGACGGACGCCCATGGTGGCGGAGGCGGCGGTCTGCCGCAGCTCGATGCCACGACCTACCCGACCCAGATCTTCTGGCTGTTCGTCAGCTTTATCCTGCTCTACGTCATCATGTCGAAGGTCGCGATTCCGCGCATCGCCGACGTGCTGGAAGAGCGGCAGGAGCGGATCGAGGACGACATCGAGACCGCCGACCGCCTGCGCGGCGAGGCGGAAGCGGTGAAGGCCGAGTACGAGAAGGCTGTCGCCGACGCCCGGTCCCAGGCCCATGACCTTGTCCGCAAGGCCATGGACGAGATCGCCGCGTCCCACGCCACGGCCGAGGCCGAGGCCGCCAAGAAGACCGCCGAGACCACCAAGGCCGCCGAGGCCCGTATCGCCGAGCAGCGTACCGAGGCTCTGGAGAGCCTGAAGTCCGTGGCCAGCGAAGCCGCCGCCGAGGCGACGGTGAAGCTGACCGGCATCAAGGTGAGCGACGCCAAGGTCGGCAAGGCGGTCGAGGCCGCGATGCAGGGAGGCGCCTGATGTTCAGCGATCCGACATTCTGGGTTGCCGTCTCCTTTGTCCTGTTCCTGGCCCTCGCCTACTGGAAGGGCTGGCGCCCGATCGTCGCCGGCCTCGACAAGCGGGCCGAGGAGATCAAGCGCAAGCTCGACGAGGCCCAGGCGCTCCGCGAGGAGGCCCAGGCCGCGAAGGCGGACTACCAGCGCCGCCAGCGCGACGCCCTGCAGGAGGCCGAGGCCATCCTGGAGCACGCCAAGAGCGAGGCCGTGCGGATGCGCGAGGAGGCCGAGGCGAAGCTGGAGCAGTCCCTCGCCCGCCGCGAGCAGGTCGCCATGGAGAAGATCCAGGCCGCCGAGGCCAAGGCGCTGCAGGAGGTCCGGGCTCAGATGGTCGACCTCGCCGTCGCCGCGACCCGGCGCCTGATCGAGGACAACATGGACGCCGCGACCCAGAAGAAGCTGGTCGCCGACGCCATCGAGGAGATCCCGACCCGCCTCCAGTAACGGAGCGGCCCGTCGGGGCACTCAGACACGACACGGAATACGGCCCGCGGATCCTTCCCGGGCCGTTTTCTTTTGGGGGGTCTGCTACTCGGCCTCGACCTTGGTCTTCTGGCCGTCGAACATCAGCCGCAGGCGGGCCCGCTGGGCCTCGCGGATGTGGTAGCGGGCCGCCGCCTCGGCCCGGGCCTGGTCCCGCGCCTCGATCGCCTCCAGCACCTCCTGGTGCTCCTGCCGCGCCGTGCCTGAGCGGCCGGTCAGCGACAGGGTGGTCATGCCCAGCAGCGCCATCGCGTCGCTCAGCACGTTCAGGGTCTTCAGCAGGTAGCGGTTATGCGCCGCCCTATACAGGGTCCCGTGGAACTGCCGGTTATGGGCCGCCAGTGCCCGAGGATCGCCGTCGCCCGGATCGGCGGCGATCAGGTCGCGCAGCAGGGTGATCTCCGCCTCCGAGGCGTGGCGGGCCGCGAGCCCGGCGGCCGTGCCCTCCAGCACCTCGCGCATCTGGTAGAGTTCCATCACCGCTTGGTGATCCAGTTCGGCGATGACCATGCCGCGATAGGGCACGAAGGTGAGCAGCCCGTCCGCCTCCAGGCGCCGCAGCGCCTCGCGCACGGGCGTGCGGCTGACCTCCAGCCGCTTCGCCATCTCGATCTCGCGGATACGTTCGCCCGGCTTCAGCTCGCCAGCCTGAATCGCCTGCCGCAGGCGGTGGTAGGCCCACTCGCCCCGCGATTCGGCAATCGACGGCCCGGCAGCGGTACCGCCGCCGGGCGCTTTGCCTGCTCGATCAGGCTTTTTCGGACCCCGCGCCATGGCGGGAGTATGCCCTACTCCGCGGCGTTCGCACGACCCGAAGTTGCCTCCTCTCCGGCCCCGGCCCCGGCGAGCTTGCCGAACACCGCGCCGGACATGAGGCCGGTGCCGCCCGGGTAGTTGAAGTAGAACAGCCCGCCGACCAGCTCGCCGGCGGCGTACAGGCCGGGAATCGGGTTCAGGTCCACGTCCACCACCTGGCCGCGGTCGTCGATCCGCAGCCCGCCGAAGGTAAAGGTGATGCCGCAGGTGACCTGATAGGCCTCGAACGGCCCCTGCTCGATCCGGACCGCCCAGTTCGACTTCGGCACCGACAGGCCTTTCGTTCCCCGGCCGTCCTTGACGTTCGGGTTGAACTCCACATCGGTCTGGACCGCGTCGTTATAGGCCTTCACCTCGGCCAGGAAGGCGTCCTTGTTCACGCCCTCCAGCTTGCCGGCCAGTTCCTCCAGGGTCTCGCCGGTGACCTTGGTCACCTGGCGGATGCGGTACTCGTCGCGCTGCAGGTGGACGGTCTGCTGGTCGAAGATCTGCCACGCCATCTGGCCCGGCTGGTTCAGAATCACCCGGCCGTACTTGGCGTAGGTGTAGTTGCGGAAGTCCGCCCCCTCGTCGACGAAGCGCTTGCCATCGGCATTGACCATGATCGAGAACGGATAGGAGTGCTTCTGGAAGTTGTCGCCGACCGCCAGGTCGCCGAATTCCGGCGCGTTGAAGTCCCAGCCGACCGCGTGGCCGCCGGACCAGTTGCCGTAGGGGCAGGCGCCGATGTCGAGCGCCATGCGGATGCCATCGCCGGTGTTGAAGCGGGTGCCACGCACCTTCGCCAGTTCCCAGCCCGGACCCATGTAGCGGGTCCGCCATTCCGGGTTGGCCTCGAAGCCGCCGCTGGCCAGGACCACCGCCTTGGCGGAGATCGTCTCCACGCCGTTCGGCCCCTTCACCTTCACGCCGGTGACGCGCACGTCGTCGTATTCCAGCGACAGCGCGCGGGTGGAATAGCGGATCTCGATGCCGTTCTTCTTGGCCGCCGCCCACAGGGCCTCGACCAGGCCGGGCCCGCCGCCCCACGCCTCCACGGTCAGGCCGCCCCAGAACTTGAACTTGCCATCGACCTTGAACGCCTGACGGCCCCAGATCGGCTGGAAGCGCACACCCTTGCCCTTCATCCACATCAGCGTGTCGTAGGACGAGGTGATCAGGGTCTCGGCCAGGTCCGGGTTGCAGCGGTACTGGGTGACCCGGAACATGTCGTCGAAGAACTGGTCGGCGGTGTAGGTGCCGAAATCGGTGATCGCCACTTCCTCGTCGGTGATGTCCGGCATCAGGGCGCGCAGGTCGTCGACGCCGTTATAGACCGTGCGGATGGCCCCGGCGGTGAAGCGGGTGTTGCCACCGCCTTCGTCCTCATGCGCGCGCTCCAGCACCAGGACCGAGGCCCCGGACTCGCGCGCCGACAGGGCAGCGCAGAGTGCGGCGTTACCGGCACCGACGACGACGACATCCCATTCAGCCATGACTTCCTCTCCTTCTGCGGCGCCGACGCGCCCGGCCCGCGATTGGCCGGGCCTTAGGTCAAAATGCTTGTATAACTTTGTATACAATCCTGATCGGCACGCTGTCCAGCCTCGCGAACAGACAGGCCGCGCTTTCTTCGCATCCGGTCGTGGCGTGGGGTCAGCCGCCCAGGAACAAGCGGCCGACTTCCGGGTTCTCCAGCAGCTCCGTGCCCGGCCCGGCCAGGGCGGTCTCGCCGGAGACCAGGACATAGCCGAGATCGGCGAATTCCAGGCCCTTCTTGGCGTTCTGCTCGACCATGACGATGGTCTTGCCGTCGACCCGCTGCAGGTCGCCCAGGATCTCGAACACCATGTCGATGAAGCGGGGCTCAAGGCCGATGGACGGCTCGTCCACCAGCAGGACCTCGGGTTCCATGACCAGGGCCCGGCTGATCTCCAGCAGCCGCCGTTCGCCGCCGGACAGCACGCCGGCCGGCTTGTTGCGCCGGGCGGCGAGGCGGTCGTACTTGTCGAACACCCGCTCAGCGGCCGCCTTGGCCTCGGCCGGCTTGTCCTTCAGGAACCCGCCCATCAGCAGGTTCTCCTCCACGGTCATGCCGGGGAAGACAGACTTGTCCTGCAGGATATAGGCGATCCCGGCCGACCGGAGCTTCTGCTGCGGGCTGAGACGCGTGACATCGCTGCCACCGACCACGATCGAGCCGGAAAAGATGTTGGTGAAGCCGAAGATCGAGTGCAGGACCGTCGACTTGCCCGCTCCGTTCGGGCCGATCAGGCAGAGCGACTGGCCCTTGCCGACCCGCAGGTTGAAGTCGTGCAGGATCTGCATCTTGCCGTAGCCGGCGCGCAGGTCGTTGATCTCCACGAAGGGCTCGCCGGCGCACATGGCGTCCAGAGCCGCGACGCTCGGCCCCTCCTCAGCGATCGCCTGGGCCTGCCTGACCACGTCCTCCACCGAGATGACGGTGGAGACATCGCCGCTGCCGTAGCCGCGGGTGCGCCGGGCCGCGGCCTCGGCCGCCGTGGGGGTCTGATCGCTCATCAATGCGCTCCCAGATAGGCGTCGACCACGCGCGGGTCGTTCTGCAGCTCGTCGGGCGTGCCAGTGGCGAGCAGCTCCCCATGGGCGAGGCAGGAGATCTTTCCGGCCAGGTTCATGATCACCCGCATGTTGTGCTCGATGACGAACAGGGTGACGCCGAGCTCCTCGTTGGCCCGCTTCAGCCGGTCGATCAGGCCGTTGATCAGCGTCGGGTTGATGCCGGCGGTCGGCTCGTCCAGCAGCAGCACCTTGGGTCGGTTCATCAGCGCCATGGCGAATTCCAGCAGCTTCTGCTGGCCGAAGCTGAGATCGCCGGAGATGAGGAACCGCTTCTCGTAGAGCCCGACGAACTCCAGCAGCCGCTCGGCCTCCTCGACGATCTCGCCGCGGTCGCGCAGGGCGAAGATGGAGAACGGCGAGCTGTCCCGGTGGCTGACCGAGATCTGCATGTTGTCCATGCAATTCATCTTCGAATAGATCCGGGTCTGCTGGAACGTGCGCAGCATGCCGAGCCGGGCGATGTCGGGTACCCGCAGCTTGGAGATCTCCCGGCCCTGGAACCGGATCGAGCCGCTGTCGATCGGGTGATAGCCGACGATCGAGTTGAACAGGGTCGTTTTGCCGGAGCCGTTCGGCCCGATCAGCCCGGTGATCCTTCCGTCCGGCACATCGATGGAGATGTCGGTATTGGCCTGCACGCCGCCATAGGATTTGGAGACGCCGCGGACCTCGATAACGTTGGGGGTCGCATCCGTCATTCCGCAGCCTCCCCGGCGGCCGGACGCGCCGCCCCGCTCCTGTCGACCGTCAGCCCGAAAGCCTCCGGCCATTTGTCCTGGGCCCAGCCGAGGATGCCCTGCTGGAAGTAGACGATGTTGATGATGATGATCGCGCCCAGCGCCACCCACTGCCAGCCGAGCAGGTAGGTCCAGGTGACCTGCTTGACGATATGGAACAGCACCGCACCCAGCACCGGCCCCCAGAGCGTCCCCTTGCCGCCCAGCAGCGCCATGGCGACCATGAAGATGCCGAAGGTGGTGGTCGGGAACGCCACCTCCAGCGGCTCGATGAATCCGGACATGTTGCCGAAGATCGCCCCGCCCACGCCCATGAAGAAGGCGGCGATGGCCCAGGCGATGGTCTTGTAGCGGTTGGTGTGGATGCCCATCGCCTCCGCCTTGTCCTCGTCGTCGCGGATGGCGTTGATGGCGAGGCCGAACTGGGTCGAGTAGAGCCAGCGCACGAACAGGTGACACGCCAGCACGAGCAGGCCGAGCAGGACGTAGAAGGTGAAGGGTCCGGCGGTCGGCGGTCCGGGATAGACTGGCATGGAGATGCCGCCGCCGCCGCCCACATACTCCCAGCCCGACACCAGCTCGGCGACCGCGATGGCAAGGCCCAGGGTGCCGATCGCGAAATACGGCCCGCGCAGGCCGAGCATGGCCGGCCCGATGATCAGGGCGAAGATCGAGGCGGCGATCCCGCCGGCCACCAGGCCGAGCCCGAGGCCGGTGAAGTACTGGCCGGGCGTGAAGTCGACCACGATGGCCCCGAACGACGCGGTGTAGTCGGCGACGTCGCTGAACTGGGCGATCTGCACGATCGCCGAGGCGTACATGCCGATGCCGAAGAACACCACGTTGCCGAGCGAGTTGTAGCCCATCTGGCCGCCGGTGACGTCCCAGGTCACCGCCATCAGGATCATCAGCCACATGACCGCGACGGTCTGGATGTAGTCCTGGGCGAAGAACGGGACCAGGACGGCGACCGCGATCAGAGCCGCATAGATCTTCAGATCGAGGGAACGCGACGAGTTCATCGGACCACCTGGCGCACGCGGTAGAGCTGGATCAGGCGGTACATCAGCACCGCCACCAGCATGAGGACGACGGCAGCGACCGCGAACTCGGCGCCGAACACGAAGCCGGCCACGTTCTCCCAGACCCCGAGGCCGAAGCCGGTCAGGATCACCCCCGGCAGATTGCCGAGGCCGGCGGCCGTCACGATGATGAAGGCGCGGATCGAGTAGACGATCCCGTAATAGGGCTGGATCACCCAGATCATCGCCACCAGCACCCCGGCCGCCCCGCAGATCGCGGCGTTCAGGGCATAGGTAAAGGCGTAGACCTGGTCGGTGTCGATCCCCAGGACCCGGGCGGCCCGGGCGTCCTGGGCGGTGGCGCGGATCGCCTGGCCCATGCGCGACTTCTTCATGAACAACACAATGGCCAGCGCCAGGGCGGCCGCCATCAGCAGGCTGTAGAGCCGGACGTTCTGGATAACGATGAAGGAGCCGAGCTCGAAATCGCCGAAGCCGGCATCGGCGACCTTCACCTCCGGGCCGTAGATCAGGTTCAGGATCTGCTGGATCAGCAGACTGAGGCCGAAGGTGGCGAGCAGCGAGGTGAACATGTCGCGGTCGACCACCCGGCGGATGATCACCGCGTAGATCGCCCAGCCGAGCATGAACATGACGACGATCGCCACCGGCAGGGCGATGATCGGGTGATAGCCCCACAGGGTGGCCTGATAGCCCAGATACCCGCCGAGGATGACCATGTCGCCCTGGGCCAGGTTCTTCACGTTCATCACGCCCCAGACCAGGGCGAGGCCATAGGCGACCAGCGCGAAGATGGCGCCGATGAACAGCCCCTGGATCACCAGGTCGACGACGAGGATCGGCACCTGGGTCAGGAGAAGGAGATTGTCGATCATGTGCTCGCTCCAGTTCCGGAGACGGCGGCGCGGGCTCTGCACGAAGGCTGGGCCTCACGCGGACCGGCGGCCCCGGTTCACGGCAAGACGAACGGCGGGAGAACGGGTGTCCTCCCGCCGTCGCCGGTCAGGTCGCGATCAGTATTCCGGCTGCCGCGGGTAGCGCAGCTCGGCCGCCGCCCATTTGGTCGGCGCGACCACCAGGTATTCGCCGTCCTGGATCTGGCGCAGCACCATCGGCTTGGCGATGTTGTTGCCGGCCTCCGAGAACTTCACGCCGCCGGCGAAGGTCTGCATGTCGGTGGCCGCCAGCGTGTCGCGCAGCGTCTCGGTGTCGAAGGAATTGGCCCGCTCGAAGGCGTCGGCCCACACCTGCACGGCCATGCTGGCCATGGCGGTCTGGTACGGCACCGTCGAGTACTCGGGATAGGCCTTCTGGAAGTCCGAGTTGTACTGCGCCGCCGTGCCCATCAGGTCGTCCTCATAGGCCAGGGTCTCGGACCACTGGGTCGGGCACAGGATGCCCTCGGTCGGGCCGGGCCCGAACTTGGCGGTGATGTCGGCGGCCTCGCAGTGGGTCATCGCCACCATCGGCACGTCGATCTTCAGCTCCTGGATCTGCCGGGCGGCGGTCGCGGCACCCTTGGAGTGACCGGAGACCACCAGCAGGTCCGGCTTGAGCGCCTTCACCTTGGTCAGGGTCGAGGTCATGTCGGACAGGTCGCGGGGCAGCTTGTCGTCGATGACGATGTTCATGTCGTACTTCTTGGCGTCATCGACCACGCCGGCCCTCACGTCGAGCGAGAACGGATCGTTCTCGAACGCCATGGCGATCTTGATGTCGGACGGCTTCTTGCCCTGCTTCTCGGCCACCTCTGCGGCGAGCGCGATGGCGCTGGCCAGATACTGCTCGGAGGTGGAGAGCACCGCGAACATGTACTTGTAGCCCTGGGTGAACAGCGACCGCGACGCGCCCTCCGCCTCGACCATCGGGATCTTGTACTTCTCGGTCACCGGCGCGATCGCCTTGGTCAGACCGGAGCTGTACGGGCCGAGCATGAACTTGACGCCGTCCTGGTTGATCAGCCGCTCCGCCAACTCCGCGCCGCGGGCCGGGGTGGACTCGTCGTCGTAGTAGACGACCTTCAGCTTGTAGCTCTTGCCGTCGACGGTCACGCCGCCGTTGTCGTTGATCTTGTCGACCGCGAAATCGTAACCCTTCTGGGCGTGCACGCCGTTGGTCGCGTATTTCCCGGTCAGCGAGATCGCCGCACCGAGAACGATCGTGTCGCCTTCGACCTTGGCCTCGGCGCCGGCCGCCAGACCCAGGGCCGCGACACCGACGACCGCAGCGGTCATGGTGCGCAGATGCTTGCGCGTGATGATCATGGAACTGCCTCCCTTAGCTTCGTTCCGTATGTCGGTTCGCGGCCGTTTGCCGGTCCTGCGAACCCGCCCGCCTGTTCTGCTGCCGACGGTGCGATGTCGGAAACACTAGGAAATCCGCGCGTTGGTGGAAAGACTTTTTAAAATATCTGATCCATCTTCATGGTTATAAAGGATTTATTATTACCTTCCGGAGCATCGGGGCGACGTATTCACGCCGCGCTGCCCAAGCCGCCGGAGAGCGGGTAAGCTCTCGCCATGCGTCCCTGGAACAAGACACTCGGCCCCCGCCTCAGGGTGGTCATCGCCCCGAACGTCGCCGTCGGCCCCGGCAAGGCCGACCTGCTTCAAGGCGTCGTCGAGACCGGGTCCATCGCCGCCGCCGGCCGCCGCCTCGGCATGAGCTACAAGCGCGCCTGGGGCTTGGTGGAAGGCATGAAGGAGGATTTCGGCGCCCCGCTTGTCACCACCTCGCGCGGCGGTTCGGCCCGGGGCGGGGCGGAGCTGACCGAGCTCGGCCAGAGCGTGCTCGATCTCTATCGCCGTATGGAGGATCAGGCCGCCGCCGCTACGAAGACCGAGCTGGAGGCGCTGCAGACCCTGCTCGCCGACCAGAAGAGCTGAGGTCTGCCGGCGAACCGCAGTTGACCGGGCTTCTCCGACATGAGACCGTCCCGATATGTTTCAATGAACATATCGGAAAAGCGATGACCGTCCCGGCCCGCCTGTTCCAGATCGCCCTTGTCGCCCTGCTCCTTGCGGTCTCCGGCACCGCCGCCCGCGCCGGAGAGGTCCGGGTCGCGGTCGCCGCCAACTTCACCGATGCGGCCAAGGAGATCGGCGCCGCCTTCGAGACCGCCACCGGCCACCAGGCCGTGCTCAGCTTCGCCTCCACCGGCCAGATCTTCACCCAGATCGCCGGGGGTGCACCGTTCGACGTGTTCCTCGCCGCCGACCAGGAGCGGCCGCGCCGCGCCGTGACCGAGGGTCTGGGCGACCCCGACCAGATCTTCACCTACGCCAAGGGGCGGCTCGCCCTGTACAGCCGCGAGCCCGGTCTGGTCACCGGACCTGAGACCCTGGACGCGGAGGGTCTCGGCAAGCTCGCCATCGCCAATCCGCAGACCGCCCCCTATGGCGCGGCGGCCCTGCAGGTGCTGACCCATCTCGGCAAGCGCGACCGGTTCGAGGGGGAGATGGTCCAGGGAACGAGCATCGCCCAGACCTATCAGTTCGTCGCCACCGGCAACGCGCGGCTCGGCTTCGTCGCCGCGTCGCAGGTCGCCCTTCATGAGGACGGGTCGCGCTGGATGGTGCCGGACCACCTGCACGACCCGATCGCCCAGGACGCGGTGCTGCTGAAATCGGCGGCCGACCGGGACGCCGCCCTCGCCTTCATGGCCTTCCTGAGAAGTCCGCAGACCCTGGCGGTTCTGGAGAAATACGGGTACGCCCCAGGAAACTGACCCGGGGAACCTGACCCCGGGAACGTCACCCCGGTTGAATGACGGGAGCGCCCATGCCCGACCTGGCCGAGCTCTGGTCCCCGGTCCGCTTGACCCTGATCCTGGCGGCGGTGACGACCCTGGTGCTGCTGGTGATCGCCACGCCGATCGCCTGGTGGCTGGCCCGCTCCACCGCCCGGTGGAAGGAGGCGGTGGCGGCGGTGGTCGCCCTGCCCCTGGTGCTGCCGCCGACCGTGCTCGGCTTCTATCTTCTCATTCTGCTCGGACCGGACGGGCCGGGCGGGTGGCTCGCGTCCCTCGGCGGGGCACGGTCGCTCGCCTTCACCTTCACCGGGCTGGTGATCGGGTCGGTTGTCTATTCCCTGCCCTTCGTCGTGCAGCCGGTCCGCAACGCCTTCGAGGCGATGGGCGACCGGCCGCTGGAGGTCGCCGCCACCCTGCGCGCGGGCCCCTGGGACCGGTTCTGGAGCGTGGCGGTGCCGCTGGCCCGACGCGGGTTCCTGACCGGCGCGGTGCTGGGCTTCGCCCATACCATGGGCGAGTTCGGCGTGATCCTGATGATCGGCGGCAACATCCCCGGCGAGACACGTGTCCTGTCGATCGCGATCTATGACTATGTGGAGACCCTGCGTTGGGCCGAGGCGCATCTGCTGGCGGGCGGCATGGTGGTCTTCGCCTTCGCCGTGATCCTGGCGATGCTGCTGCTGGAGAAGCGGATCGGGAGGGCGCGGCCGTGACCCCGACCTCCGATCAGATCGAGGCGCGCTTCGCCGGCACCCTGGGCGGCTTCGCCCTGGACGCCGCCTTCACCGCCCCGATGCGGGGCATCACCGCCCTGTTCGGCCCCTCGGGCTCGGGCAAGACGACGATCCTGCGGGCGATGGCCGGGCTCGCCCGCCTGTCCGGCCGGCTGACGGTGGGCGGCGAGACCTGGCAGGACGATGCCGCCGGCCGGCACCTGCCGCCCCACCGGCGCCCGATCGGCTACGTGTTCCAGGAGGCGAGCCTGTTCCCGCATCTCTCGGTGCGGCGCAACCTGCTCTACGGTGCCCGCCGGTCAGCCGGGCAGCCGCCGGTCATGGGCTTCGACGAGGCGGTCGCGCTGCTCGGCCTGGAGCGGCTGCTGGAGCGCGGGCCGGAGCGCCTGTCCGGCGGCGAGCGCCAGCGGGTCGCCATCGGCCGGGCGCTGCTGTCGGCGCCGCGCCTGCTGCTGATGGACGAGCCGCTGTCGGCCCTGGACGAGGCCTCGCGGGCCGACATCCTGGCGACCTTCGAGCGGCTGCACGACGCCCTGCCGATCCCGGCGATCTATGTCAGCCACGACCTCGCCGAGGTGGCGCGGCTGGCCGACCGGATGGTGGTGCTCTCCGCCGGCCGGGTGATCGCCGAGGGCGCGGTCGGCCCGATCCTGGAAAGGCTCGACCTGGAGCCGGCCACCGGCCGGTTCGAGGCCGGCGTCCTGCTAACCGCGACCGTGACCGGCCATGATGCCGGCTACCGGCTCACCCGACTGGACCTTGCCGGGCAGCCGGTCTCCATCCCGCGCGTCGAGGTGCCCGTCGGCGACCGCGTCCGTCTGCGGATCCGCGCGCGGGACGTCGCCCTGGCGACCCGGCCGCCGGAGGGCATCAGCATCCGCAACCGTCTCAGCGGCCGGATCGTCGAGATCGCCGCGTCCGAGGAGGCGCCTTATGCGGAGACCCTGGTGGAGATCGCCGACGGCGTCCGTCTGCGGTCCCGGGTCACCCGGGAGTCTGTGGACGATCTGGGCCTCAGCCCCGGTGCCCCGGTCGTCGCCCTGGTGAAGACCATCTCCTTCGACGGGCGATGACCGCCGCCGTGCCGAAACAGCCGCAATAGCCCCTCGCATTCGTTCCAAATCGCGAAAAGCTCTTCCGCAGCTTCTCGGTACCCGTCCCCGCCCCGCGGTGGTTGACTCCGCCCCGCCGAGCACGACCTTGCATCCACGCACGGCGCCAACCGGGGGAGAGCTCGTTCATGGCCGGACCGCTTGAGGGTTTCCGCATCATCGATCTGACCAGCGTGGTCTCCGGCCCGCTCGGCACCATGCTGCTCGCCGACCAGGGGGCGGAGGTGATCAAGATCGAGCACCCGGCCGGCGGCGACTTCACCCGGGCCATGGCCAACCGCCAGGGCGGCTTCTCCGCTTCCTTCCTGAATAACAACCGATCCAAGAAGTCGGTCGCCCTGAACCTGAAGGACCCGCGCGGTGTGGAGGCGGTGCTGAAGCTGGCGGCCACGGCCGACGCCTTCGTGCAGAACTTCCGCCCCGGCGTGACCGACCGCATGGGCCTCGGCGAGACGGCAGTGCGGGCGGTGAACCCGTCCATCGTCTACTGCTCGATCAGCGGTTTCGGCGATACCGGTCCCTATGCCGACAAACCGGTCTACGACCCGCTGGTCCAGGCGCTGTCCGGCCTCACCTCGATCCAGGGCGGGTCGGACGACGCCCGGCCCCGGCTGGTGCGCACCATCATCCCCGACAAGCTGACCGGCTACACCTCGGCCCAGGCGATCACCGCCGCCCTGCTGAAGCGCGAGCGCTCGGGCGAGGGGCAGCACGTGAAGGTCTCCATGCTGGACAGCGTGATCGACTTCCTGTGGCACTCCGACATGGGCAGCCAGACCTTCGTCGGCGGCGAGTTCCCGCAGGAGAAGGCCGCCAGCTTCATCGACCTGATCTACGAGACCACCGACGGCTACATCACCGTGGCGGTGAACACCGACAAGCAGTGGAAATCGCTGACCGCCGCGCTTGAGCGGCCGGAATGGCTGGAGGACCCGCGCTTCCTCACCCCGGCGCTGCGGCACGAGAACATCGACGACCGGCTGACCCTGACCCAGAGCGTGATCGCCACCGACAGCTCGGCCCATTGGCTGGAGCGGCTGGAGGCCCATGACGTGCCCTGCGCGCCGGTGTTGACCCGGTCCGACATGATCACCCACCCGCAGATCCAGGCGACCGGCATCGTGGTCGAGCTCGACCATCCCCAGGCGGGACGGGTCCGCCAGGCGCGCCCCGCGGCGACCTTCTCGGTCAGCACGCCGGACCTGTCCCATGGCGCCCCGCTGCTGGGGGCGGATACCGACGCGATGCTGGCCTCGGCCGGGTTCACGGCAGCCGAGATCGCCGCCCTGCGCGCCGACGGGGTGGCCGGCACGAAGGAGGAGGACGCGGCATGATCGACTTCTACTACTGGCCCACCCCGAACGGCTGGAAGGTGGCGATCCTGCTGGAAGAGTTGGGGATCGACTACAATCTGATCCCGCTGAACATCTCCAAGGGCGACCAGTTCAAGCCCGAGTTCCTGGCGATCAGCCCGAACAACCGGATGCCGGCCATCGTCGACCATGATGTGGACGGCAACCCGATACCGGTCTTCGAGTCCGGCGCCATCCTGCACTACTTGGCGCGCAAGACCGGGCGGTTCATTCCGAGCGACCCTCGCGGCGAGAAGGAGGTGCTGGAATGGCTGTTCTGGCAGACCGGCAACCAGGGACCGATGGCTGGGCAGCTCAGCCATTTCGTCAACTACGCGCCGGAGGACGTGCCCTACGCCAAGACCCGGTACCTGAACGAATACGACCGCTGCGTGGCGGTGCTGGAGCGTCGGCTGGAGGGTCGCGAGTGGATCGTCGGCAGCGAGTACAGCATCGCCGACATGATCTGCTGGCCCTGGGTGCTGATCGCCAAGCCGCTCGGCGCGTCCCTGGAGGCCTATCCCAACGTGACCCGCTGGCGGGCGGCCATCAAGGACCGGCCGGCGGTGCAGCGGGCGGTCGACTTGGGGAAGGAATTCCGCCGCTCCGCCCCACCGGACGACGCCGAACGCAAGATCCTGTTCACCCAAAGCGGCGCGAGCGTGACGCGGTAGGCGGCCCTGTACCCCCTCCCGTCATCCTGATGCAAATCAGGATCAAGCATCCTGCACCTCCCCAGGCTCCGACCCTGCATCGGCATCGCGGCTTGGTCCTGACTTGCGTCAGGACGACGGCGGGGTGGCGGCGTCTGCACCCAAACGGTCACACCCATGGGCTAGAATCGCCCGCCAAGGCGTGTTGGTCCGATCGGCGTGTTACAGTACTGTTACCGTCAGGTTCTTCCGCCTTCCGCTGATCGATGGAGTCGATGATGTTCTCCTTCCTGCGCACATTTGCGTTCGCGCTCGTGGCTGTCGTCACGCTGGCCGGACCCGCGGCCGCCGAGCCGCTGAAACTCGTGATCCTGCACTTCAACGACTGGGACAAGATGGACAACGCCGGCAAGGTCGCCGCCGTGATCGCCCAGGAGAAGAGCGCGGCCAAGGCCGAAGGGGCGTTCCCGCTGGTCACCTACGGTGGCGACATGATCTCGCCGTCGCTGATGAGCGGCATCGACAAGGGCGCGCACATGATCGCGCTGGCCGAGATGGTCGGCATCCAGTACGCGACCCTCGGCAACCACGAGTTCGATCTCGGCGACGAGGTGCTCAAGGCCCGGGTGGCGGAATCCGACTTCGCCTGGATTTCCAGCAACGTCACCCTGGACGGCCAGCCGTTCCCCGGTGTTCAGGGGCCGCAGATCATCGACATGAACGGCTACAAGATCGGGCTGTTCGGCCTGACCACGCCGGACACCACCTTCCTCGCCAGCCCGGGTCCCGGCGTCGCCTTCGCCGACTACACCGAGGCCGCGACCTCCGCGGTCGGCGCGCTGAAAGAGCTTGGCGCCGACTTCATCATCGCGCTGAGCCATGCCGGCGAGGGCCCGGATCGTGAACTGACCCGGCTGGTCAAGGATGTCGATCTGGTGCTGGGCGGCCATGACGAAGTGGCCCGCATCTACTACGACGGCCGCGACATGCTGGTCGGCGGCGGTGCGGAGGGCGAGTTCATCGCCAAGACCACCATCACCCTCGACAAGGTCGAGAAGCGCGGCAAGATGGCCGTGGTGTGGACCCCGACCTTCGACCTGATCGCAACCGGCGGCGCCACGCCCGACCCGACGGTTCAGCAGCAGGTCGATGCCTATGCGGCGGCCCTCGACCAGGGCCTGGGCCAGGTGATCGGCAAGACGGCGGTGGAAATGGATACCCGCCGGGCGGCGATCCGGTCCCAGGAGACCGCCTTCGGCAACCTGGTCGCCGATGCGAGCCGGACCGCCACCGGGGCCGATATCGGCCTTGCGAATGGCGGCGGCATCCGGGGCGATACGGTCTATCCGGCCGGAACGGAACTGACCCGCAAGACCATCCTGACCGAGCTGCCGTTCGGCAATTCGACCGTCAAGCTGGAGCTTACCGGCGCGGTGCTGCGCGAGGCCCTGGAACACGGGGTGAGCGGCGTGGAGGACGGGCAGGGGCGGTTCCCGCAGGTCTCCGGCCTGACCTTCTCCTTCGATGCCTCCAAACCGGTCGGCTCCCGCATCACGGAGGTGACGGTCGGCGGCAAGCCGCTGGACGACAACGCCACCTACACGCTAGCGACCAACGACTATGTCGGCAGCGGCGGCGACGGCTACGGCATGCTGCGCCAGGCCAAGGTGCTGATCGACGGCATCTCCGGCGGCCTGCTGGCCGGACAGGTGATCGACTATGTCGAGACCCGCGGCACGGTCTCCACCGGCGTGGAGGGACGGATCACCCGCCTCGACTGACCCCGGCTTCTCGAGCGACCTCACGCGGTCCGCCTCTCTGGAGGCGGGCCGTTCGCGTTCAGGCCGCCGGCGTCAGCACGAAATCTGTCTCCACCGTCCAGAACGGGTTGGCCACCCCGAACTCGGCCGCCCGGTCCGGATCGTCGTGCCTCACGAACTCCCGGATGAGGCTCTGCTTCACCCCGAACACCGCGTCGCTGTCCAGATACGGGTCGTCATGGACGAAGATGTGGGTCGTCACCGTCTCGAAGCCGGGCGCGCTGACGATGTAGTGCAGATGGGCCGGGCGGATATTCCCGCGCCCCAGCCCATGCAGGAGCTGGCCCACCGGCCCGTCGTCCGGGATCGGATAGAAGCTCGGCTTGACCGAGCGGTAGGAGAACCGGCCGTCGGCCCCGGTGCGGAAGATGCCGCGCAGGTTGTTCTCCGGCTGCTCGGGCTGCTGGACGTCGTAGAACCCGTCATGGCTGGTCTGCCAGGTGTCGATCACGGCTCCCTGCACCGGCGTGCCGTCGCCGTCCACCACCCGGCCGCGGACCACCAGCGGTTCGCCCTGGCCGTCCTGGGAGATCGTGTCGCCCATCGCCAGGTCCGGCGCCCCCTCCACATGGAACGGGCCGAGCACCGTGTTCTCCGTCGCCCCGCTCGGCCGCCTTGTGTTGATCGCGTCGACCAGCATCGACACGCCCAGCACGTCGGAGAGCAGGATGTATTCCTGGCGCTTCGCGTCACACATCTGGCCGGTCTCGGTCAGGAAGCGGATCGCCGCCATCCATTCCCCATAGGTCGGCTCAACCTCCTTCACCACCGCGTGCAGATGGGCGATGACCGAGCGCATCACCTCGGCGAGGCGCGCGTTCTCCGGCTCGCCCATCCGCGCGAGCACGGTCTCCACGGACGTGTCCTCGGTGAAGTAACTGATCGGCCCGTCGGTATCCGGCATGTCCCGCCTCCCTGGCATTTTCGGCCAGGATAGAGAGGAACCGGATGGCGGGCCACGTTCTAGCGAAGCTGGAACTGCACCGGGACGACCAGCTCGAGGCGCGCCTGGGTCATCTCGTCCGGCAGGGGTGGCAGGGGCTGGGCGCGCTGGATCATCTGCTCCACCTCCCGGTCGAGCAGGTCGTAGCCGGAGCTGCGGTCGATCCGGTACTCCAGCACATGGCCGCTGCGGTCCATGACGAAGTACAGCATCACCACCCCCTCCTGGCGCCGGCTGCGGGCGCGGCGGGGGTATTCCTTATGGTCTTCCAGCCAGGCCTGCAGGATCGAGGCGTAGTCGACCGACACGCCCGGCCGCCCGCCGCCGCTGCTGGACTCGGCGCTGCCGGACAGGGGGGACTGGCCGACACCGCTGCGGCCGGCCGCCCCCTGGGTCTGGGAAGGGGCGGGCTGCGCCTGGGCCTTGGTCGGGGCCTCCACCGCCAGGGCAGCGGTCTGCCGCGGCGCCGGGGTCGGCTCGACCTGGGTCTTCTGCGGCTTCGGCGGCTCCGGCCGGGTGACCGGCATCGGCGGGGTCTCCACCGGCGGCGCTTCCGGTTCGACCCGGGCGACCTCGACCGGCTCGGGCTTTGCCTTCACCGGCTTCTCGGGCGGCTCGGGCCGCTCGATCTTCACCGGTTCCGGCGGCGGTGGGGTCTCCACCTTTTCCGGCTTCGCGATGGCGATCACCTCATCGACCGGCTGCACCACCTCCGCCGTCTCCACGGCCGCGTCCGCCGGTGCGGGCGGCGGCGGCTCGCTCGGCCGGGCGGTCTCGGGCGGGGGCTGCTGGGTCTCGGCCTTGTCCGGCGGGGCGGTCTCCGGCTTGGCGACGGGGGCGGCGGCCGGCTCGACCGGATCGGCCTTGTCGACCTCGCTCACCACCTGGGCGACGCTGCCGGGCGCCCCACCGGAAGGGCCGAGCGAGACCTGGATGCCGCCCATGCCGGTGGCAGCAGCTCCCTTCTTCTCGGGCTCCAGAACCATGGCAATGGCGGCGGCGACATGGATCGCCAGCGCGACGCCGATGGCCAGTCCCATATGGCGCGACCGGATCCGCATCAGCCGTCTCCGGCCGGCAGGGTCAGGAGCTGGACGGACTCCACACCGGCGCCCCGCAGGATCTCCATGATCGCGACCACCCGCGCCGCCTCGACGGTGCCGTCGGCCTTCAGCCGGACCGGTGCTGCGGCCGCACCGTTTTCGGAGATCCGCTCAGCGACGGCGGCCCCCAACGCATCCTCGCCCATCTCCTCGCCGTTCAGGGCGAGACGGCCATCGACGCCGACCTGCACCAGCAGGTCCTCGACCGTCACCAGCCCCTCGCTGGCGGAGACCGGCGGGTCGATCTGGAACGGGTCGGTCGCGGCCAGCCGTCCGGCCAGCATGAAGAAGATCAGCAGCAGAAAGACGACGTTGATCAGCGGCAGGATCCGGTCGTCCTCGTTCTTCGGACGCTGTCTCACGAGCGACATGGGAGGCTCCTACCGGCTGCCCGAACGCACGAAGGACATGTTGGCGACGCCCGCCGCCGACAGGCGGTCGAGCACGCGGACCGTGTCCTGCAGGGCCACGCCCTCGGCCGGCTTGATCAGCACCCGCTGATCCGCCTTCTCGCGCACCTTGGCCATGATCCTGGTCTCGGCTTCGTCCAGGGTGACCATGTGCCCGCTCAGGCGCAGGCCGTCGGGGCGCACCTCCAGCAGCATGGCGCCGGTCATCGCGCTGCCGGCCCCCGCCGAGGCCGGGGCGTTCAGGTCGATGGTCCGCCAGTCGAGAAAGCTCGAGGCCAGCATGAAGAACACCAGCAGGATGAACACCACATCGATCAGTGGTGTGAGGCTGATGACCGCCCGGCGGCGCCGTCCGCTATTCGCCAGCCGCGGCGGTCCGTAGCCGGGCAGGCCCGCGTCCACGTTCGAATTCGCGCTCGTAGCCATGACCGTCGCTTTCCCCCAACAGCGTGGAGAGATCCTGTGTGAAGACGCCCGTGATGGCGCTGTCCATCTCATGGGCGGTGCGCTCGACCGCACGCTCCAGCCAGTTCAGGGCGGCGACCGCCGGGATCGCGACCGCCAGCCCCACCGCCGTGGTCAGCAGCGCCTCCCAGATGCCGCCCGACAGCACCGCCGGGTTCACCTGGTTGCCCGCCGCCTCGAGCTGCTGGAACGCGCCGATCATGCCGAGCACGGTGCCGAACAGACCGAGCAGCGGCGCCAGGGAGGCGATCACCTCCAGCGGACGCAGATAGCCGCGGAGCTCCTCCAGCATGTCGCCGCCGAAGCGCACGGCCTCCTCGCGGACCTTATGATCCGGCAGGCCGCGCAGGTGGCCGATCAGGGCGCGCGCCACCGCCTGGGCCACCGGGTTGCGCTTGCTGCGCACGACCGCCAGGGCGTCATGCGGCCGGCCGGCCCGCACCAGGGTCAGGGCGTTGCGCACCGACGCACGGTCGCCCAGCCGCGCGGAGCGGAACTGCCAGAGCTTCACCAGCACGATGGCCAGGGCGATCACCGACATGGCGAGCAGGATCGCCACCACAGGGCCGCCCGCGGCCAGCATGTCTGTCAGCGTGGTGAGCCAGTCCGCTTCGGTCGCGCCGGCGGTCAGCGCGCCATCCACCGGCAGGCCACCACCGGCGGCGGTCACGACATCGCCCGCAGCGGCGGGATCGGTGGTGCCGACAGGGTCGCTCATGCCGACACCTGGCGTGCCGATACCGGACGGCCAGACGTCCTGTGGTCAGCCGACCTGCGGTCGTCGAGACGGATCGCGCATGGGGACCTGCGCATGGTTTCGGCTCCTTGATTCGGAAGTCTGTCGCAGCGGACTTTATTGCGAGCGACTCGCATTCGCAAGCATCTAGATGCTGCGCTGCGGCGTCCCGGCGGCCGGTTGGCTAGTTCGGCACGTCATCCCTGGTCGTTTTGGGGCCATTCGCGGCCCGCCATGCGCCCGGAGAAGCTAAGTGCTGACAGAATCATGGATTTTTTCAGGCGGGCATTATCCAGCGCGATCAAGGCCATACGCGATGTCAACCCGGTTTCGTGTCGTATTCCGGCTTGTTATGTCGAAATTAGGACACTAAACATGCTGCAACCGACACGCGCCGTATGTCGGTCGCCGCCGACCGATACCGGGCGCCGGGGCACGAGGCTGCGCGGCGGCGATCCGATCTCCGCCACGCCAAGATCAAGAACGCGGGCCGCTCACGCCCGTCACAATCAACGCCGTCGCGGCTTGGATCGACCGGCCTTCAGGGGCCGTCGGGAGGGGTAGCCGCGATCGGACCAAGATTTCGCATCGCCATTTCACGCGGACCATCCCGCGTGAATGGCCTGAACCCGCGATCGGGCCTGCTGGCCGTATCAAGGGCCGTAGGCGGCACCTTTGGATGCAGCCCAGGACGCCCGGTCCCCCACAACGACCGGAGGCCACCATGGAGCAGACCGCCCGCCAGACCACAAACGCCGAGCTCCAGCTCGACGAGCAGGCATACGGCGAAAATCCGCTCGAGAACCGCGACACCGACCTCTATCGCGGCGAGTACATCATGTCCTTCGTGGAGAAGTGGGACGAGCTGATCGACTGGACCGCCCGGGCCGAGGGCGAAGGCCAGTTCTTCATCGACGTGCTCCGCGCCCGCGGCAAGGAGACGGTGCTCGATGTCGCCTGCGGAACAGGGTTCCACTCGGTGCGTCTGCAGGAGGCCGGCTTCAACGTCACCTCCGCCGACGGCTCGGCGGCGATGGTCGCCAAGGCGTTCCAGAACGCCCAGTCCCGCGGCCTGATCCTGAAGACCGTTCAGGCCGACTGGCGCTGGCTGAACCGCGACATCCAGGGCAAGTATGACGCGATCATCTGCCTCGGCAACTCGTTCACGCACCTTCATACCGAAGCCGACCGGCGACGGGCGCTCGCCGAATTCTATGCGGCGCTGAAGCATGACGGCATGCTGATCCTGGACCAGCGCAACTACGACGCCATCCTCGACCACGGCTTCAGCACCAAGCACAAATACTATTACGCCGGCGACAAGGTGACGGCCGAGCCGGAGCATGTCGATGAGGGGTTGGCGCGCTTCAAATACAGCTTCCCGGACGGGTCCAGCTACACGCTGAACATGTGCCCGATCCGCAAGAACTACGTCCGTCGTCTGTTGTCGGAGGCCGGGTTCCAGCGGGTTCGGACCTATGGCGACTTCCAGGAGACCTACGCCGACGCCGACCCGGACTTCTTCATCCACGTCGCCGAGAAGTCGACGCTGCACGTGGTGCGCTGGGGCGGCGGTACCCGCGACGAGGGCGAGACCGATGTCCGCGATGTCGCCGAGGACTATTACGACAGCGAGGACGCCGACACCTTCTACAGCATGGTCTGGGGCGGCGAGGACCTGCATGTCGGCATCTATGACGACACCAAGGTGATCCGCGAGGCCAGCGACACCACCATCGACAAGATGGCCGAAGCCCTGCCGCGTCTCGATCAGAACACCCGGGTGCTGGATATCGGTGCCGGCTATGGCGGCGCGATGCGCCGGCTGGTGAAGCGCTACGGCAACACGGCGACCTGCCTGAACATCTCGGAGATCCAGAACGACACCAACCGGAACAAGATCCGGCGCGACCGGCTGGCCGACAAGATCAAGGTCGTCCACGGTGTGTTCGAGGACATTCCGGAGCCCGAGGGCAGCTACGACGTGGTGTGGAGCCAGGACGCGATCCTGCACTCCGACCAGCGCGCCAAGGTGCTGGCCGAGGTGCACCGGGTGCTGAAGCCGGGCGGCCACTTCATCTTCACCGACCCGATGCAGGCCGACGACGTGCCGGAAGGCGTGCTGCAGCCGGTCTATGACCGCCTCCAACTCACCTCGCTCGGCTCCATGCGGTTCTACCGCGAGGCGGCCTCCGCGGTCGGCCTGGAGACCGTCGAGCAGCGCGAGATGACCAACCAGCTCCGCACCCACTACGACCGGGTGCGCGAGGACCTGGTGACCAACTACGACAAGCTGCGCGACAGCGGCGCGTCGGCCGAATACCTCGACAAGATGATCGTCGGTCTGGAGAACTGGGTGAAGGCGGCCGATGCCGGCTATCTCGCCTGGGGCATCCAGATCTTCCGCAAGCCGGACTGACCGGCCGGACGACACCGATCTTTCGGCGCCGGGGCAGGGCGCGCGCTGCCGCAGCCCCGCCCCGGCGCCTGTTCCCGATAACAACAAAGGACCGTCAGACATGACCGACAGAACATGGCTGTTCACCAGTGAATCCGTCTCCGAGGGCCACCCGGACAAGGTCTGCGACCGGGTGTCCGACTCGGTGCTCGACGCCTTCCTGGCCACCGGCGAGGACGTGCGCGTGGCCTGCGAGACCCTGGCGACCACCAACCACGTCACCGTCGCCGGCGAAGTGCGCGGCCCCGAGGCGGTGCTGAAGGAGGTCGAAGGCATCGCCCGCGAGGCGATCAGGGACATCGGCTACGAGCAGGACGGTTTCCACTGGGAGACCTGCGAGATCGTCAACCGCCTGCACGCCCAGTCCTCCGACATCGCGCTCGGCGTCGATGCCGGCAACAAGAAGGAAGAGGGTGCCGGCGACCAGGGCATCATGTTCGGCTATGCCTGCAACGAGACCGAAGAGCTGATGCCGGCGCCGATCCAGTTCTCCCACCGCATCCTGCGGCTGATGGCGGAGGCCAGGAAGTCCGGCAAGGAGCCGCGCTTCGGCCCGGACAGCAAGAGCCAGGTCACCCTGCGCTACGAGAACGGCAAGCCGGCCGGCATCGACACGGTGGTGGTCTCCACCCAGCATGACGAGTCGGTCGACCAGGACACCGTGCGCGAGATGGTGAAGCCCTTCGTGACCCAGGCCCTGCCGGAAGGCTGGACCCTGGCCGACGACCGGCTGCTGGTGAACCCGACCGGCCGCTTCGTGATCGGCGGTCCGGACGGCGATGCCGGCCTGACCGGACGCAAGATCATCGTCGACACCTATGGCGGTGCGGCCCCGCATGGCGGCGGCGCCTTTTCGGGCAAGGATCCGACCAAGGTCGACCGCTCGGCCGCCTATGCCGCGCGCTACCTGGCGAAGAACGTGGTCGCCGCCGGTCTCGCCGACAAATGCGTGATCCAGCTCGCCTACGCCATCGGCGTGCCGGAGCCGGTCGCGGTCTATGTCGACACCCAGGGCACCGGGCGGGTCGACGAGGACCGTCTCGGCAAGATCCTGCGTGAGCGGGTCCGCCTGACGCCGCGCGGCATCCGCGAGCATCTGGGCCTGCTGAAGCCGATCTACGCCCGCACCGCCGCCTATGGCCATTTCGGCCGGCCGGCGGAGAAGGACGGCGGCTTCGCCTGGGAGCGCACCGACATCGCCAACGACCTCGCCCGCGAGTTCGGCGCCGAGGCGGCGGACTGAGGGTCGCCCGAACCCCTTTCGTCTCCCCGGCCCCGCGCCGGGGCCCAGGGTGCGGCGCGCCGGAGCGTCGGCGATCTATCGACAACGCTCCAGCACACGGATGTCTGGATCCCGGGTCAGGCCCGGGAAGACGGTGACCGGGAAGACGGTGACAGAGCAGGAAAGGCCCGCGTCAGATCCGGCGCGGGCTTTTTCACTATCGCACTCCCCGGATTCAGTCCGGGGCCCACGCGTCACGCGACCCAGTCGCCGGAAAGTCATTCTCCGGTGGCCGGGACAATCGATGGGTAGGCCCCGGAATGAATCCGGGGAGTGCTGGGGTGAACGACAGTCCCTGCCCCACCGTTCCACGGACAAAAAATTCGCCCATCCGGCGATTTTCTGAAACCGTCGGGATCCGGCTCCGTACCTGCTGGCCAGTCCGCTCCTGCGAGGCGGGCACACAGGAAACGACCAGGGAGCCCAACCATGAAGACCACCCCCAAAGCGGCAATCGTCGCCGCCGTCGCCGCCATCGCGCTGCTGACCGCCGCCTGCGCCGGCGACAACGGCAGGATGGCCTCCTCCGAGCCGCGGACCGCCGGCAACCCGATGGTCGGCGGCGCGCCGATGTATCCGTCGCGCACGATCGTGGAGAACGCGGTCAATTCCAAGGATCACGAGACCCTCGTCGCCGCCGTCAAGGCCGCCGGCCTGGTCGACACCCTGCAGAGCGACGGGCCCTTCACCGTCTTCGCGCCGACCGACGCCGCCTTCGCCAAGCTGCCGGACGGCACGGTGCAGAGCCTGTTGCGGCCGGAGAACAAGGCCCAGCTCACCAAGATCCTGACCTGCCACGTGGTCTCGGCCAACGCGCTGAGCGACGCGATCAACCAGATGATCGTCGACGACAACGGCGCCCATCCGGTGACCACCGTGGGCGGCTGCGTCTACACCGCGAAAAGGATGGGCGACGACATCGTGCTGGTGGACGGCCAGGGCAACACGGCCCGTGTCACCATCGCCGATGTACGCCAGTCGAACGGGGTGATCCACGTGATCGACTCCGTCCTTCTGCCGGCGGCCTGACCCTCCCCACGACCCGGAGCCGCCCGGCAGCGGCCCGCACGCCTTGCCCGGCGTGCGGGCCAACTCTCTTTGGGGGATGGGTAGCTGCTCTCCACTCTCCTCTTCCTCCCACTCCCCGGATTTATTCCGGGGCCTACACATCCTTCTAACCGGGCCTCAGAAATTCATTCTCCGACGGTCGGAGCAACCCAAGCGTGGGCCCCGGAATAAATCCGGGGAGTAGGGGGAGGCGTTAGTGTCAGTCGCCCTCAATACGGCGCCTCGGGCGCGTTCACCGCCACATAGACCGACCGCACCTCGGAATAGTGGTGGATCGCCTCCTTCGAGTTCTCCCGGCCCACACCCGACGCCTTCACCCCGCCGAACGGCGCTTCCACCGGGGTGAGGTTGTAGGCGTTGATGTACAGGCTCCCCGCTTCGAGCTGACCGACCACCCGGTGGGCGCGGGCGAGATCCCGCGTGAACACCCCGGCGGCCAGGCCGAACTCGGTCGCGTTGGCGCGGGCGATGCCGTCGGCCTCGTCGGCGAAGTCGAGCACCGACATCACCGGGCCGAAGATCTCCTCCCGCGCGATGGTCATGCCGTCGGTCACATCGGCGAAGACCGTCGGCTCCAGGTACCAGCCGTCGCGCTCGATCCGCCTGCCCCCGGTGACCAGCCGCGCGCCCTCCTCGATCCCCTTGGCGATATAACCTTCGACGATCTTGAGCTGCCGTTCGGAGACCATCGGGCCATAAGTCGTCGCCTCGTCCATCGGGTCGCCGACCACCACGTCGCCCAGCCGCTCGGTCAGGCGTTTGAGGAACGCCTCCTTGATGCCCTTCTGCACGAACACGCGGGTGCCGTTGGAGCAGATCTGACCGGAGCTGTAGAAGTTGCCGACGATGGCGCCGCTCACGGCAGCCTCCAGGTCGGCGTCGTCGAACACCAGGATCGGCGACTTGCCGCCCAGCTCCATGGTGACGTGCTTGATCCCTTCCGCCGCCGCCGCATAGAC